>JBGTAJ010000171.1:0-8370 GCA_041749915.1 Flavobacteriales bacterium
TCATCATGTATTCAGGCGCCAGCAGCAATCGCGATGTGGTCCTGACCGCCGTGGGTGGCAGCACGCCGACCAACGTGGCCAGCAACGTGTACAACGGTGCCGATGTGAACATGGACGGCGTGGTGAAGTATGTCGGCCCCAACAACGACCGCGACATCATCTTGCAGACCATCGGGGGAACGGTGCCCACGGCGGTGCGCTCGCAGCAACTGCCCTGAGCCTCCGGACCTTGTCCACTGGCTGCCCGATGCTCTACTGCGGCGCCCTTTTGGTGCATGGGCCAGGGGGGCGGGTTCCGGTCACTGGTGGATCCCAAGTGTTTGTCAAGTTTTTTCTTTCTTGCGGGCAACCCTTCGCCCTTCCTGCGTCAATAGGATACTCTCGATCAGAAACAACATGGAACGCACCCGCCAAGCCGACCGCAGCCAGTTGATCCGTTTCAGTGCCGTGGCCTTTGCGGTGCTGGCCCTCACATCCTTCCTCCTCGCCCGCGTGCCCTGGTAGGCCCGGCGCCCCGGGGCCGCTACCTTGCGGTCCGGATGCGTGTTCTCCCAGCCCTTTCCGCCCTACTGCTCCCAGCAGCCCTCGCCGCACAGAACCTGCCCAAGGCCCTGTTATGGTCCGTCGTTCACCCCGAGCGGCCGGACACCAGCTTCCTCTACGGCACAATGCACAGCACCGACGAGCGGGCCTTCCGCTTCGAGGCCCGCGTGCAGGCCGTGATGCCGCGCTGTGCCACCGTCGCCGGTGAACTGGACCTCTCCCAAAGCCCCAACGCCAGCCTGGCCGTCATGGGCCGCTTGCTGCTTCCCGCCGGACAGGACCTCGAAAGCCTTTATTCCAAGAAGGAGTGGAAACGTCTGGAACCCGTCCTGAAGGAACGTCTGGGGCCCCTCGTAGCCATGGTGAGCCGCATGAAGCCCTTCTTCGTCATGGCCACCCTGATGGAAGGCGACATGGCCAGCGACCGTGAGCGGATGCTGGATGATGCCCTGATGGAACATGCCCGCACCATCGACCGACGGGTGATCGGACTGGAGACGATGGATGAACAGATCGCCGCCATCGAGGCCATCCCTCTGGCCGAACAGGCCGATATGCTCTATGACCATCTGGTGGGCAAGCAGGGCGCCGACGACCTGGATGCCATGCACGATGCCTATGCCGAGCAGGAGCTGGAGCGCCTCTGGACCATCACCTCCAGTTCCACCGGTCCCACGGTGGTGATGGAGAAGGTGCTGCTCACCGACCGCAACCGGGTGATGGTGCACCGCATGGACAGTGTGATCACCGCCGATACCACTGCGCTGTTCCTGCTCGGTGCCGCACACCTGCCCGGGCCCGAAGGCTTGTTGGAAGGCCTGCGCGCCAAAGGCTACGTGGTCGCCCCGGTAGCGGGTGTTGCCCCGGTCATGCCGGCGCAACAGCCCTTAGACCGCCCACGCAAGAGCCCGCACCAGGAGTAGGGGGGCACCGCTTTTTCCGCATGCGCAAAAAGAACGGCGTGGAACCCTTTATGTATCTCTGTGATCTAATCGCCCTCATCCCCGAGCACAAGGCCAATTGGCTCAGTGACTGTTGCCGTAGCGCTGGAAGCCCTTAGCAAAATGGAGGCTCACCCTATTAGGCGGCTGATCGTGTGTTTACGTTTCTATTAGTGAGTCCTAGTCCGGTACGTTTGAACAACTGTCGGGGAATGCTGCCGCACGGGTGAAGTAATTTCAGTACTTAATGCCATTTTTATATCTTGGATAAGTATAGTGTTGAATACTTGCACCCCTTGTTGGTTCAAGTGTGATCCATCATAGAAGTAGGATGGGTCTTGTATCAACTCATGCTTCGACATATCGATCACGGGAGCAAACCGCTTCATTCTTGCGTTGAACGTATTGTCGAATTCTGGATCGGCATAGGTGGTGAGAACAGGTGTCCGGACGATCATTGCTTTCCGCCCGCGAACTTCGATCATAGCAATGCAGCGTTCCAATGCCTTCTCTTGATCGCTGCGCGGAACGAATGATGGCAGGGGCGATGGGAGGGGTTTGTGGTTCGAGCCCGAACGTTGCTCCACGAAGCCGCCTTTAACGTAGGTATCGGTGCCTTTCAGAACGGGCTCGTCGATCGTAGGAGGGCCTTCCAGAGCTTGCTTCATAGCTGCAAAGGCTGCCGCGTTGTAGGTTTTGATATGTTCATGATGCATCGCCAGATCGAACGTCTGCTTGTCCAATGGTCCGTTGGCTAGGAGGTCGAGCGTACTTTCCAGCCCATCGACCGATAGAGAGATTGGCTGAAGAGCGAAAATGACCAGTCGCGGATCGAGTTCATCCAGGTGCCGTTGAAGCAAGATCTCGGACTGGAGGGGCGTTTGATTGCTGGAGCCAAGGTTGAACAGGCGGATGTTGTGCGCCGCAAAGATCCTCGGGTCGAATCCACGATAGGCAAGTGAAGATCCGACCACCAGGATGTCAACTTTACCGTAGGTGGCGGCTTCCTTCATGCGGGTGTAGAGATGTCCATGGCCGCCGGTGGGGACATTCAGGTTCTTTATGAGGTTAAAGGGCAGCGGTCGCGGTGCCAGCGCCAGGGTCGATGCATACAGGAGAACTGCAAGCGAACCGACGAGGATTAGGCGAAAAGCGGCGCGGATTAGTTGCATGGATCAGAAGGCGAAATAGATGAATGTGGCCCCTTGTGTATTCGAATACAGCGCTATCTGAACGAGAATGACGGCGTAGATCGACCAGCGAAGGATGGTGGTCCGAAGCGACCCCACCTTGGTGAGCATGTGGTCCTGGCCTCTTCCAAGCCATTCCAGCAATAAGAAGAACAGCAATGGGACCAACATGTTGAAAAGGTTGATGGACGGGTTGGTCCAAAGCCCTGGACCCACCATGCCTTTCCAATACGAGCTGCCGACCGCGATGCTGTCCGCCCTCATCCAAACGAAGCTGGCCGCCATCAATATGAAGGTGAAGGCGCCAGCCGCGATCTGTCTGGCACCATATACAAGACCAGTGCCTGGCCTAGTAACATTCACCTTCCCACTCGCTACTAAGGGTAGGAACAACAGCCCTTGAATCAGGCCGAACACGATAAAGGTCCAGTTGGCGCCATGCCAGACGCCCACCGCAAGGAAGGTGACCATGATGGCCAAGGATGCGCCTGGTCTCCCATACTGGCGTAGCATAAAGGCCAGCGGGGTGAATAGGTAGTCCATCATCCAGGACGTGAGCGACACATGCCATCTTCTCCAAAAGTCACTCACGTTCAATGCGAACAAGGGAGATCTGAAGTTGATGGAAAGCGGGATACCCAACATTTTGGATGTGCCGATGGCCATGTTGGAGTAACCGGAGAAATCGGCATAGAGTTGAATGAGATAAAGACAAGCGCCGAGCCACAACGTGCTGGCTGGTGCAGCACCAGGGTCTGTATGGATGCCATCGACCAAGGGGCTGAGGCCGTCTGCGATCACCGTCTTTGCAAAAGCACCCCAGAGGAATTGACGCATTCCATCAGAGATCATCTCTTGCTCATAGGTGCGCACGCGTTCGATGGATGGTAGGAAATTCTGGGCCCGCTCAATGGGTCCAGCAAGAATTTTAGGGAAATACAGAACGTAGGTAAAGAATTTTATAGGCTTCCTACATGCAACGCTGCTGCCATTGTTGACATCGATCAAATATCCAATCATTTGAAAAGTGAAAAAGCTTATTCCTATCGGAAGAGCAATCTTGAAATAGCGCTTTTCAAGAGGGAGTCCCATTCCTTCCAGAGAACAGGCAAGGCTTTCATAAAAGAATCCGAAATATTTGAAATATCCAAGAATTAATATATTCAGTATGACTCCGGTCCATAACCAGGCCGATCGTAAGCGGTCGCTCTCGTTCTGCTCAATCAGTACAGCAAGGCCATAGTTCAAGGTGCCGCTGATTCCAATTAAAATCAGGAAACGAGTGTCTGTCCATCCATAAAAGATAATGCTGCTCACCATGAGCAGCGAATCTTGACCATTCATGGAATTCTTGAAGACCGACCAGTAAAGGACAAATACGGTCAAGAAGAAGAGCAGGAATTCCTGAGAAAGGAAAAGCATGGGGCCTATGCCGATAACTTGCTTTGTACGAGTTCGATGAGCGTTCCCATATTCCGCAGTTTGTTGATTTCGCGAAGCTTAAACCGAACGTTGAATGCGCTTTCGATCCCCGTGATGATAGACATGTGGGTGAGTGAGTCCCAGCCCTCCACATCAGGTGCGGTGAGGTCATCGCGCATTTCGAACCGGTCATGACCCACAACAGCGATCAGGACTTCGCGGATGCGGGTGGCGATATCATTCTTTTCCATGTTCTGTCAGGTATCATATTGAGCGTTCCATGAGAAGTTTGCTCGCAGCAGGAACCAGCTGCAACGCATTGGGGTGTTCGGTGTGTGCGGTCTGGGAAGTGGAAAATCCCATCGATTCATAAAGCAGTATGGCGGGTTTGTTATCAGCGAACACCTGGACCTGTGCCCTTTCAATCCCTTGGGTCCGGGCTTCGTAGATGTGTTTGCCGATTAATTTGCGGGCATAGCCTTTTCCACGATGGGAGGGCGAAGTGTAGACATACTCGAGTTGCAGCATAAGCGACGACCTCGGTAGAAGCAATTCTTTGACGGCGGCTCCATTGGTCCGCATGGCCGCCATTGACGTGGGCGGGAAAGTGTATCCGATCAGGTTGGTACGCAGAAAGTTCGAGCCCAACCCGTCCTCGGCGGCGCCTTCAATCCAACCTGCTACCGCAGCGGCGGGCATGCCATCCTCCTCAACAATGAGGAAGCTGGACACCGAGAATTCGCAACCATCCACTTCCTCGCCGAACATGGCTGCCAAGTATGGCGCAACCTGTTCGTCAGTAAGGCCGAAAACGCGCGCGATGGGGGCATGCTTCCCGGCTCCCTGCTCAGCACCAAGGCACGTCTCGATGAGGAATGGAATGTCGGCTGCGCCAGCCCTACGGATCGTACTTGTGCTCATTTTGCCGAACCGAATTGTCGCTTCAAGGCCGGCCGGTCGATCTTCCCGTTAGCGTTGAGCGGCAAAGTGCTGAGTTGCTCTACCCTTGCCGGAATCATGTACGACGGAAGCACTTCCTTCAGTCTATTGATGATGCTAGCTTTGTCTTGGGCCGGACCTTCAAGAACTAGTACCAACTCTGTGTGTCCGAATTGGTTGGTCACTGCGATGGCGACCGCTATGCTTCCTCCTGCGATGCGGCGCGCGAAATGCTCGATCTCCGCCAGCTCCACCCGGTAACCCTGCACTTTCACCTGCTCGTCCATGCGGCCCCAATAAAGGATGGTGCCATCCTCATCGATGGAACACCTGTCGCCAGTGCGGTAGTGACGCTGTGGTGAAGCACTCTCTGGATGGATGAAGGCGCTGGTAGTACGTTCCTCATCTCGCCAATAGCCGAGCGTTGCCTGTGATCCCGACAGCGTCAGTTCACCACTTTGGCCAGTGTGTGACCAATTGCCGTGCTCGTCGACCAGGCCGACCGTTGTTCCGAGCATGGCTTTACCGATGGACAGGATCCCGTTGCTGGATCCGTTCTCAGCATTCCGTTGATACTCGTATGCGGTGCAAAAAATTGTGTGTTCCGTAGGGCCGTAGACGTTCAGAACGCGTGCGTTCGGGATACATGTGCACCATTCCTCCAAGAGATCCAAAGGTAGTGCCTCGCCGCAGAACAGGTTGGCGCGCAACGACGGACACAGGATCTCATCGAAATAGGGTCGTAAAAAATTGAGAATGGAGGGTACCATCAGGGCCACGGTCACTGACCTGTCCTCTAAGAGGGCATGGATATAGGTGTATTTCAGTGCGTCACCCGGCACCGTTAGCACACTTGCACCGTGGAGGAGTGGGATAGCATAGGACATGACTGATAGATCGAAGGTCAGTTCGAACATCTGCAATACACGATCCGATGGGCGGATACCCAGACCGAGCGCCTCGAAGGCGGCGACAAATGCGGCTAGGGCACGATGGGTAATGGGGACTCCTTTGGGACGTCCGGTCGTGCCTGACGTAAAGAGCAGGTAGGCAACTTCCTCGCCGGAAAGCCGACATGGTTCCAGCGGTTCTCCATTCGCTGGTGCTTCTGAGGTAAGCTGCACTTTCGCACCTTCGATCGGTGTCGCGATGGATGCGCCGAGGACCGTTCGCACACCGCTCTGCTCAATGATCTGTGCCAGCCGTGCGGCGGGCGTTCCAAGGGCGAGTGGCACGTATCCACGACCTTCTGCCCATAACGCGAGGATCGCAGCGTAGGTGTCTAGGTGGTCTTCGGCCAGGATGCCGATGAGCTTTTCCTGAGCCGGGATCCGAGCACGTATGAAGCGTCGGATGGCCGAAACGCGGTTATGGAGCTCGGCATAGGAATGCTCCTGCTCCGCGATAACGAATGCGGTACGGGTGGAGTGGGCTTCGATGCTGGTGAGCATCGGGTTCACGATCTCCTGATGGCGTTCGATCGGGGTCATTTTCGGAGCAAGAGCGTACCGTTCGTTAGCGCCCGAAGATAGCGAGCTGCGGAAGCTGCACTAATACCCGGTTGTTCAAGGGCCCCAAGCGTGTTGGTGGGGCATCTTCCTGGAAGCAGCCTTTCCCTTGAAGTTGTGGGTCTTGGCGCATGGCGCCCGATCTTGGTCGGCCCGCGGCCAGGTCACGTGCCTCTTGAGCCCAGAGGGGTCATAGAACAAAGAAGCACGACTACGGGGATCTATCGACCCGTCGTGAGGCTGGCCGAAGGACGGGCACTGCTATTCCGGGTCATTCTCCCCGCACCTTTCCTCCAAAGGCAACATCCCGAGCTTTTCCAGCGTGTCGAGGAAGGCCTCGTTGAAGATCTCCACGCCCTTCTGCCGCATGTGGTGCCCGTCGTAGAACAGGGTGCTGTCATCCTGGGGGAACAGGTCGCTCAGGTCCACGTAGGGGGCGTAGCGACCGAAGTGCTGTGCCAGCATTTTCCGTTCCTCAATCGTATACCGGTGTACACTGGTCACGGGTGTCTGTAATAGGATTACCGGAATACCGTGTGACTTCAACTGGGCCATCATCGCTGCAAACGAGACTTGCTGGTATTCCGGTGGGTCCCAGCCCAGGGGTACCTGGGCTGGTCGCATTCTGAACGGGCCTGGGTCTTTTTGAACGTAACCACGACTTACGTAGGTGTCGTTATTTATCACAATTGGTTCCAGGAATGCCGCATCCAGCCCGAAGAGCTGTCGATAGGTGCCATACAGAAGGGTGTTCAGCACGCCGATATTATTCAGTTCCAGTGCCATGTGAAGCATATCCAATCGTATGGTGTCATTGGCGATCAGGTCCAGTGCCGATTCCACCCCATCGATATCGAAGGTGAGGGGATAGACATCCATGACCACCAACCGTGGGTTCAGGTGCTCCCGGTAGCGGTCTAACAACAACTTGGTCTGCAACGGGCTCTGTGAGCTGGACCCGAGATTGAAGGTGCGCAGGCCTCGGGACTCGAACAGGCGTGGGTCGAAGCCCCGGTAGGCGTGGGAGGAGCCTAAGAATAGGATGTCCACATCGGCATGGGCGGGGATCTCGCGGGTGCGGGAGTACAGGTGGCCGTAAACACCTTTTCGGAACTTTATGTTTCGATGAGCATGGTACGGGGAGAGGGCTCCGGCACCGATGATCACGGCGGCATACACCACCAACGCCACCAGGACAAAGAGCAGGAGATCGGTGAGGTAACTGCGCATCGCCGGTCAGAACTGGAAGTAGATGAACGGCGCCTCATCCGTGCGCATGAACAGTCCGATGCAGCCGATCAGCACCCCGTAGAAGGTCCAGCGCAATGGCCGATTCCAGCGCAGGGCCACCTTTTCCAAGGCATGCTCCCCATGCCGACCCCACCATTCAATGGCCACGAAGAGCAACAGGAGCAGGGGCAGGTTGTTGTTGCCGAACCGGGGCGGATGCAGCAGCGAAGGGCTGGCCATCCCCGCCAGGTAGTCCACCGCCTGCTCCACATTGCGGGCGCGGAAGAAGACCCAGGCCACGCAGGTGAGCGCAAAGGTCAGCAGCACCTGCATCGCCTCGCGCGGAGAGGGCAGCAGCCGGCCCTCGGCCACCATGCCCAGGTTCTGGCGGTTGCGTTGCGCCAGCAGCAGGGGCAGGAAGTACACGGCGTTCAGCGCGCCCCAGATCACGAAGGTCCAGTTGGCGCCGTGCCAGAAACCGCTGACCAGGAAGATGATGAAGGTGTTGCGCACCCGCATCGCCGTGCCGCCGCGGCTGCCGCCCAGTGGTACGTAGAGGTAGTCGCGGAACCAGGTGCTCAGCGAGATGTGCCAGCG
>JBGTAJ010000172.1:0-12175 GCA_041749915.1 Flavobacteriales bacterium
GTCACGGTGTAGAGGCCATCGCCGAGGGTGAACACGAAGGCATCGTTGCCGCCGATGGCAAGGCCCTGGTGGGTCCAGGCGTAGCTGGCAAAGCCGCTGGGCACGAAGAGCACGTTGCCGTTCTGGCTGATCGTGACCTCCGGGCAGATGGTGATGGTATCGCTGAGCGCGGTGCAGCCCTGGGCGTTGATGCCCGACACCCACCACAGGCCCGGACCCGTGGGCGTCAGGCAGGGCACGTTGCTGCCCGGCACCGTGTCGCCATCGTGGAACCAGGTGTAGTACACCAGCGTGTCCGGTGTGGCGCAGAGCTCGCCGCTCAGCTCATCGTTCAGTACGGCGATCTCGGGCAGGCCGTAGACCGTCACTGTATCGCTGTCCGTGAAGACCTGTTGCGGGTCGTTGCTCACGGCGAGGCTGCCCGTGGTGCCGCCGGCCACGTTGATGAAGTAGGTGCCCGCACCGTTCGCAGGGATGTTGTAGGTGCCCAGCGCATCGTCCTGGCTCACCACGTCCTCATCGAAGAAGGTGATGGAGTAGGGGGGCTCGTCCAGCAGCAGGCCCAGGTCGTTCCAGGTGCCGCTCTGGGTGTTGTCCAGCGAGCCGCTGGTATAGGTCCCGCCGGTGGCGTCGGTGAGCACGAAGTAGGGGTCGGGGTCGCCGGTGCAGCCCACGAAGGGCACATCAGGCTCCTCCACATCGCCGCACCAGTTGCCGTTCACACCGGTAAGGGTCACGGTGTTCAGCACGTAGCCGCCCACGGTGGTCTCCAGGGTGATCACGTAGGTGCCGGGCTGGTCATAGGTCTGTGGTTGTGGCACGCTCGCGGTGCTGGTGCTGCCGTTGCCGAGGTCCCAAGCGTAGGTGGTGGGCGAGGGCGCCCCGTCGATCAGTGCCTCGAAGGTGGCGGTGACACTGCCGCAGCCGGCGGTGGGGCTGTAGGCGAAGCTGGCATTGCCGCCGGCACCGGGCAGCACGTTCAGCAGGATGGAGAATTCCTGCGGCACGCTGATGTCGAAACCGTTGAAGTTCACCCCCGCGAGGATGCTGATGGTGAAGGCGTAGGTGCCCGCGATGAGCGGTGTGCCGCAGAGGCGCGCGCAGCCGTACTGGTTCTCCTGCGGATAGTACACGCTGCCCGGCGCGTTGGTCTCCAGGTCCATGCCGAAGGGCAGGCCCGACACGCCCGTCACGGTCATCTGTTCAAAATCCACCGTGAAGCCGGTGCCCGGGTCGGTGAACACCGCGGGCAGCCAGAAGGTGATGTCCGTGCCGTAGGCCACGCCGGCCGTGGCATCGGGCGGGCTCAGCGGGCACAGGGTGGGGAAGGCCGGGTCGGAGACGCAGCTCAGGTCCGGCACACAGCCGGGGCACTGGGCCTGCGCACTACCCTGGGCGATGAACAGAAGGCTGGCTAGGACGATGGCGCGTAGGGATGTCTGCATGGAACGGTTCTGGTCGTGGAAAGATAGATGCCTTCCGGACATGTGCTGCGGCATCCCGGACGCGATCTTCACGTCTTGCTCCCATGCAGCCCACCGCGTCCCTGCCCTTCCGTGCCGCTCTTCGTCGCACGGTGGCAGCAGTGGCCATGTGGTCGTGCGGCCTGGCACCGGCGATCGCCAGTGATGGGTCACCCGCTGATGATGAGGTCGGAACCCTGCGCACGGAGGGCTTTGCGCTGCTGCCCGTGCGCAAGACGCATTCCTTCCGCCGCTCCAAGAACGGCTACGGCAACCAGTACATCCACGCCAACTCCGCCATACCGCTGCAGGCCGGGACGGGGCAGTACCGCAACGTGCTGGTCTCGTGGAACACGGTGACCTATGCGGCCAGCAAGCGGCTGATGCTGGGCGGGGGCATCGACCTCTACTCCACCATCAATGCCGCGCGCCTTTCACCGGTGTGGACCGTCCGCCTGCAATACTGCGGCCCGCTCTCGGAGACCGTGCACCTCGGGGGCACGGCATTCTACCTGGCCCTTCCCCTGCCCGCGAACAGCGAGGACCCCGCGGCCGAGGATGAGCTGGGCCTCGCCGCGGCCATGGCGCAGCTCACCTGGGGCTCGCCGGACAACCAGCTGACGCTCTCCGGCGGCATGGCGCGGGTGGGCGACGACAGCGAACTGAGGCCCATCCTCAGCGGCGCGGCCGCCGTGCGCATCTTCGCCAACGTGCAGGCGCTCACCGAACACTGGGTGCTGCTGGCCGAGGGCGACGACCTGCTGGCCCACAGCTTCGCGCTGCGGGTGGTGGGCGACTTCCTGGCCTTCGACGTGGGCCTGTTCTACAACAAGGAGCTTTCCGAACGCGCCTTCTCCTGGGGCATGCCCTTCCTGGCCGCCTCGCTCAACTTCTGAGGGAGACGGATCAGCGATCACCGCCGCTTGGACCATTGCGTGTTCCTGCTCGTGCAGGAGTTCGCAAGAGCTTCTGCGACCCCGCTGGGGTCGACTGTGTGGGTGAATGAAAGTGCTATGTTCTATGACCCCTCTGGGGTCAACATCACATCGGCGCATAGGCCTTTGATGACCCCAGAGGGGTCACAGAACATAGGAAGGACCGTCGTCCTTGGTCCGACCCCAGCGGGGTCGCAGAGACAAGACGTGATGACCCTGTCCATCCCCATTCCCCACGTTCCCCCATGCACGGTACCTTTGCACCCCCATGGCGAAAAAAGAAGCTCCCCTCTCTCCGGCCACCTACGAGCTCCACGACGAGATCGATGCGCGGCAGTTCGTGATGCGGGTGGATGGCCAACGGGCCCGCGTGGAGTACGACCGTGACGGTGACCGCATCTTCCTCACCAGCATCGACGTGCCCAAGAGCCTGGAGCACCTCAACATCCACACTGAGCTGATGGAGAAGGTGCTGACCCACGTGGAGGACAAGCGCTGGAAGCTGGTGCCCACGCACCCGGCCATCAAGGCCTACCTGCGGGCCAATACCAGCTGGCAGCGCCTGCTGCTGAAGGGCGTGCAGCTGCGCTGAACGGCTTCCTTTTCTTCTGCTGAAGACCAACCCGCACTCCCACCATGCACGGTGGGCTGTGGACTACTTGACCGTTCGTGCGCCGCCGAACAAGGCCGGCGAGGCGCTACCTTGCTCTGCCGATCAAACCCTCCTTCATGAAACGAAGCCTACTCCTACCTGTCCTATCCGCATTGCTGATGGTGCTGGGCCACACGGCCGCAGCCCAGTGTTCACCGGTGGATTGCCTGGACCAGCTGCCCCCCTCGGGCGGCCTATGTCCCACGCCCTTTGCCGTGGGGCAGGTGGGCGAGGCGTACAGCGACGCCGTCTCCTTCCACGTCACCGACGCCTGTGTGGAGGCCACGCTCTTCGACCCCGAGCTCACCGGTGTATCCGTGCGGATCACCCAGCTGGGCAGCTTCACCTTCACCGAACTGCCTGCGGGACTGACGGGCGTGTCGGACCAGGTGAACTACGCACCCCAGTCCAACGGCTGTGCGCTGCTCTCGGGCACGCCCACCGAGGCGGGTGTGTTCGCTGCCACGGTGAACATCCTGGCGAACGTGAACGCCTGGCCCTTCTCCCTCACCTGCGGCGGCTTCGGGCCGATCGCGCAGAACAACAACCCCATCAGCTACCAGCGCGAACTGGTGATCCTGCCCAACGCAGGTTTCAGCGGGCCGGGCACGGAGCTGTGCGTGACCGATGCAGCGGTGACGCTCACTCCTACGGGAACCACGGGCGGCACCTTCAGCGGCCCCGGTGTGGTGGGTGACCTGTTCGATCCGGCGGCTGCCGGCGAAGGCATCCACACCATCACCTACACCGTGAGCGCCCAGCAGGGTGCGGCCATCGCCCCCGCCACCAACTCCAGCTCCATCACCGTGGAGGTGAACGCCGATTGCCTGGGCCAGTGCCTGGCCGATGCGGGCACCCTCACCGGCGGAGGCACCCTCTGCCTCACCAACGGCTTCGCCAACCTGGCCGCCACGGCCGATGGCAACAGCAATGTCCCTCCGGGCTATTCCACCCTGTACCTCCTGACCCAAGGCGCCGAGCTGCTCATCATCAGCGCCAATGGCACGCCTGACTTCGTGGTGAACGCGGCGGACCTCTACACCATCCATTACATGGTGTACGACCAGACCTTGGACCTGAGCAACACGGAGTTCGGCGTCACGCTGGCGGGCGAGCTCGTCGCGCAGATGATCCAGGGCGGTGGCACGGTGTGCGCCAGCCTGGACGTGGTGGGTGCGGCCTTCAACGTGGTGGACTGCACGGAGCCCTGTCCCGATGGCTTTGTGCGGGATTGCGACGGCAACTGTTCACCCAGCGCTCTGATCGGCGACGGGAACTGCGATGCCCAGTTCAACTGTGCCACCTTCGGCTTTGATGGTGGGGACTGTATCGTGGTGTGCGATGCCAACGCCGGCACCCTCACCGCCGATGCGAGCCCCGTGTGCCTGCTGAACGACGAGGCCACGCTGAGCGCCACGGCCGATGGCAATGCCACCGTGCCCGTGGACTACCTCACCGCCTACGTGCTGACCCAAGGCCCCGAGCTGCTGATCATCGCGGCCGGTGGTACGCCCGAGTTCACCGTGAACACGGCGGGCGACTACACCATCCACACCTTGGTGTACGACCCCTTGACGCTGGACCTGGGCATCGTGGAGTTCGGTGTCACCACCGGCTTTGATGTGAACGCCCTGCTGATCCAAGGCGGTGGAACGATCTGCGCCAGCCTGGATGTGGTGGGTGCGCCCATCGTGGTGGAGGATTGCACAGAGCCCTGTGAGGCCAACGCTGGCACCCTCACCGCCGATGCGAGCCCCGTGTGCCTGCTGAACGACGAGGCCACGCTGAGCGCCACGGCCGATGGGAATGCCACCGTACCCGTGGACTACCTCACCGCCTACGTGCTGACACAAGGCCCCGAGCTGTTGATCATCGCCGCCGGTGGCACGCCCGAGTTCACCGTGAACGCGGCGGGCGACTACACCATCCACACCTTGGTGTACGACCCCTTGACGCTGGACCTGGGCATCGTGGAGTTCGGTGTCACCACCGGCTTCGACGTGAACGCCCTGCTGATCCAAGGTGGTGGAACGATCTGCGCCAGCCTGGACGTGGTGGGTGCGCCCATCGTGGTGGAAGATTGCACGGAGCCCTGCACGGCCGATGCCGGCACCATCACCGCCGACCTGGACGTGGTCTGCTTCATCGCGGATGAGACCGTGGTGAGCGCCACCCCCGATGGCAACAGCGTGGTGCCCGATGGCTACAGCACCGTGTACGTCCTTACGGCCGGTCCCGAACTGCTGATCGTGGACGTGGCCACCACACCGAACCTGCTGATCCCCGCCGTGGGCGACTACACCATCCACACGCTGGTGTACGACCCGCTGACGCTGGACCTGGGCATCGTGGAGCTGGGCGTGACCACCGGCTTTGATGTGAACGCCCTGCTGATCCAAGGTGGCGGTACCATCTGTGCCAGCCTCGATGTGGCGGGTGCGCCTGTCACCGCCGAGGTGTGCGCCGCCTGCCTGGCCAGCGCCGGTAGCCTCACCGCCGATGCCGACACCGTGTGCCTGGTGGCCGGTAGCGCCATCATCAGCGCAACGGCCGACGGCAGTGCCGTGGTGCCCGATGGCTACACCACGGTCTATGTACTGACCCAGGGTCCCGGACTCGTGATCGTGGGCGTGAACCTCAGCACCGACTTCGGTGTCACTGCGGCCGGCGACTACACCATCCACACCTTGGTGTACGACCCGCTGACGCTGGACCTCAGCATCGTGGAGCCGGGTGTCACCACGGGCTTCGATGTGAACGCGCTGTTGATCCAAGGCGGTGGCACCATCTGCGCCAGCCTGGATGTGACGGGTGCGCCGGTGACCGTGGAGCTCTGCGACGAGTGCCTGGCCGACGCCGGTACGCTGACGGCCGATGAGACCGAGGTATGCCTGCAGAGCGGCGTGCTGCTCGCCATTCCCGATGGCAACAGTGAGGTGCCCCAAGGCTTCCAGACCATCTACGTGCTCACGCAGGGTCCCGGCCTGGTGATCCTCGCCGTGGATGCCACGCCCACCTTCACCGTGACGGAAGAGGGCACCTACACCATCCACACGTTGGTGTATGACCCGCTGACGTTGGACCTCGGCATCGTGGAGCCGGGCGTGACCACCGGCTTTGACGTGAACGCCCTGCTGATCCAGGGTGGTGGCGAGATCTGCGCCAGCCTCGATGTGGCGGGCGCGGCCTTCACCGTATCCATCTGCGGTGCGCTGCCCGAACTGGCGGCGAACAGCTTTGCGGTGTTCCCCAACCCCACACAGGGCACGCTCAACATCCGCACGGCGGTCGAGGGCCTGGTGCAACTGGAGCTGCTGGACCTCAGTGGCCGTGTGGTGTACAGCGCACAGCGCAACTCCACCGGCAACGAGACCTTCACCGTGCAGCTTGGCACCGACCTGGCGCCGGGCAGCTACGTGCTTCGCTTCATCACGGAGCTGGGCAGCAGCGAGCAGCGCATCATCCTGCAGCGCTAAGGCGCAGCACCCCAATGGCCAAGGGCCGTTCCGCGCAAGCGGGGCGGCCCTTTTGCCTGGCACCGGTAGCCCAATTAGAGTTGTCACTCCGGGCTCGACCCGGAGTCGCCAAAATGCCCCACCCACCCACAGCCCTTCACAGCCTCCAACGGAAACAGCCCCCGATCTGGGGGCTGTTCCGATACGGGTATAAGGGAATGCCTTAGGCGGGCTTCAACTGCAGCTCCAGGCTGCCGTCCTTTTCGCGGAGCCACAGTTCGTCCTCCTTCAAGCGCATGATCTCGTAGGTCTCATCCGCGCTGTCGTTCTCGAAGTCCAGGCGCAGGTCCTCCTTGTTGTTCTCGAAGCTCCAGGTGCCATCGGTCTGCACTTCGAAGGTGAGCTCGCCGAGGGTGTACAGGGCCGCGAGGCTGGCCTTGCCATCGCTCAGCATCTCCAGTTCGTACTGGTCGAAGGAGGAGGTGACGTCCGTGCCGTCGTTCACGGCCTTGTCGATGCGCCAGGTGTTGGCGATGCGCTCCGTCTTGGAACGCAGGCTGAAGTCCGGGCCGTCCTCATACTTGGAGCAGCTGGTCAGGATGGACCCGCCCAGCAGGGCCAGGGTCAGTAGTACGGTGGTGTTCTTCATGGGGTGGTGGGTGTGGTCTGTGTGGGTTGGTCGATCTTGTCTTTCGCGCCGTGCGGCGCTCACGGCGTGGGGGGAGTGAACCACGGATGGACACGGATAGACACGGATGAGGAGCAGTGCTGGGAAGCCTCCCTCGCTGGAGACCTCTATCCGTGATGGCATTTATCCGTGTAGATCAGTGCGTACCCGCCTACCGGCCGGCAGGTCCGTGGTTAAAAGCATTCAGCAACAGCGTGTCCAAAGGGCGTGCGGGAAGCGTGAGCTTCCATGCTCGATCACTGTTCCTTCAGGCGCAGCTCCAGGTCACCGCCCAGTTCGCGCAGCCACAGTTCATCGCTGGTCAGGCGCAGGATCTGGTAGCTGCCATCGGCGGCATCGTCCTCGAAGTCCAGCACCAGTTCCTCCTGCTCGTTGGCGAAGGCCCACGTGCCGGTGGTCTGGTAGCTGATCACCACCCCGAAGAGCGTGTAGTTCGCCTCCAGCGTGGCATCGTTGCCGGTGGTGAGGGAGAGCACGTACTGCTCGAAGGAGCTGGTGATGTCCTGCCCATCGGAGAAGGCCTTGTCGATCACCCAAGTGTTGGCCACGCGTTCGGTGCGGGGCGTCAGGCTCACGCCGGGTCCATCCTCATACTTCTTGCAGCCCACGGCCAGCAGCGCGATGGCGGCGATGGCCAGTGGGGTCTTCCAGGTCAGGGAATTGATCATGGTGGTTCGGTTGGTTCGGCCACCCATTGCCAGAACCGCTCCCGAAGCGCCGCACCATCGCGGCGAACACGCCGTGGCTCACTGCCCCTGAGGGACTTACGGCACCTGCGCCCGGCCCCTGACCATCGCGCACAGCAGCGCCGATCGGGGCAGCAGCACCCCGATAGTGGCGAAAATGGTGGGGAAATGGGACCGCCTAGCGTGCGTCCAGCAACGTCAAGTGCCCGCTCTGGTCGTAGGCCTGCTGCGTGCCTTCGGGGGTGGTGAGCGTGTAACGCGCCACCCAGAAATAGGTGGCCGCGGGCAACTTCATGCCCTCGTAGCGGCCGTCCCACACCTCATCGGGCCGGGAGCTGGAGAAGAGCAGCTGTCCCCAGCGGTTGCGGATCTCCAGGCTGTAGTCGCTGGGCCGCTTGCCGGTGAGGATGGGGCCGAACACATCGTTCACCCCGTCGCCGTTGGGGGTGAACACGTTGGGCATCACCAAGGTGCCGGGCTCAATGGGGGGCACGGGCACGATGCAGGTATCCTCCAGCAGCGTCACGCTGGCCGTGGCGTTCAGGCAGCGACCGCTGGCCGTGGCCGTGTAGGTGCCGGGGCCCGTCACCACCTCGGTGTCCGTGGTGCCGCCCGTGCTCCAGCTGTACTGCACATCGGTAAGGGGCCAGCCGGCGGGCACCAGCGTGGCCTGCAGCGTGGCGCTGCTATCGGGGCACAGGGGCGCATCGGGCCCAAGCACCAGCGTGGGCGCCGGTGGTAGGATGGTCACCTCCACCGAATCCGTCCAGCTGCACAGCGCCGCGAAGGAGATATCGTCCAAGGCGAAATCGTTCCCGCTGGTGGCCAGGTTCTGGTTGTTGATGCAGATGGTGGCCGTGGTGGCGTTGCCCGAGTTCCACAGGGCGTAGAACTGGTCCCACTGGCAGGTGGCCAGGGCCGCCAGCAGCGGTGCCCCCAGGTCCACGCCGTTGATGGCGAAGCGCATCTCCGCCGGTGCCTCGCTCACCATCGTCACCACCCAGGCGCTGAAGGCATAGAAGGTGTTGGGTTGTACGCTCACCGTCTGGCACCAGATGTTGGCCCCCGGCGATGCCGAGCCGTTCACCACCAGCATGTTGCCCGTGCCGGTGGTATGGTCATCACAGGGCGCGAAGTTGTTGTGCGCCAGCGCGCCGTTGCTCACCACCGTGTAGGTCCCTTCGGTGCTAAGCAGCCCGAAGGAGCCGCCCATGCCCGGCACCAGGTCCGTGGTGAAGCTGCCCGCGTTCTGGCTGAAGTCGCCATCCACCACCAGCTCATCGCCCGTGATGGGGAAGAAGGCCGTGCAGCTGTAGGTGCCGCTGACCTCCGCGCCCAGCAGGATGGATTGTGTGCCGTCGCTCCAGTTCCAGCTCAGGGCACCCTGCGGGGCGGTCAGGAACATCAGCTGTCCGTTGCACAGCACCGTGTCCGGCCCCAGGGAGAATTCACAGGCCGATTGGCCCATGGCCGCGGCCCCGATGCCGAGGTGTGCCAAAGCCACAAGGAACAGACGCGGATGGTGATGCATGGTGCTACGACGAACGCCGGGGCCCTGCGGTTGTTCAACCCGCCCCGTGCGGTGTAAACCTAATCGGTGGATGCGGGTGGCCGGGCGGCCACGGATGGTGGGTTATCCACAGATGAATGCGGGGGGATGGGATGATGATCTGCCCGCGGTGTGGGACGGGGATGTTGGTGGCCGGGCGGCCACGCAATGCCGGGGGGGGCGATGGGGCCACAGATTTCGCGGATGACGCAGATTAAATGGGTCGGCATGGGATGGCGATCCCCGGACCGCAGACGCGTAGGGGCGGATCATGATCCGCCCGCGGTGTAGGGACGGGGATGTTGGTGGCCGTGCGGCCACGGAATGCCGGGGGGGGGGCGATCCAGCCACAGATTTCGCAGATGACGCAGATTAAATGGGTCGGCATGGGATGGCGATCCCCGGACCGCAGACGCGTAGGGGCGGATCATGATCCGCCCGCGGTGTAGGGATGTTGGTGGCCGTGCGGCCATGGAATGCCGGGGGGGACGATCCAGCCACAGATTTCGCGGATGACGCAGATTAAATGCGTCGGCATGGGATGGCGATCCCCGGACCCCGGTCCCGTGCATCCCATTGCGCCATTGCGTCTCCCGAGGCCTCGGGAGCGGCCATCCCCATCGCGTCCCCCCCGACCAGCCCCACAATTGGTAGGGTCGACCCTACCGGTGCGATCCATGGGCGTGGTGCCGACCGTCAGGTCCCCCCGGTATTCCATCTGCGTCCTCTGCGAAATCTGCGGCTCCTCCTCTCCCTCGCCTTCAGTGGCCGCCCGGCCACCACATCCCATCCCACCCCCACAAATTATTCTCTACATTCGGTCCCACCTCAATGACCAAACGCACCGAATCCATCGAATGGGTCGCCCTTGGCGACATCGTCCTCGGCACCAACGCCCGCACCATCAGGCCCGGCAAGGACCGCATCAATGAATATGCGCGCTCCATCGCCATGTACGGCATCCTGGTGCCGCTGATCGCCGAGAAACATGCCGATGGCTACCACCTACAGGCCGGCTACACCCGCATGGCCGCCCTGGCCCAGCTGAAGGCCGACAAGGCCCTCACCGCCCTGGCCCAGCTGAACGGTGTGGACCTGGACCGCGTGCCTGTGCGCCTCTATACCGGCGATGAGAAGGGCCGCCTCATGCTGCCCATCATCGAGAACAACTTCCACGATGTGATGAACGAGGTGGATGTGGCCACCCAGGTGCGCAGCCTGCTGGATGCCGGGCAGGATGTGAAACAGCTGGAGGACTTCTTCGGCAAGCCCAAGTTCACCCTGCTGCTCAGCGTGCTGGCGCTGCCCGTGGAGGTGCAGGAGCTCATCAAGGCCGATCGCATCAAGGCCAGCACCGCCGTGAAGTTCGCCAAGGAGATCCCCGAGCCGGCCAAACTGCTGAAGGCTCTGAACAGCGCCACCGAAAAGGCCGAGGCCCTCTACAAGAGCGGCAAGCGCAAGAACAAACGCATCACCGAAGGGGTGCTCAAGGGCAAACAGACCCCCCTGAAGGTGGTGAACGATGTGGCCGCCACCCTCAAGAAACACCCGCCCACCTTTGCCGGCGCCCAGCCCGGCGCCACCCAGCTGCTCCTCAACTTCCTGCACGGCCTGCAGCAGGGCATGGATGCCGAAAGCATCCTGGAGGCCCTGGCCAGTGGAGAGGACATCCAGGCGCCGGAGGTGAAGAAGAGGGGTAGGAAGAGGAAGGGAGTAACGCCAGTTGAGGCATGATGCCGGGACACGGACATAACGACTCTCTGATCAGCCATTGGGCTGTTGCCGCTATGTATGAACCGCTGGTTTCTGACCTATGTGGTTTTACCCTCCCCAATAGTGGAATAGTAGCCACTCCCGTGCTCAGCATGAAGGAAAAATAAGCCACATATAGGTACAACCGTTTATTAGGCGTAATGCCGGTGGACATGAAAACAAAGAATAACATACTCTTCGATATTACAAATCAATTGACCGCGCTCGGAATTCCCTATGAGTTGTTGACTAATGACGAACTGACTAAAATTAAATCTCGTTGGAAATCCAAATTCGTTGCTAATCACAATGCGCCAGGCCTTGCAAAGAAAATGTGGCACGTGTTCAGTTTTAATCCAGACATTTGTTTACATGGTGACATGGCTAAGAGAGAATATCTAAAACAATATCCAGCAGATTTTTACATTTTTGACGAACGACTATATTTTGGTATAAAATGTGCTCAGCCGTCAAAACTGCCCGACATACAAATGACCGTCTTCCGAGACGATTTTTACATCTGTCATCACAATCTCAAATGGACATATGTATTGACACATGAGATGCCAGACTGTGGACCTTATTTTACCAGTTAGACAAAGGCACATACGCCTAACATGCTCTTGCCACAAGCCGCCCTCTTCCCGGTGCCAACTCGCGTTGAAGCGATGAACACTTCGTCCAGGAACAAGATCACGAAAGGCGGCCTGCGGCAAGCGCAGGCCCGTTAGTGCAGAGGATATGAGTATTGATCAGACATCTATATCAACCTACCATGAATATATACTTGAAGCTATATACACATTGCGCCACGGCCTTTATTATTATGAAAGAAGTAGACTAGTTCCGCCTGAAATGGATTCGAACAATTCAATGGTGGTAGCAGAAATAAATTGTAGATATTCATTCTTAATGATTTCTAATACATTAGAATCAGCTGCGAATGCACTGCTCCTGAGTCTAGACCTTGACAAGGATTATTATGAAGAATTAGA
>JBGTAJ010000173.1:0-6904 GCA_041749915.1 Flavobacteriales bacterium
CCTGAACTTCCGCCTGAGCGACCTGTTCCGCATGGGCAAACCCACGGACGATGAGTTCGGGCCCATCGCTGATGACGGCACGGGCATGCGCATCTTCCTGCACATGTACGGCACGGCCACCGATCCGCAGTTCGCCAACGATGGCGCCATGGCCGCGGACCGCCGCAAACAGCAACTGAAGCAGGAAAAGGAGGAGCTACGCTCCATTCTCCGGGAAGAGCTGGGCCTTTTCCGCGGCTCCACCACCGGAACGGCAACGCCCACCACGAGCACCACGGCACCGCGCTTTGAGGTGGAGTGGGAATCGCCGGACAGCGCCGGCACGACCGTGCAGAAGCCCAAGGACGTCCCGCGCAAGGGCCTGGGCCGGCTGCTGAAGGAGGACCGCGACAAGGAGGAGCAGGAACGCATCCGCATCGAGGATTGAGGCCGCGTCGGCTGCATTGGCGAACTTCACCCCACTTTGGACCTCTACTCGCGCAAGCAACGTTGGAAATTGGTACTGGCCGCCGTGGCCATGCTCATCGTGGGCGCCTCGTTGTGGTACAGCAACCGCATCGTGGACCGCATCCGTGCGGAGGAGCGCCGCAAGGTGCGCCTGTGGGCGGAAGCCGTGCAGAACCGGGCCGAGCTGGTGAACTACACCGAAAAGCTCTTTGAGCGACTGCGGGAGGAGGAGCGCAAGAAGGTGGAGCTGTGGGCCGAGGCCATGCTGCGACTGGTGAGCGACGACCAGAGCGACCTTTCCTTCTACCTGAAGGTGGTGAGCGACAACACCACCGTGCCCGTCATCATCACCGACGGACGCGGCGAGGTGAAGTTCCACCGCAACCTGGAGGAGCGGATCGCGAAGTCCCCGGACTCCCTGAACGCGGAAGTGAAGGCCATGGCCGCGCTGCGCGAGCCCGTGGAGATCGCGGTGTTCGGCGATCAGAAACAATACCTGCACTACAAGGATTCACGGGTGTTCACCGAGCTTCAGGAGGTGATGGACGGCATCATCCGCTCCTTCATCTCGGAGACCGTCATGGGCACCGCCGCCGTGCCGGTGATCTACACCGACAGCACGCGCACGGTGGTCATCGAGCACAGCAACATCGAAGCGGAGGTCGCTGCCGACAGTGCGGCGATGCAGGCACGCATCAGCAGCATGGCACAGGCGAACACGCCCATCGCCATCCAGCTGCCGGGCAAGGGCCGTCACTTCATCTTCTACGAGGAGTCGCTCGTGATCACCCAGCTCCGCTACTTCCCCTACGTCCAACTGGTGATCCTGGGGCTCTTCCTCCTGGTGGCCTATGCGCTGTTCAGCATCTTCCGCAACGCCGAGCAGAACCAGGTGTGGGTGGGCATGGCGAAGGAGACGGCACACCAGCTGGGCACACCGCTCAGTTCGCTGATGGCCTGGATGGAGCTGTTGAAGGCCCAGGGCACCGACCCCGAAGCGCTGAACGAGATGCGCAAGGACCTGGACCGCCTGGAGGTGATCACCGAACGCTTCAGCAAGATCGGTTCGGCACCCGCGCTGGAGAACGAAAAGCTGTACCACACCCTGCGCGCCACGGTCCTCTACCTGCGTCCTCGCCTCCCCGGCCGGGTGAAGATCGAGGTGGTGACCCCGCCGGATACCGAACTGCAGGTCCCCTTGAACCGCGCGCTCTTCAGCTGGGTGCTGGAGAACCTCATCCGCAACGCCATCGATGCCATGGAGGGTGAAGGGGCGCTGACCCTGGAGATCCTCCGCGAGGGCAACGAGGTGCACGTGGATGTGACCGACACCGGCAAGGGCATCCCCGCCTCGCAACAGGCCACCGTGTTCCAGCCCGGGTTCACCACCAAGAAGCGCGGCTGGGGACTGGGGCTTTCCTTGAGCAAGCGCATCATCGAGCAGTACCATGGAGGCAAGATCTTCGTGAAGCGGAGCTCACCGGGCAAGGGAACAACGTTCCGGATCACCTTGAACCAAGGCGTTCTGGGGAAATCGCTGGTAAGTGAGGTTCCTTAGTGAGGTGATCCGTTCGAGTCGAGACCGGGCGTTGATACTCTGTTATGCGCCCAGACCCCACCACTTGAAGATAACAGCTTGACCATTGAGCATTGAAGATCCGCGAATGCACTTGGAAAACTGACCCCTGACGAGCTTCGCCCAAGAGAACGTCCCACGAACCAAACTCGCAGTGAACAGATAGGATGCCTGTTCGACATTATGCCCGGCCTCTACTTCCACATTCCCTTCTGCCGCAAGGCCTGCACCTACTGCGACTTCCATTTCAGCACGTCGGGCAAGCAGCGCGATGCCCTGCTGGAGATGATGCACCGTGAACTGGCCGAGCGTTCTTCGGAGCTGTCCGGGAACGTGGGCACCATCTACTTCGGCGGCGGCACGCCCAGCCTGCTGGAACCACGGGAGATCGGACGCTTGCTGGACCAGAGCCGGGAACGGTTCGAGGTGCTCTCCGACGCGGAAGTGACCCTGGAGGCCAATCCGGATGACATCACCGCTGAACGATTGGCTGCCTGGAAGGACCTGGGCGTCACCCGCCTGAGCCTGGGCACCCAGAGCTTCCGCGAGGAACGCCTGCGCTTCATGGGCCGTACCCACACGGCCGATCAGGCCATCCGGAGCATCGCGCTGATCGCGAAAGCCGGCTTCGCCTCCTGGACCATCGACCTGATCTATGGGCTTCCCCAGATGAGCTTGGAGGAATGGGACGAGCAGCTCACCATCGCCCTGGACCATGGCATGCCGCACCTGAGCGCCTACTGCCTTACGGTGGAAGCACGCACCGCACTGGCCCATGAGGTGCGGAAGGGCGTGGTGACCATGCCCGGTGATGATGCCCAGAGCGCGCAGTTCGACCGCCTGATGGAGCGCATGGAGCAGGCCGGTCTGGTGCATTATGAGATCAGCAATTTCGGGTTGCCGGGGCATTTCTCCCGACATAACACCAGCTATTGGGAAGGGGTCCCCTACCTCGGCATCGGCCCCTCGGCCCATTCCTATGACCGTCGCACGCGCCGCTGGAACGTGGCCCACAATGCCCGATACATCGCTGCGGTGAGCGCAGGCGAGGTGTATTGGGAGAGCGAGGAACTGAGCCCTGCGCAGCGCACGAACGAACTTTTGATGACCGGCCTGCGTACCATCGCGGGCGTACCGATGGATCAACTGGAAATGAACGCCCTTGAACTGAACCGGAGCGCTGCGGACCGCCACATGGAACGCGGTCACCTGCTGGTGCGCGAAGGGCGCTTAGTTTTGAGCAGGGCGGGCCGGCATTTCGCTGACCGGATCGCGTCCGACCTGTTCGTCACAGATGCCGATGCTCGCCGAGATCACCCATAAAGGGCGCACCTTCCGCGTCGACCTGTCGAAGCCCATCGACCTGTCCCTGCCGTTGCATGATGGTGAAGGGCAGTTGCGCGCCTGGTGGGTGGACCCCGTGACCATGGAACCGGTGCGGAACGGCGACACCATCTACGCGGTGAAGGAAGGGGCACCGGTGAACTTCCGCACCATCCGATTCAACCCGCACGGGCACGGCACCCACACGGAGAGCGTGGGGCACATCAGTCCGGAGATCCACCCCGTGGGCGAGCTGCTGAAGCGCTACTTCTTCACCGCACAGGTGGTGAGCCTCCTGCCCGAGACGCGCCGCGCGCCCGATGCCAAGGAGGACCATGTGATCACCTTGGAACAGCTGCGCAACGTGCTGGACGAACGGCCACCCGAGGCCCTGATCATCCGCACCCTGCCCAACGACGAGGGTCGTGGTTCGAAGGACTGGAGCGGCAGCAACCCCTGTTACCTGCAGAGCACGGCCTGTGCGTGGCTGCGCAGCATCGGGGTCAAACACCTGTTGCTGGACCTCCCGAGCGTGGACCGTGAAGAGGATGGTGGTGTGCTGGCCGCGCACCATGCCTTCTGGGATTTCCCACATACCCTGGACCTGGAGCGCACCATCACGGAGATGCTCTTCGTGCCGTCCACCGTGCGCGACGGAGAGTTCCTGCTGGAACTGCAACTGCCCCACTTCATGAACGACGCCGCCCCGAGCCGTCCGGTGCTCTACGCCTTGTTGCCATGACGCTCGATGCCTTCCGCTCGCATTGCCTGAAGAAGCAGGGGTTCAGCGAGGACTTCCCCTTCGGACCGGAAACACTGGTCTTCCGGGTGGCGGGCAAGATCTTCGCCCTGATGGACGCGGACACCTTCGTGAGCGTGAACCTGAAATGCGACCCTGAGCGTGCCGTGGAACTGCGCGAGCGCTACCCGGGCATCACACCGGGTTACGACATGAACAAGCAGCACTGGAACACGGTGCTCGCCGATGGCAGTGTGCCGGACCGCTTGGTCCTGGAACTGGCGGACCATAGCTACGACCTGGTGCGCGCCTCCTTGCCGAAGAAGCTGCGCGACGGGCTCCGATGAGCCTGCCCGATGCTGCGAAGTAGCTTTGCGCCTCTGCAGGCATCATGAGCGAGACCACCCGTCGCATCCACACCACCGTTCTGGGCTATTTCCTCCGCGGCCTTCTCCTGTTGGTTCCCATCACCCTCATGGTCTGGGCCATCTGGCAGAGCCTGGCCTACCTGGACAGCATCATCAAGACGGACATCCCCGGTCTGGGACTGTTGATCCTGCTGGGCATCATCGTTCTCACCGGCTGGCTGGGCAGCACCTTCCTGTACCAGCCGATCGCCAACCTAGGGGAGGACCTCCTGCAGCGCATCCCCTTCCTGAAGACGCTGTACGATGCGCTGAAGGACCTGGTGGAGGCCATTGTGGGCAACAAGCGGAAGTTCGATCGGCCGGTGCTGGTGCGGCTGGGCAGCGGCTACGACGTGGAACGCTTGGGCTTCATCACGCAGGATGACCTTCAGCACCTGGGTGTGGGGCCTGAAAAGGTGGCCGTGTACCTGCCCCATGCCTTCAACTGGAGCGGCAACCTCTTCATCGTGCCCAAGGCGAACCTGACCATCCTCGATGCCCGCGCGGCCGACGTCATGAAATTCGTGGTCAGTGGCGGTGTGTCCCAGGTGGATGAGGAAGGGGAATGACCCCGGGGATCCGGCACGTCCATTGTTAGACGCCAGCGCCATGAACATGTTCCGAAGCCTCCTTTCCATTGTTGCCCTGGGCCTCGCCGCGGTCTCCGCCGTGGGGCAGACCACTGTCGCGCCGGGCTCTTACCGCTTCAGCAGCGGCGTCCACCCCACCTTCGACTTCGTCTTCGAAGGGACCGATGCCAAGTATGTGGAGAGCTACTGGCGCGATGAGCTCAAGAAGATCAGCAAGGAGGTCAGCAACAAAAAGGAGGTGATCGGCGCAGGTGCCGTGATCCCGCAGATCAGTCCCGACACGGTGCGGGTGCTGGTGAAGGCCGAACAGCACAAGGGCGGTCCGCTGCTCACCGCCCACGTGGCCATCCTGACCACGGCCGGCTTTGTGGGGCCGAGCAGTGATGACAAGGTGTTCAGCGCTGCCCAGGCCTTTGTGCAGACGCGCTCCACGGCACTGCGCCGTCAACTGGCCCAGCAGGAGCTGACCGATGCTGAAAAGGGCCTGGCCCGACTCCGTACCGACCTGAACAACCTGCAGCGCGAAAAGGAGCGTGCGGAGACCAGCATCGAAAAGAGCACGCAGAAGGCGGCGGAGGCCGTGACCGAGCAGGAGGACACCCGGAAGGCACTGGATGAGCTGAGCCCACGCATCGATGCGAAGCGCAACGAGGTGGCCTCGACACCCAGCGATGAGGGCACCAAGGAGCTCAATGGCCTGCTGAAGGAGCAGACGCGGACACTGGAGCGCAACCGCAAGGCCTTGGAGACCGAGCGCAGCATGAAGAAAAAGGCCGAGGACCTGGGCCTGGCGATCCAGAAGAACCTGGAGGAACAGGCCAGAAAGCAGGAGGCCATCGACCGGCAGGACACCTTGGTGAACACCCTGCGCGAGAAACTGGCGGCCATCCAGTAAGGACCTGCGGTCGGTCGCCTAACTTGGCACACCTTCCGCCATGCACGCCCGCCGCAACGCCCTGTTGCTCCTTCACCTCGTGGTGTTCATCTGGGGCTTCACCGGCATCTTCGGCAAGCTGATCCAGCAGAGCACCCTGCACCTGGTGTACACGCGCACCGTCATCGGCATGGTGGGGCTGGCCCTGGCGGCGTGGTGGATGCGGCGCAACCTCTCGCCCCGCACGCCCGACCTTAAGCACTACCTGCTCACCGGCCTGATCATCACCGGGCATTGGATCACGTTCTACGGCGCCATCAAGCTCAGCACGGCCAGCATCGCCGCGGCCTGTCTCAGCACCAGCACCGTGTTCACCGCGCTGATGGAACCCTTCTGGTTCAAGCGGAAGATCCGGATCTATGAAGTGGTGCTGGGCGGGGTGGTGGTGGCGGCCCTGTTCCTGATCTTCGGCCTGGAGACCGAGCACCGGCTGGGCATCGCGGTGGCCACCCTCAGTGCCTTGCTCAGCGCCTGGTTCAACGTCATCAATGCCAAGCTCATCAAGCGCGATAATGCCATCCGCATCGGCTTCTACGAGATGGGTGCGGTGGTGCTCTCCATCGGCCTTTGGCTGGCGTGGAACAACGACCTGCCACCACCACTGTGGGAACTGCCCACCAGCGACATCATCTACCAGCTCCTGCTGGGCTTCGTGTGCACCTCCTTCGCCTTCGTGGCCGGCATCGCCGTGATGCGCCAGCTCTCGCCCTTCACCGTCATGCTCACCGTGAACCTGGAACCCGTGTACACCATCATCATCGCGCTGATGATCTGGGGTGCGGAGGAGAAGATGACCACGGGCTCCTACCTCGGCATCGCCCTGATCCTGGCCTGCCTCTTCGTGAACGGTTGGCTGCAACGGCGACGGACCAGCGATGAAGTGGCAGA
>JBGTAJ010000174.1:0-3257 GCA_041749915.1 Flavobacteriales bacterium
CGGCATGCCAGGCACCCTTGCCGGCAAACGAGCGCTGCACGAACGCCTGAAGGCGCAACTGGCCGCGATGCCCCCGGGCAAGGGCCGCGAGCAGGCCCAGATAGAGGCACAGATCCGCAAGGCGGACCAGATCCTGGCCGACCTGATGGCCCAGGAGCAGCACCAGCGCAACCTGGAACGCAAGGCGGAGGAACGCCTGGAGGAGCTGCGCAACCTGCTGCTGCTGTGGCAGGTGGAGAGCAGCGGGAAAGCGGGGAAAGGCGGGATGGCGTGAGGGGTGTGGGAAAGATGAACGTGGAAAGAGGAAAGATGAAAAGAGGAAAGATGAAAGGGGAAAGAGGGAGGTGTGAAGGATGAGGGGGCGCCACTTCAACGCTCACCGATCACGCTGCATCATTCGCACTGCCGGAGTGATGTACTGGCTGGGCGAAATGCATACCTTCATCCCATGCGGAACGTGCTGGTATCCTTGGGGTGCCTGCTGGCGGGAGCGCTGGTGGCACAGGGAACGCTGACCTGCCGCGTGGTGGATGCGCAGGAGCGTGCTGCGCTGCCTTACGCCACGGTGCTGGTGCAGGGCGGCACGCGGGGCACCATCACCAATGCCGAAGGTTGGTTCGAAGTGCCGCAGCAGGCCGCCATGGACAGCCTGCGCATATCGTACGTGGGCTACCGCAGCGTGGTCCTTCCCCTCAGCGCTGTGCGGAACGGTGCGGATATACCGCTGGAGCGGGCCACCGTGCAACTGGCCATGGCGGAGGTGAGGCCCGGAGCGGACCTGTACGAGCGTGTGCTGGCGGCATCGGCGTGGCTGTGGAACGCCCCGGTGGTGAAGAGCAAACTCTTCTTCGGCCTGGAGACCCACAGCGACGAGCAACCCGTGGAGGTGCTGCAGGCCTATTACAGCGCCAGCTTCAAGGCGGCCATGCTCACAGGCCTGGAGTTCGAACAGGGCCACGTGGGGATCACGCCGAAGGACGACCGGCACTTCATCAACTTCAACACCGCGCGTGCCTTCGCTTTGCTGGACATCCACGCCAAGCAGGGCCCCTTCCCCCGCTCGCCCTTCGCTTGCTCCAGCGTCCGCCGCCTGAAGAAGGAGCACCAGGTGGAACTGGTGAGCGCAGGCGAAGGTCCCGAAGGGGTGGACCATGTGCGTGTGGTGCCGCGCGGCGATCCGCGGAGATCCTTCACCCTGGACCTGTGGCTGGTGGCCGGATCGGCCCAGGTGCGTGCCTTGGAGCTGAGCTGCACCGATTGCCACCACCACCCCTTTGTGCCGCTGCTGCCAGGTGGAAGCATTGATGCGGTGGACCTGCGCTACAAACAGACGTGGAGCACCAGTGCCCCCCACCTGCCCGAGCTGATGGAGCTGGAGTACAACACGGCGTATTCCGGCATCGACTTCCGGGAGCGGTTCCACACGCACGCCATCATGCACGCCTTCGACCCCGGCACGCCCTTCATCCCCGCGCTCTTTCCGTGGCGCCCGGGTCTGGAAGAGTACCGCATGATCGCGTGGATGCCGGAGAACCCCGCCTTCTGGCAGCGCATGAGCCCGCCGCTGCCCACCGAACGCCAGCTCCGCGACCAGGCCTTCATTGCTGCGCACGATGTGCGCGCCAGTGCGTGGTACACCAGCCAGGAACGCGCGCACGACCTGCTGCGGCCCATCTACACGGCATGGTCTGCCGAACGGCGGTTGGACCTCGGACATGTGCAACGCCGGTGGGAGCCCCGCGCCAATGGGGTACCCGACCCGCACAAGGTGGACCTGCAGGCACACCTATATCTGGCCTTGGACACCACGGGCGGGGAGTTCCGACATTTTTCCGTGGCGGTGTTCGATGAGCTCCGCTCCTTCCACGCCGCCCCGGCGAAACCCTGGACGCGTGCCTTCCTGAACATCTACTTTGACCTCTGCGAGCTGGAACGCCGGCGGATGGAACAAGCCTTGAACGCGCCGGGCATGGATGTGGATCGCGCCCGCACGGTCCACGCCCTGCATGTGGCACGCTTGGAGGAAACCCTGGATGCCTTGATGGCAGTGACGCGCAAGGGCCAGGCAGGCACGGTTTTGGGCACCTGGAACGCCATGGTGCTGGCCGAACTGGGCATTGACAACCTGCAGCTGGTGGATGCCCTGCCCACCAACGTGGACGTGCCCGTGCAGCCCAACTGCGCCACGCACCCACAGGCGGGGCTGTGCGGGACGGGTGAGCCGCACTAGATGCGCGGGGCCATCGTCCTTCAGTCGCGCACGCAGCGCACGCTTGAACCTTGTTTCTTGGTGACGTTCGTCTTCATGAGCCCCGCATTGTCGTTGAACAGGACGCGCGCCCTGCCGTTCGCTCCCTGGGAGGTCTCCGTGGCATTCCACCAGTGGCCTTGTACACCCAGGCCTGCGTAGGTGCCGATGACCCCGCTGCGGTAGCCGCTGCCTATGACGGAGAAGCCGCTCGCATTCGTGGCGCCGGTGTTGGGGGCGTTCCACAGGGTGGTGGCCTTCATAGAGCCGCCCACGTTTTGGGCCGTGCCCTGGAAGCCATCCTGCAGCGTCTGCCCTGCAGGCACGCCGAAAGCGACACCCAGCAGCTGCCATTCCATATCAGTGGGCACATGCCAGCCCGCGGGACAGGCATTGCGCGGATCGGCCACGGCGTACCAGTTGTACAGCTTGCCATGGAGCACCTCGTTCTGGCTGTTGTTGCCATAGTGCACCCAGGCGCCCGTGGTCACTTGGGACCAACTACCGGGCACATTGGGGATGGGGTCGCCGTTGGCATAGGTGGCGGTGCGCAGGTTCTCCACCATCCACTCCTGCCCGTTGGCCAGGATGATGCTGGTGTAGCTGTTGCCATCGCTGTCCGTTGCCCCCGCACCCGGCGTGGAGAACACAGGGGGCAACTGCTGCGCGATGCTGGAAGTGGGCAGCGTGCCACCGACGTTCACCAGGATGAGATCGCGGTCATTGTTCTGTCCCACGTACTTCACGGAACCGTCCATGTTCACATCCTCCTGCCTGTACACACCGTTCAACACCGCCGAAGGCACCGTGCCACCGACGGCGGCCAGGATGAGGTCGCGGTCGTTGTTGCTGCCGGAGTAGCGAAGCACCCCATCGGCATTCACATCACCGGCCCACAGCAGGGCCACGCTGCCCAAAACCTTGCGCGCGTTGCTGCCAAAGGTCGCGGTGGCCGGGTCCCTGAAGTCCACCACCAGCGGGCTTCCGCCGAGGGTGACGGGAGCGGCGG
>JBGTAJ010000175.1:0-3557 GCA_041749915.1 Flavobacteriales bacterium
TTCCAGCTTCTGGTGCTTTGCCTGCTCATCGAACAGGCTTCGGCTAGGGCGTTTGCTCATGCCTCAAAGAGATCGATCGCCTACCGCTTTGTCAAGATCTGATCGCTGCGACTTCTCAACAGGTTCTTCGAACTACCCTAAGGACCGCCATACGGCCGTAACCATGAGCACTAAAAAAATAACCCCACTCAAAATTATGCTTTTTACGCTGTCATCGCCTATGCCCATTGCTAGTTTAGACGCAAGCAATGTCAATGGGCCTCCGAAAAAAAGGGAAACGGCTGCGGCAAATAGGAAGACAACGGTGATGCGCATCGAGCGGAAAAATTGGACGCGGAATATCCGCTGGAACAAAGGTCTAAAGTATCAGTTAAAATTCCAAGCCTAACCTTATGATGCCAGCGTGCCGCACAGGAAGCTTTCGCCTAACACATCTAGAGAAGCCTATGTGTACCCGTCGACATGGTCATTGCTACATCCGCATAAGCGCCTGACCTATTTGAGTCTGAATGACCCCTTCTTCCCATCTAGTTGAACCCAGGTGACTCCTTCATCAGTGAGAAAGTGCATCGTCCCTGTTCGAGTGTCGAGAATGCGTCCGTCGTTGATGAAGTACCGACCTTGTTGACTACCGACCGAGAACCCTGCAACGAAAATTACCAAGGCAATTGCAGTGCCAATGAAGAATGGGAGTGCTCGTTTCAGCATGGTGTTTCGATTGGTCGAACCTTGTAGATGATCTTCTCAAACCGTGCGCGGTTTCCTTCTCAGTCTCAATCAGACCTTTGAAGCATTGACCATGTCCCGTTCATGAAGCAGTCGAATGCGTGAGCTGTCCGGGCATCGTTCGAGTGCTTTCGACGAGTATTCCAATGCCTTGATGTGATCGCCTTGTTGCAAAGCTGCCTCCCTCAAGGAAAGCAAGCCCTCAATGACCGGACTGTCCTCCCCCAGATCGGCCTGTACCGAGGAGTAGTCTACAACGGGAGTCTTGAAGTACCGTGAATAGATCCATCCACCCAGCGCGAATACAAGTGCAACTACCGTTGTGGTAATGATCTTGCCAGCGAGTTCAGGAGACATGGACCCCAAGGTATAGATCTAAGTGATCCTTCTGTACTTGTACGGTTTCATCGGTCCCAGCGACCTGCAATTTGAAGCCACGAAACCCGAGCCCAACCGGCCATGGAGCTTAAGACAGCCACGAGACCACTGACCACCGGCCGCCCTACCTGGAGCCATCCTCCAGCCCCCACACGACCGTACCTGCCCTTGGGCCTGAAGAGACCTCCAGCTTAGGAGCCTCGATACCCAATGCCGGGAAGCCTGGGCGGAGACCGCCACCGAGCCGGAACAAGCACGAGGCCACCGGCCTGGGGCCGCCCTACCCGTAGCCATTGTCCTTACCCCAGATGGGCATCCTGCGCCGGGTCTCTCGCAGAGGACCCTGCGCCTCAAGGCCATCCGCTACTTCTTCCGCCTGAACTTTTTCTTGGGGTGCTGGCTGGTATGGAAGATGCGGTAGATCACGAGCTCATGGTGCCATACACCGAAGAGCATCACATAGGGAAACCCTTTCACCGGAGTTTGCCTATGGTGCTTGTGGACTACCGGAGCACCTTTCGGGAATTGCTGCACGAACGCCTCACATGCAAGCACGGCTGCGAGAAAGTGCTCATCCAGCCCTTCCTTCTGATCACGGTACCACCGCATGGCCTCGGTGATATCGTCGGTGGCCTCATCGCGATAAATGACCGACAACGCCATCAGCGCACCGCCTTGCGCACCCGGCGCACCATTTGTGCGCTTGTGTAGCTCTTGCCCTCGCCACGCAAGTAGCGCGCATGCGAGGCATCAAGCTGCTCCTTCTGCTCGTCGCTCAACTCAAAGTTGATGCCCTGGTTCAGGACCATGTCCACGGATCGCAACTCGGACTCGCTTACCGATTCCAGGATCTGCTTGGCCAGTGTGACTTTCAGGTCGTTGAGCTTCATTGTACAAGCTTTTCCCAAAGATAAGGTCACCGATCCCTGCTGTGCGACGGTCATTCGGCGTTCACATCCGGCGCACGATCGGCCCTCGCCGTGCATGGAGCGATCAATGCTGGCATCCAGTTGCTTCAGCTGGTCCTGGCTCAGGGAGCGATGTGCGCTCCCGGCCAGCGTACTCTCCATCGCATCGATCATTCGTTCATCCTCCAACCCCCACTGGCACGTGCCTGCCCTTGGGCCTGAAGAGACCTCCAGCTTTGGAGCCTCGATACCTAATGCCGGGAAACCTGGGCGGAGACCGCCACCAAGCCGGAACAACCACGAGCCCACTGCGCTTATGTGAACCGCGGGCCAGATGGAACTGCACCGCGCCCTGTCAATTCTCGCCGACTTCGATGGGAGTGGTCTGGCCGGCTTGAATGCTGAAATTGATCTGCCCGATGTACTCACCGCCGTCAGAGCCATTTCCATCGTACACTCTCAAGGTGTACGAGCCAGGGTCCATATAGCGAGAGAAGGTGCCGTTGCTGAAAGGAGCCGGTGGGGAAGAGTACTCCTGTGTAAGTGAATGGAAGGATGAGCTACCAGCGATCTGGACCTCCATGTCCGAACCGATGATCAGGTCCGCATAAACAAGGAGTCTTCCTTTATTCCAGCAATTCGATGGCTCCGTGATCTCTATGATCTTGCATTCGCCTGCCTGCACGTTGAACGTGCCGGAGGAGTTTATGCCCATTAGCGTATTTCGGAAGATCCATGAATGCGCTCCTGGTGTCAGGGTGAACGACTCTCCGAAGGAGCTGTTGCAGCTTGTGGGTGCCGAAGCGGAACTGCCGATCGCATCGTCAAACAGTCGCTGGGTTCCATCCACTTCCAAGTAGAAATAGTACTGTTCCACTGCTTTCAGCCGTGTGAAGAAGAGGACCTTTGGGTCAGCTCCGGTGGGTTCGCCCGTCACTTCAGTACCTCCTCCGGTGGCAGCCGGCGGCGTTTGCGCTGCCTCTTGATCCTCCTTCTTGCAAGCACACACTGTCATGCACAAGGCAAGGGCAGCGTATAGGGTAAGGGGCTGTATTCCGCTCTTCATCGTAGTTCGAAAGTATGTGTTCCGCGCGACATGGCCCTCGGCGAAACCACTGACCACCGGCCGCCTTACCTGGAGCCAACCTCCAGTCCCCACACGAACGTACCTGCCGGTGGGCCTGAAGAGACCTCCAGCTTAGGAGCCTCGATGCCTAATGCCGGGAAGCCTGGGCGGAGACCGCCACTGAGCGGGAACAGCCGCGAGGCCACTGGCCTGGGGCCGCCCTACCCGTAGCCATTGTCCTTGCCCCAGATGATCATGCCCACCTTGTTCTCGCACCCGATGCGTTCCCAGAGGCGCTGGCGGTAGATGCACACCGTGCTATAGCTGACGTTCATCAACTTGGCCATCTTGCGGTAGGTATAGCCCTTGGGGTTGCAGGCCAGCTTCAGCAATTGCAGTTCGCGGCGGGGGATGTGTGGCAGTGGCTTGGGCTCTGGACTGCTGGCCTCCGGGGCATCGGGGCTCCCAGGCTCCACAGG
>JBGTAJ010000176.1:0-12210 GCA_041749915.1 Flavobacteriales bacterium
CGCAGCCGCGCCGCCACGGCGGTCACCACCGGCGATTGGGTGGAGCTGAAGAAAGGAGAGACCGAATTCGTCGGCTACGACGAGCTCAGCACCACAGCCCACATCCTGCGCTACCGCAAGGTCAGCGGGAAAGGCGGCGACCAGTTCCAGGTCGTGTTGGACCGCACGCCCTTCTACCCCGAAGGCGGTGGCCAGGTGGGCGACCAGGGCTGGCTGATCCACGGCGATGACCAGGTGGAGGTGATCGACACCAAGCGTGAGAACCAGCTCATCGTCCACTTCACGAAGGACCTGCCGAAGAACGTGGAGGCGGCGCTCACCGCCCAGGTGGACAGCTCGCGCCGCGCCTTGACCGCACGCAACCACACGGCCACACATCTCCTGCACCATGTGCTGCGCAAGCACCTGGGCACGCACGTGGAGCAGAAGGGCTCGCTGGTGGCACCGGACCGCCTGCGCTTCGACATCAGCCACTTCGCCAAGGTGATGCCCGAGGAGCTGGCCGCCATCGAGCACGAGGTGAACGCCATGATAGGCGAGGACATCGTCTTTGAGGACAAGCGCAACGTGCCCATCGCCGAGGCGAAGAACATGGGGGCCATGGCGCTCTTTGGCGAGAAGTACGGAGACAACGTTCGTGTGGTGAAGTTCGGTCCCAGTGTGGAACTGTGCGGCGGTACACACGTGCCTCGCACCGGAACGATCGGCCCCTTCCGCATCGTCAGCGAGAGCGCGTTGGCGGCTGGTATCCGCCGCATCGAGGCCATCACCAGCGTGGAGGCCGAGCGCATGATCAACGAGAAGTTGGCCAAGCTGGATGCCCTGAACACCCTGCTGAAGAACCCGGCCGACATCGTGCAGGCCGTGGAGAAGCTCATGGAGCAACACGCCGCCATGGGCAAGGAGCTTGAGAAGTTCGCCAAGGAGAAGGTGAAGGGCCTCGCCGCTTCATTGCCGGCCAACGCGAAGGCCAACGGAAAGGGTGCCAAGGTCCTCGTGGAACGCCTGGACCTCGATGCGCAAAGCCTGAAGGACCTGGGCTACCAGTTGCGCGAGCAGCATCCCGACCTGGCCTTCATCGCCGGTTCGGTGCTCGATGGTAAACCGCTGTTGGCCGTTTCGTTGGGGAAGGACTTCATGGAAGCTTCCGGCTTGAAGGCCGGTGACCTCATCAAACAACTTGGTCCCCTGATCAAAGGCGGTGGCGGCGGCCAGCCCGACTTCGCCACGGCCGGCGGCAAAGAGGCGGGCGGGATGGCCGAAGCGCTGAAGAAAGGGGCGGAGCTGTTGGGCTAGCGATCAGCGCTTGATGGACCTGTCCAAGCGTGTGATCATCTGCAAGGTGGCCAGGCGCTGCTTCTCGGCGACCACCAGCGCGATACGACTGAGAACGCGGCGTTGCTCGATGCTCTCGTAGATCCGGAACCTGTCCTGACCGCTGAGTTCCACGTTCGTCTCCAACAGTCCACGCGCATCCCGCGAAAAGCTCGGTGCATTGCTGGCCGCGTTCAGGCTGAAGAGCTCATCGATCAGCCGGTTGTTCGTGTTGATCACCTGGGTGGTGTAGTCCAGTTGCTGGTGATAGCGCATCAGCTCGGTGCGCAACTGCGGTTCGCCGATCAGGTTCATGCCGCCCGTGGATAGCAGCACCTTGAAGGTGGCATCGCTGGCCACGAAGGTCTTGCGCCATCCCAGTTTATAACTGCCGTAGAGCCTGCGTTCCAGTTCTTCCAGGCCCATGGTGCCGGAAAAGAAGGCCATCGCCGAATCCGCCCGCTGGGTCATGCTGGTGTCGTGCACCATCTGGGCGTGGATCACCTCCAACTGCAACCGCAGGTCCTCCCGGAGGTTCTCCAAGTGGACCTTTTCTGCGACCCGGTCCCGTTGGTCCGCTTTCCACGCGTTCAACTGCAGTGCGATGAGGATCCCGATGACCACCAGGATGATCTCACCGAAGGCATAGACCAGATAGCGCTTGAGCTGGCCCTCATCGAGCAGGCGTTGACGGACCTTATTGAAGAGCTTCATTGGCTGAACGAAAGTAGGCCGACCGATCGGAACAGGCAGGATACGAGGCAGACCTACTGGGTCGAGGATACCGGTCTGATGGACTGGACAAGAATGGCCAGCATCTGCTCAGTGTGCTCCTTCAACGCGGCGCAGCGCTCGCGATGGAGTTCGGAGATCCGTTTGCGCATCTGGAGCAGCGTGCGCAAGGTGTAGCGCTGTTCGCCGCTCAAAGCCTTGTTCTCGTCCAGTTCGCCTTGGTCGGTCAGACTGAAGCCCAGTCTGTTCTCCATCATGCTCTGGCCGAATTGCTGGTCGATGAGCAGCCGGTTGTTGGAGTTGATCACCGTGCTCTGGAGCTCGAGATCCTGGTGATAGCGCATCAGTTCGGCCTTCACCTTCTGGTCCCTGAGAAGCGCTATGTTCCCGGAGGAGACCAGATCATTGAAAGTGGGTTGGTTGGCAATGAAGGTCTTGCGTTGATACAAGTTGCCGGTGCCGGTCAACATGGATTCGAGGACATCCAGGGGACACCCGTTTTCGAAGCAGTTCATGGCGGAATCCGCCAGGGCCACCTTTCCGGATTCGTGCGTGATCTGTTCGTCGATGATCTCCATCTGGAGGACCAGGTCATCGCGCAGGTTCCGGAGGTAGGTCCGCTCCAGGTCCCGGTCCTTCACATCGGCCTTCCAAGCGTTCAACTGGAGTGCGATGAAGATGCCGATCACTACCAGGATGATCTCGCCTACCGCGTAGACGAGGTAGCGCTTGAAGCGGCCATCTTCCAGCAGGCGCCGCCGTATGGTGTTGAAGATCTTCATGACCCCAGCGAAAATAGGCGAAGCGGAGCATGTAGTACCGTTAGGCCGTAAGTACAGCCCGGAAACACAAAGGGCCGCCCGAAGGCAGCCCTTTGAAAGTGGCGTTCGATGAGGTCAGGCGAGCGAAGGTGTCGGCTGCGGGGTGAGTTTGCGGGGCGGGGGAGGGGCCTTCTGGCCGTAGAGGGGTCCCATGTACCGGGTGTCCTCGTCCAAGGCCAGGTTCAGGATGTACAGTCCGTTCAGCAGGATCACCAGGACATAATCCATGGTGGAGGTCTTGCCGAAGCTCTTGCAGACCTCGATCCATACCTTGGGAAGGAAGTACAACTGGCCCCAAACAGGGATCAGGAACTTCCACCCATCCTTCGCAGGCCGTCCCACGATCTTCAGGAACACGATGACGTTCAGTACGGGCACCCAGGCCGTGTAGCCTGGCTGTCCGGCCTTGGTGTAAAGGCGGTATTGCGCCATGGCGCCCACCACCACCATGAGGAAGATGACATAGTACAGCACCACGCCCATCTTGGCGTAGAGCATGTCGTGTATACCGATCAGGAAGTCCATGGCGTGCAGATTTTTGGGGTTTCGGACGAGACGTTACCCAGCGGTTCCATACGGAAGACGCATTCCGTGGAGGGGGGTTGCCTGCCTAACGTGGCATTCTGCCCGCCAGGTATGGTCTGTTCGGCCAACGGCGCCTTCCGAACGACCAACGGCGGGCGTTTAACCCCAGTACAGCGCTTCAGCCCCGGGGCACGGCGTAAGCCTTCACATCGGCCTCCGTGATCTCCTTCCCGCTCAGGATCACCAGGCGCTCGATCACGTTGCGCAGCTCACGTACATTGCCGGTCCAGGGGAGCTTCTGGAGCTCCTTGATGGCCTTTTCGGCGATCTTTTTCGGTGCGATGCCCTGTTCGGTGCACACCAGGTGGATGAAATGCTCGGCCAACAAAGGGATGTCGTCCACCCGTTCGGCCAGGCTGGGCACGTGGATGGGGATCACGCTCAGGCGGTGGAAAAGGTCCTCGCGGAAGTTCCCGGCCGCGATCTCCTTTTTCAGGTCCTTGTTGGTGGCGGCGATCACGCGCACGTTCACGCTGATGTCCTTGTCGCCGCCCACGGGGGTGATGCGCCCCTCCTGCAGCGCCCGCAGCACCTTGGCCTGGGCCGCCAGCGCCATGTCGCCGATCTCGTCCAGGAACAGGGTGCCACCATCGGCCAGTTCGAATTTGCCCTTGCGGTCCTTGATGGCGCTGGTGAAGCTGCCCTTCACGTGGCCGAAGAGCTCGCTCTCGATCAGTTCGCCGGGGATGGCGGCACAGTTCACCTCGATGTAGGGCCCTTGGGCGCGCGGGCTCTTTTCGTGCAGCAACCTTGCCACGCCTTCCTTGCCGGCCCCGTTTCCGCCGGTGATCAGCACGCGCGCATCGCTGGGGGCCACCTTCTCGATCATGTCGCGGATCTCGTGCAGGGCCTTGCTCTCCCCGATCATCTGCACACCGTTGCCCTTGGTCTTGCCCACCTTGGTGCGCAGCACCTTGGTCTCTTTCACAAGGTCGCCGCGGTCCAGTGCATTGCGCACGCTCACCAGGATCCGGTTGATATCGGGTGGTTTCTGGATGAAGTCAAAAGCACCTTTCTTCAGCGCGTCCACGGCCGTGTCGATGGTGCCGTGCCCGCTGATCATCACCACCGGCAGTTCCTCGTTGTGGGAGTGCAGCTTTTCCAGCACTTCGATGCCGTCCATCTTGGGCATCTTGATGTCGCACAGCACCAGGTCGAATTTGCCCTTCTTCGCCTTGTCCAACCCGGCGGCGCCGTCCTCGGCCTCCTCCACCTTGTGGCCTTCGTGCTCCAGGATCTCGCGCAGGGCGTAGCGGATGGCTTTTTCGTCGTCGATGATGAGTATTGAGGCCATGGGAAGAAAATGATGTCTGGGCACAAAGATGGGGCGCGGTTCCGAACGTACTCGAGCGGAAGCAACCTTGAAGGCATCCGGCGTCTATCTTTCGGATAACCAGTTCATCATGTTGAGCGCCAAGGTCACTGCCGCATTCCTGTTTCCGCTGCTCGGTTCATCCGTGGCGCTTGGTCAATGTGAGGACTTCGTGATCACCTCTGCAGGGTCCTGGCTTGAGTGCCGGGGTAACGGTGTGGATGGTCAGTCCGTTGTGCTGATGACCCACGTTTCCTGGATCGGTGGAACAGCACCCTACGAGGGCTTCCACAGCGCTGCCGGAGGTTTTGCAAGCTCGGGTAGCGAAGCACTTTGGGAGATACCCTGGCAAGGCGCCGACGGTCAGGTGGTGCAAGCGCCATTGACCGTGGATGTGACCGATGGAAATGGTTGTGTGGCCACCTGGGATGGATCGTTCTTTCAGCAATGGATCGACCCCGCGGACCAGTTCATCACCGCTTCGGTGGTGTGGGATGGGGTGAGTGGCACGGCCACAGTAACGCTGGTGGATAACCCCAACGACCCCGGCACTGCGATACCGAACGAGGAGAACATCCTCTACGGTCTGTACAGTGTGGACGGTGGCGCGTACAGCGCCGGTGGCCCGGTGATGGATGTCCATCGATCCTCACCGGACCGTTTGGTGTTCGAGAATGTCCCGCCCGGCAACTATGAAGTGGAGATCGGCCAGGACCCGGGAGCCCCGGGCGGTAGTACGGTACCCTGCGTGGGCGTCGCTGCCGCATTCTCCGTGGTGGCCAGCACCCCCTTGGTATTGGTGCGACCAAGGGTGTTCCTGGGTGGTGCCTTCGGTTCCGGCAGCATGTCCGATCAACTTCGCTCCCTGCCCTCCTTCCCGCTGGGCGAGCCCTACAGTGCCCTCGGGTATTCGTACACCGGCGCTCCGGGCACAACGACCGTATCTCCCGCTCTGCTCGCTCAAGGTGGCATCGACGCCATCGTGGATTGGGTGGTGGTGGAGCTCAGGGCCCCGTCCTCCCCCTTCACGGTCCTGGGCAGCCGGCCCGCATTGCTGCAACGCGATGGCGATGTGGTGGCATTGGACGGTACCTCTGCCCTGACGTTCAATTTGGCGGCCGGGAATTATCGCATGTCCGTCCTCCATCGCAACCATCTGGGTGTGATGACGGCCGCACCCTACGCCTTGTCGTCCACCAGCACCACCATTGACCTGAGCTCGCCATCGACAGGCACCTTCGGCACCAACGCCCTGGCCAACATCAACGGCACGATGGTCCTTTGGCCAGGGGACATCACCATGGACGGTGTGGTACGCTACACGGGCACTGGCAATGACCGCGACCCGGTCCTTCAGGCCATCGGGGGCAGCACGCCCACCAACGTGGTCAACACGGTGTACAGCACGCTGGATGTCAATTTGGATGGGGTGCTGAGGTACACTGGTTCAGCGAACGACCGCGACTTCATCCTGACGACCGTCGGCGGCACTGTGCCCACAGCGGTGAGAACCCAGCAATTGCCATGAAGACCAATACCTGGACCAGAATGAGCCGCATCACCAACCCCCTCGTGTTCCTGGCCTTGATCGGTGCAATGCAAGTGCATGCCCAATGTGACCTGGTGATCAACTATTTTTTTGTCAGCGTTGGATGTGAGGAGCCTATTCCATCCAGCGCTCAGGTCCTCGTTGCTGGAGGTACACCCCCTTACAGCTACGAGTTCGTGACGAATGAAGGCTTCACCACCACTGGCCAAAGCGCGGATACGTATTGGTGGAGTTTGATCACGAACGGCTTCTCATCGGAATACTCGGCTTCCCTTACGGTGACCGATGCTGAAGGATGTACCGCCACGGCCGACCACAGTTGGGTCTCCCACTGGCCTGTGACCGCTGTGCTGGAGGTCTCAGAGACCTGCGATGATTCCATCCGCTTTGAATGGAACGGGACCTTTGTATACCAATACACGGATATCCCGGTCGACGATCCATGTCCCGGACCACACATCTTCGGCATTGGCTCAGGTACCGGCAACTACGTCAGCGGTAACGTGGAGGAAGATTGGACGGAGTTCGCACCCGGCCAGTGGCGTTATCAGCTCCCGCTTTCCTTCGGGGCGGCATACGTAGGGATCGCCACGGAGGCCGGGGACTGTATCACTCCTGGCCAGGTCCAGTGTTTTAAGGTGGTCTATCTCTATGAGCTGCCGGTGACACCAGCCACCAACTGCTTTGCCCAATTCAGTCTGCGTTCCGCATTGGGCGGTGCCTTTCCCTCAGGTCCGCTGATGACCGACCAACTCAGGGCCAACGGGCTCCTTCCCACTACGGAGCCTTATAGCGCCCTGGGTTACTCCTTTGTTGGCACAAGCCCAGGACAGTCCGTTGCACCAGCGCTATTCTCCGTTACCGGTAATAATGCTGTCGTCGATTGGGTGGTGGTCGAACTGCGAAGTGCCGTCGATCCTACCACCATCCTACACTCCAGACCCGCACTGCTGCAGCGGGATGGCGATGTGGTCGGCCTCAACGGTAGCGCTGTCTTCATCACCACCATGCCCACCGGTGCGTATCACGTCGCCGTGAGGCATCGCAACCATCTTGGGGTGATGACGGCCACTCCCCGTTCGCTCAGCTCAACGGTACAGACCGTGGACTTCACGAGTTCGGCAACAGCGGCATACGGCACCAACGCCCGTGCGAACATGAACGGCACCATGGTCCTCTGGCCCGGCGATGGCAATGGCAACGGTGTGGTGCGTTATACCGGCAACACCAACGATCGCGACCCCATCCTGAGCGCTATCGGCGGAAGTGTGCCGACCGACGTGGTGTCATCGGTCTACGACGTTCGCGATGTGAACATGGATGGCAACCTGAGCTACACCGGCACCAACAACGACCGCGACCACGTCCTTCAGACCATCGGTGGATCGGCACCAACAGCGGTGCGCGTCGCGCAACTTCCTTGATCGGTCCACGAGCATTCCATCATGCACCCGGCTCCTGTGCAGGCTGCCGCCTCACCTTGTTCATTGGCGTAGGCTTGACCGACAGCATCGGCGCCGCACTCCGCTGCGCAGCAACCCGTTTGGTTTCCGCTCGTCATTGAAGTAGGTTCGTTCAATGGCTTTGCTCCTTGCATCTCCCTACCGTGCCGCAGGACCGGCGTGTGCGCTGCTCCTTACCGATACCCATGAACACTGACCTATGAATACCCGGATCACACCACCTCTGCATTTCAATGGAAGGCTGCTGTTCGTGATGACCGCGATGGTCCTCGGTACGGGGTTGATGGGCCAGTGCACCATCGGTTCGTTCGCGTTGCAAGCCAGCTGTGGGTCCCAAACGCCGCAAGCTGACCTGATGCTGACCGGAGGGCAGCCACCCTTCCAATTGGTCTTCTCTGCATCCAATGGATCCGTCATGTACGCTGAGGTCACACAGGCAGGCGCGGTCGGTCTGTCCTTGGACGGATCATTGGCCTGGCCTTCACCGGTCACAGTGACCTTGACCGATGCCCTGGGCTGCACTTCGTTCGCGGAGGCGTACTACACGATGTACATCAGCCTGGAGCCGGAGGTCTTCATCAACTACCCCTGTGCGCCGGGTGCACAGCTCCGATGGACGGGCATGTTCACCCAGGAGTTTGCAACGGTGCCACCGCCATGTCCGGACCAACTGTACTACGATGTCGTCGCATTGCAGGGCACCGGCATCTGGCAAGGCCTGGTGGCCGATGATTGGGTGCAGGACCTTCCGAACGCATGGCACTTCAACACCCTGTTGCCGTTGGGTGATACCTATTTGGTCAGGGTATTCCCCTTCGGCGGAGAATGTGACGGCGGGAACGGGGTCATCTACTGTCCTGCCGCTGCCCCTGTCAGTGTGGAGCCTGAGCCGGCTGAATGTGGAGCACAAGTGCGTGTACGTGCAGCCTTGGCCGGTGCGCTATCGACCGGCACCATCATGAGCGATGTGCTGAGGACGGCCGAACTGCTTCCGACCACGGAACCCTACACGACATTGGGTTACGACTATGTGGGTATCCCAACGCCGATGAGCATCGCCCCGGCGTTGTTGTCCATCGCGGGAAATGACGCGGTCGTGGATTGGGTGGTGCTCGAATGGCGTGATGCCGACGACGCCGCCATCGTGCTCCATGCACAACCTGCATTGATCCAACGGGATGGTGATGTGATGGACCTGAGCGGTGATGTCGCCGTTCGCACCCCGCTGTTGCCGGGCCGCTATCACATCGCCTTGAGGCATCGCAATCACCTTCCCATCATGACGGCAGGCGCCGTTGCCATCGAACTCCAACCCGTGATCACCACGATCGACCTGCGCCTGAACAGTACCCCGGTCCATGGTGCCAGTGCCCGGACACAGGTCAACGGTGTCATGTGCTTGTGGCCAGGGGATACCAACTTCGATGGCATCGCGCGCTACACCGGGCTGGGCAATGACCGTGATCCCATACTCATTGGAATTGGTGGGAACGTACCTACGAACGTGCTCTCTTCGGTGTATGACCTACGCGATGTGAACCTGGATGGCAACCTGAGCTACTCCGGAGCCAACAACGATCGCGACATCATCCTGCAGACCATCGGCGGCACGGTGCCCACGGCCGTGCGGGTGCAGCAGGTGCCCTGAACGGGGCTTCAGCCAGGGTCCTTCAGCAAGGCCTGTGTGACCCTTGTCAGCGACAGGCCTCTGGGCCGCTGTTACTTTTGGGGGCCACTTTGCGTCCCATGGCGGGACCGACCCCGAACGACCATAAACCCAAACCTCCGCATGATGAGAACCCTACGCCAACTTTCCCTGATCACCCTGCTGACCGCCACCGCCGCCCAAGCCCAGATCCCCAACGGGGGCTTTGAGAGCTGGACCGATGCAGGCACCTATATGGACCCCACCGGATGGGCCAGCCTGAACGTACTCACCAGCACCTTTGGAGAGATCTCCTGCGAACAAGGAGCCCCGGGTGCCGTGGGCAACTTTTACGCCAGCATTACGACCGTGGACCTGCCCGGCGTGGGCCTGGTGCCGGGCTTGCTGCTGAGCGGAGACGCAGCGGCCAGCACGGACGGCTTCCCCTACACCAGTCGCCCCCAGGCCCTCAATGGTCAGTGGCAGTATGCCCCTGGGGGAGAAGATCAGGGCAGCATCGTGGTGTCCTTGAGCCGTTGGGATGAAGCGCTCGGAGAGCGTGTCATCATCGCCACTGGCTTTGGCGCCACCTTCGGTAGCATCACTTCCTGGACTGACTTTTCCATTCCATTGGAGTACGCGGATGAACAGAACCCTGACTCGGCCTCCATCGTCATCCTTTCCAGCACGGGTACTGGTGTGGCGGGCAGCACCATGTGGGTGGACGACCTCTCCTTCGGGACCATCACCGCCGTGGCAGAAGTGACAGCCGGCGCACTGAGCACATTCCCCGTACCTGCTGTGGACGAGCTCACCGTGACCGCCCCCGCTGCCATACAGGAGCTGAGCCTCTGGAGCATGGACGGTCGCTTGGTGCTCAGCGCCCGCCCCAGTGATCTGCGCACCACCGTCAGTGTCAGCGACCTGCCTTCCGGCGCCTATGCCGTGCAGGTACGCTTGAGCGATGGCCGCACCCTGCGCCAGGTCATCATTCGCCAGTAGGTCCATGTTCCGGTTCCCGATCAAGGGCCGTTGCCGCAAGGTGACGGCCCTTGCCATGTGCTCCCGCTGTTCGATGGGTTCGACGTCGAGTTCGCATCTTCGCAGCATGGCTGGCATCAAGGTCCACGACATCCGCAGGCAGCGCACCACGCTGGCCACGGTGCTCTTCCTGGCCGCTGCGTTCGGTATCCTATGGTGGGCCCAGATCGATGGCGACCTGAACGGCACGGTGGCCCTGGGCATGATCGGCGCCTGCGCCACGGTCTATGTGGGGCTGCTGAATTACTGGCTGCAGCGCGACAAGGTGATGCAGGACCTCTTCACGGCCTTCAATGTGCGCTACGACCGCCTGAACGGTGATCTGCTCGCCATCGCCAAAGGCAGCTACGAGGGCGATCCGGACCGCATCATCATCGACTACCTGAACCTCTGCGCCGAGGAGTATTTCTGGTACACCCGTGGCCGCATCGACAGTGCCATCTGGCGCGCCTGGCGCAACGGTATGGAGAACTGGTTGCAGGTGCCCGCCATCCGGGCGGTGGCCCATCGCGAGAGCGCCTTGCACGACAGCTACTACGGCCTGTTCGAGGCGGTGGTGGTGTAGGCCGCCCCTTCCTTCAGCGCATACCTGCTCCACGCCAGCTCGCGGATGCTGCCTGCGGCGAGCACGCGGTCGATGGCGATGAGCGCGTAGGGGATGGTGTCCACGCGGTGCTCGGGGAGGCCAGCCACCAGCAGCCGTTCCGCGCGGGGCAGGCGCAGCAGACGGTCCTTCAGGGCATCGAAAGTGCTGGCATCGAAGGGGAGGGTGCTGGTCTCGTCGGAAAGTGTCGTGCCCTGCCCGGCACAGACCATGCTGGCCAGCGTGTCGAAACTGCCGGCGCTGCCGATGAGCAGCTGCGGCTCATGGCGTTCGATGATGGCCCAGAGGGCTTCCAGGTGATGGTCCAGGTGCTGGGCGATGCGGGCCTCTTCGGCGATGGTGATCGGCTCGCTGATGGGGATGCGTTCCCGCAGGCGCGTCACGCCCAGCTCGAAGCTGCGTTTCCACATCAGGGCCTTGTCGGTGGCCAGGATGAACTCGATGCTGCCACCGCCGATGTCCATCACCAGCGCCGGGTGTTTGGTGAACGTCACCGCCTGGCGCACACCGGCCAGGATCAGTTCCGCCTCCTGCCCGCCGGGGATGATGCGGATGGCGATGCCCAGTTCCTCCATGGCCCGCTGCACGAAGGCCGGTCCGTTCTTCGCATTGCGCAGGGCACTGGTGCCGAAGCCCGTGAGCTGTTCCACGCCGTGCGACAGCGCCGTGGCCTGGTGTGCGCGCAGGGCGTCCATGCCGCGCTGAAAAGCATCCTCGGCGATCACGCCCTTCTCGATGCCGCCCTTTCCCAGGAACACAGGCAGCTCCACGCTGTGCAGCACCCGCACGCCCTCACCGCTCCGCGTATAGATCAGCAGGTTGAAGGTGTTGGTACCGAGGTCAACCACAGCCGCGCGCGTTTCCAGCTTGGTCATGTGCTCGTGTGAACATGTGGGCATGTGCCCATGGGGAGCGGGCCGCGGTCTTTGTGCCTCGCGCGGTCTCGGTGGGTCAGCAGTGTCAGCAACAACATCAAAGAGTGCTCAGAGTAACCGGTCAACGAGCAAGGTGTCTTGTCCTGGAATAGGTTGACACAAACAACCGACCGAAGATGGGAGTTTCCAAGGAATTCAAAGTGTATCAGACCTACAGCGAGGAGCTGAAGAAGCAGGCCGTGTTCAAGGTGCTCAGTGGAGAACTACGC
>JBGTAJ010000177.1:0-3366 GCA_041749915.1 Flavobacteriales bacterium
AGCGCATCACCAGCACCGGCACGCCCGTGCAGGCCACCGCGTCGCTGGGCGGCCCCGTGCCCGACCTATCGGAGGGCATGACCGTGGAGCACGAGCGCTTCGGCAAGGGCAAGGTGCTGAAGATCGAAGGCCTGCCACCCGACCTGAAGGCCACCATATTCTTCCCCAGCGCCGGACAGAAACAGCTGCTGTTGCGGTTCGCGAAGCTGACGGTGGTGGAGGGATGATCCGCGCACATCGTTACATTTGACCACCACGATCGCAGAGCGCTGCCCCTTGGGCACCCCGGCGCACCGCTCGATCCCTCATCCTGAAGTCCTTTGCCCATGAGCCTCCCCGGTCTCGAATACAACACGCAGCGCAGCCAGTTACCGATCCCCGAATACGGTCGCAACGTGCAGCGCATGGTGGACCATTGCATGGAGATGGAGGACCGCGAGCAGCGCACCCGTGCCGCCAAAGGGATCATCCAGGTGATCGGCCGCCTGAACCCGCAGTTGCGCAACAGCGACAATTTCGAGCGCACCCTTTGGGACCACCTCTGGATCATGAGCGCCATGAAGCTGGATGTGGACGCCCCCTTCCCCATGCCCAGCGCCGATGAGCTGGAGAGCAAGCCCGAGCGCGTGCCCTACCCGCAATCGTCCATCAAGTACGGCCACTACGGGAAGATGGTGCAGCGCATGATCGACCAGTGCGTGGCGCTGGAGGACGGCGAGAAGAAGGAGGCCTACACCACGCTGATCGCCAACCTGATGAAGAAGCAGTTCCTGACATGGAACCGCGATACCGTGCCTGATCCGGTGATCCTGAAGGACCTCGCCGAACTGAGCAAGGGCAAACTGCGCATGAAGCCCGAGGTGCAACTGGCGGCCACGGCCGACCTGCTGCGCGCCCAGCAGAACGGCCCCCGCAACGAGGTGGACCTGCGCCGCAGGCCCAGCAGCGGTGGTGGTGGTGGCAATAAGAAGCGCAACCGCAACCGCAAGAAACGGTACTAGACGGGACGATGGGACAACGTCCCCTTGTCCGATGCCGCATTCGTCCACAGCACACCGTGCAAAGTCCGGCCCTGCTTGGCACCGGGCGCGTGCCGGAGCGCCGTTGCTTTGAAGGGCCCGGCCAACCGTTCCGGGCATCCGATCGAACATGGGAAGTTTCCGCATTGAAGGAGGGCGCCGCCTGAAGGGCACCCTCACCCCACAGGGCGCGAAGAACGAGGCGCTGCAGATCCTCTGCGCCGTGCTGCTCACCAGCGAACCGATGGTGATCCGCAATGTGCCGGACATCGTGGACGTGAACAAACTGATCGACCTGCTGCGCCACATGGGCGTGGAGGTGGAAAAGCTCAACGACAGCGACTACCGCTTCACGGCCAAGAACATCGACATCGAGTTCTTCCTGAACCCCGAGTTCAAGCAGATGGGCGGCGGCCTGCGTGGCAGCGTGATGATCGTGGGACCCCTGCTGGCCCGCTACGGACGCGGCTACATCCCCACACCCGGCGGTGACAAGATCGGTCGTCGACGGCTGGACACCCACTTCATCGGCTTCCAGAACCTGGGGGCGGAGTTCAACTATGACAGCAAGGAGGGTTTCTACCGCGTGGAGGCCAAACAGCTGAAAGGCGCCTACATGCTGCTGGATGAGCCGTCCGTGACGGGTACGGCCAACATCGTGATGGCCGCCGTGATGGCCGAGGGCCGCACCACCATCTACAATGCCGCGTGTGAACCTTACCTGCAACAGCTCTGCCACATGCTCAACCGCATGGGGGCCAAGATCACCGGCATCGGCAGCAACCTGCTGGTGATCGACGGGGTGAAGGAACTGGGCGGCACCGAGCACCGCATGTTACCCGACATGATCGAGATCGGCAGCTTCATCGGCCTGGCCGCCATGACGCGCAGTGAGATCCTGATCAAGGACACCGGCTACGACCACCTGGGCTGCATCCCCGACGTGTTCCGTCGTCTGGGAATCACCGTGATCCGCCAGGGGGACGACATCCTGGTGCCCGCCCATGACCATTACAAGATCAAGACCTTCATCGATGGCAGCATCATGACCATCAGCGACCATCCATGGCCCGGCTTCACCCCCGACCTGCTGAGCATCGTGCTGGTGGTGGCCACCCAGGCCAAGGGCAGCGTGCTGATCCACCAAAAGATGTTCGAGAGCCGCCTGTTCTTCACGGACAAGCTCATCGACATGGGCGCGCAGATCATCCTGTGCGATCCGCACCGCGTGGTGGTGAACGGCCATGACTTCCAGCAGTCGCTGCGCGCCATACGGATGACCAGCCCGGACATCCGTGCCGGTGTGGCCCTGCTCATCGCGGCCCTCAGTGCGGAGGGCACCAGCACCATCGAGAACATCGAGCAGATCCGGCGCGGATACCAGCACATCGATACCCGCCTGAACGCCTTGGGCGCGCGCATCGAACTGGTGAGCTGAGCCCGCCGCGGTCGGTCGCAGGTCACCATCATGGACATACGAACTTCCCCGGGATCCCCATCGCGGCACGCAATTGGCTGACCGCCGGACGTACCTCAACCTACCTTTGCCTCATGAATCTTCGTACCATCATGTCCAAGATGCGCATCATCACCGTGGCTGCAGTTGCCCTGCTGGCCATCTACGGTTTCACCGCCCGCCTTGAACGCACCGACTCGCCGGAGTCCGGCCCCAAGGTGGGCACCGCTATCGGCGATCAGGCCCCGGAACTCGCCTTCATGAACCCCGACAGCACCAAGGTCCTGAAGCTCTCCGAACTGAAAGGCAAGTACGTGCTCATCGATTTCTGGGCCAGCTGGTGCGGTCCCTGCCGCAAGGAGAACCCCAACGTGGTGGCGGCCTACACCAAGTACAGCCAGGCGAAGTTCAAGACCGGCAAAGGCTTTGAGGTTTACAGCCTCAGCCTGGACCGCAGCCGCCAGGCATGGAAGCAGGCCATCGCACAGGACGGCCTGAAATGGAAGTGGCACGTGAGCGACCTCGGCTTCTGGAACTCCAAGGGCGCACAGCTCTACGGCGTGAACTCCATACCGATGAGCTTCCTGATCGACCCCAACGGCGTGATCATCGCCAAGAACCTGCGCGGCATTGCGCTGCACCAGGAGCTTGACAAGCACGTGAAGAGCCTCTAAGGTCCATCGGCACCTTCGCGAAAAGCCCCCGTTCCATCGGGGGCTTTTTCATGCACTTCCGGTAAGCGCCTTTCATATCCCTGCCAAAAAGTCCCCGACCTTTGCGCCGCCTAACCGGGGAACGGCTTGGCACCGTACTTGACCAGTAGCCCATGTTCTTCAAAAAGCGCCCCAAGACCATGTCCGAGCGACCCAACGTCAGTCCGGAGTCCGCGAC
>JBGTAJ010000178.1:0-3854 GCA_041749915.1 Flavobacteriales bacterium
GCTTCCCTACATGGTCCAGCAACAGCGCAGCGGAACCACACAGGAAGAGACCGCCCTTCAGCGCCGCGAAATCATGATCGGCGTACTCCAGCAGCAGGATGTGCTCCAACAGCACGGGGCCGCTGGTGAGGGCGATGAACAGCCAGATGGCAGGTGGAACGCGGAGCATCCCGGAACGCTGCGCCCGCAACAACCCGGGGATGGCGGCCAACACCAGGAGCAGGACCGGCAGGAAGCCCGTCCGGTAATTCATGAGCAGGCGTTTCACATGGAGAAGCACCCCTTCATCGCCTATGCCGGTGGTGCTGGAACGGTGGATAAGGCGCCCTTTCAGGTAACCCAGCAGGCCTTCGGCACCGACCACACCCGCATAGGTCCACGCCGTGATCATCAAGGGGATGAGCGTTGAGACCATGACGATCAGCGCCAGCCGTCCCGATCGGGCTTGTTCGCCCCGTTTCCAGCGACGGCCGATGAGCAGCAGGTCCACGGCTGCGGCCAGCACACCCAACCAACCGGCGAAGACCGCCAGGGCCAGGGTAAGGCCGAACAGCGATCGCCAGCGTGGACCGGGATGATCGTCCGCGAAGACACGTTGTGCCGCCACCACGTGCCAGACCCAGATGGCCACGACGAAGATGTCGGACATGAACACATTGCCGTGGAACCAGAGCGGCGCCGGCATGAAGAGGTAGAGCACGGCAGCGAAGAGCGGAGTCTGCTCGTTATCGTGGCCCACCACTGCACGGATGAGCAGGAACAGGCCGATGGCGGTGAGCAGATGGAAAAGCAGGTTGAAGGCCTGCAGCCCGACGACCGTGGGCGGCTGGCCGAGCACCTGGAACCACAGGTATGGCAGATATAGCCCGAGGGCGGGATGCGAGAGGTAGTAGTAGCGGCCATCCCGTTGCGCATGGTCCGAGCCCATCCAGGGAGCGCCCCGGTCAGCATCGTTCGAAAAGGTGATCACCGGCGCACCGTGGTGCTGGGCGATCCCGTCGCTGTGCCAGTTCTCCAGCAGGATCAGCGAGAAAGCCGTGCAGAATTCATGGTGTCCGCTCAGGGGCCGGTCCAGCAGGGGTGCGCGCACGGCGACCGAAATGCTGAACGCGAGCAGGAGCACCAGGAGAGAACGACGCGACACGGGCACGAACATACAGCAGCACAGGCGGCTGGTGTGACACTCGGTGGATAGGGATACTATGGAACTGTTCCTATTTCGCCTTCATGCAAGGCGGAATACGAACGGCGTAGCAGTGGCTACAGCGAAGTATTCGAACGCAGCAGGAAGGCGAAAGAGGGGCGGGGACAGTAAGCCTATCTGCCGAGTGTCACACTACTTTGGTCGCTGCCATGAACACTGCGCCAGACCGCATCGCCACGTACCGCGCCCTACTCGGCTTCATGGCCGTGGCGTTCATCCTGCATCTCCGTGTGCTGGGCCTCTCTTTTCTCTCCGATGACCTGACGGTGCTCCATCGCATCGGTGAGCAGAACGACCTGGGCACAGGCTCCTTCTTCCGCCCACTGCCGGATTGGACGCATTGGCTCACCTATCGGATCGTGGGACCCACGCCGTGGGTGTTCAGGGCGGTCAATGTGCTGTTGCTGGGCTTCAATGCCTGGCTGGTGATGCTACTGGCACGGCGCATGGCCGAGCGCACGCTTCTTCCCGAAGGCCCGGTGTGGGCTGTGCTCGCTGGCCTGTTCTATGTCTTTTACCCCTACCACTTGGAGCCGCAGGTATGGATCGTGGGGCGCAGCACGGCGATGGCCAGCAGCTTCGTGCTGCTCGCCACGTGGACGGCCCTGGGCACAGCCCCTGTGTGGCAACGCAGTGCGCAGGTGGCCCTGTGGACCTTCCTTGGTGCCCTCTGCTACGAGTACGCACTGCTCATCCCGGGGATGCTTCTCATCGCCTGGCTCGTCCTGGAGCCGAGGCACCCGCGGGAGTGGCTGCCGATGATCCTCAGCGCATCACTGGTCGTGGGGCTGAACCTGGCCTTGCGCTCATGGGCATCCGGCGCGGTGGCCAACACCTACGGTTCGGCCTTTTTCCAACGCGATGGTGCGGACTACATCGGCGGCGCGTTGAAGGTGGCCGGTCGCCTCTTCCTTCCACCCGAACCGGATGTTCAGGCCCAGACGTTGCGCATGGGGCTGCTGGCTGTCCTGTTGATCGCCCTGGGCTTTCTCTGGTGGCGACGATCGCGCAAAGGCCCCGTCCACGGGCACCTGCTGGGCGCATTGCTGCTGATGACCGCGCTGGCCTCCGTCATCGCCGTGGTGGGCGGAGTGAGCACACGCACCAGTGAGAGCGACCGCTTCCTCTACCTGCTCTCCGCCTTTCTCTGCTTGGCGTTCGCCCTGCTGCTGGTGACCCTGACCACCGGGCGCACACGAACACTGCTCACCATCGCCCTGATCGTTCTGGAAGGCATCGGCCTGTGGAGCGGACAAGGCCATTGGCGCACGGCATCAGCCACCCTGGAGCGCATCGTTGAACAGACACCCGATGCTGCAAGCGGTGAACGGGTCTTCGTGATGGGTCTGCCCGGTGATCATCGTGGAGCCTACATCCTGCGGCATGGCTATTTGGAGGCGTTGCTCTTTGCCGGGAAGGACACCTCGGGCATCTCACGGGCGGATACCCTTCTGCGAGGCCTCCGCACCGCGGACCAACTCCCCGCACTGGCCTTCGAGGACCGCTTGGATACGCTGTACATCCGACCGGCAGACCGGATCGTGGTCTGGGATGGATCAAGGTTCGTGGCGCAGCCTCTACACTGATGCTTGTTCTGTCGAAAGGGCCTTCAGGTGGGGTACCTTGTGCGGTATGAGGTCGTGGATGCTCCTTGTTCTTCTGTGTTGTAACGTTCGGGCGTTTGCACAACCGGTCCTGGGGGCCAACGTGTTCCCTGAGCAGGGGAGCATCTATGGCTACCACGATGTGCCCTATCTCCCTGCGGGCCGCGGGGGTGAAGGCATGCTCTGGAACTTCGGCGACCTCCCGCTCGGCGCCTTGGTGCCCTACCAATGGATCGCCACGAACATCGCACCGGGCGCGAGTTCCTTCCCGAAACAGGCCTTGGTGCTGCAGGTGCCCGGAGAACCCACGGCCTACTACCTGCGGGGCGATACCGCTTTGTACTGGCTGGGCACTTACTCGGACACCGCCTTGGTGCGCTCCGACCCACCGATGGTCGTGCTCCGTGTACCCTGTTCCATGACCAGCCGATGGCAGGATACCACTGTGTACGTCGCGACCGGTGCGGGGCGCATCGACGTCCGCAGAGCCACACTGGAGGCCAGGGCCGACGGTTGGGGCACCTTGACGATGCCCTATGGCTCGATGAACAACATCCTGCGTGTGCGCTCCGAACTGAACGTGGTCTCGCGCAATGATCCGGAGCAGGTCATCCTGCGCGAAGTGCGCCATATCTGGTACAGCGACCGCACGCCAATGCCCTTGCTGGAGATCACAGAGCGCCACGGCTGGTCGATGCTGGAAGGCACGGTGCGCTGGCTCGATGGCTCGTGGCAGGACGACCCTTCCAGCCTCTTTCGGCCTCTTGTGCTGCACGCCTTTCCCACGCCCTTCACCAATATCGTGACCGTGGACCTACCCGCAGCACAGGCCGTCCGTAGCGTATTGCAATTGGTGGATGCCAGTGGCCAGGTGCGCAAACAATGGCCGGTGGAGTTCACTTCACCGGAAACGCGCCGCTTGATCCTGGAGGTGGAGGAAGTGCCCGGTGGCCACTACACGCTGACCTGGACCGGAGCCAACGGCACCTTGGGGAATGTCCGACTGCAGAAGGAATAGGAACGCATCGTGCATGCGGTGCTGAACC
>JBGTAJ010000179.1:0-7159 GCA_041749915.1 Flavobacteriales bacterium
GGCGCCATTCGGCGGCGAAGAGGTTGCGGTCGTTCTGGGAGCGGGGGCTCCACATGGCGGGTCCCTTGCTTCGGTTCAGGATGCGGAACTGCACGGTGCTCCGGTCGCTGACGATGCCGGAGTAGCCCCCCAGCGCATCGATCTCGCGCACGATCTGGCCCTTGGCAACGCCCCCCATGGCGGGGTTGCAGCTCATCTGCCCGATGACGCCCATGTTCATGGTCACCATCAGGACCTTGGAGCCGAGGTTGGCGGCAGCGGCTGCGGCCTCGCAACCGGCATGGCCGCCGCCCACCACCACTACGTCATAGGTCTCCTGTGTGCTCATGTGTAGCGGTACGATCAAGAACGCTGCGTTCCACGTGGAACAAGCGGCCGTGATCCCTGATCTTCAGTGCATTACGAGCCATGGGGCAGGCATAGGTCCCATGGACGCAGCAAAGGTAGATCGATCGCAGGTTGCAGCGGTTTCCGCTGCCATTGCGGATATCAGGGTCGGTCGGCAAGTAGACATCGGACTCCTTGGCACCGGGGCGTGCATCTGCGGCTCAGCGCTGTATGGGAAGGGTAGGGCGCAATCCCCCTCGATCCCGTAGAGGTGGTAAGCCTCCTCCCGATGAAGCGAGCAAAGGAAAAGCAAGGGTTGTCCGCGAGCCGTTCAGGGCGCTCAGAGGCGCTGAAGTACTTCGGGTGGTATAGGACGTGCCTGCACGCCCAAGGCAGCGTCCTAGTCCGTTTTCTGCTGCTCCTGCATCTTGCCCACGAAGAAATCCACCCCGCTTCCCAGGGCGCTCATGGAACGGTCGAACAGGGGCTTGAATTCCGCCGGGTCGGCGAGGAAAAGCTCGATCCCCACCCACACATCGTCCTTCACGGTGAAGGCCTTGGCCACCTTCGTCTGTGCGTTGGAGTGGTCCACGGCGATGTAGACCTGGGTGCGTTCCACCTCGCTCTCGATAGGCCAGATGTTGGCCAGCACCAAGCGGAAGAAGGTGGGGTCATCGTCGTTCACGCTCATGAAATAGGTCTTGCCCTCGCTCTTGAACTGCACATCGCCATCCGCATCGATCTCGGGCCGGTAGCCTTCCTCGGTGAGGAATTCCATGTACATCTTCTGGATCGCTTCCTTGTCCAACCCTCCTTCTCCCTTACCCTTTTTCTGGGCAGTTGCGGTGAGGGTGACGGCGAGCAGCAGCAGCGCAAAGAGGGGGCGGAGGTAGGCGTTCATGATGTGGTTGATCCGGGCAAAGGTGATGGATCCTGTTCGTTCGTGATGCACATGATGCAAAGGGGCGGTGGCTTACTTGTACTGCTTCGCGGCCACCTTGTGCGCCTTGGCGATGGTTTTCACCAGGGTGGCGGGTTCCATGACGCGCAGGTCTGCGCCATGGCCCATCAGGGTGCGGGTCAGGGCATCGTCCACCGGCGCGTTCAGTTCCAAGATCCAGCCGTCCTTGGCGCTCTTCAGCAGCTTCTGGCTGGCATGCAGGGGTGCTGCGGACAGCCTGATGCCCAGTTCTGCGGTAGTGCGCACCACTACGCGTACACCTTTGGCGGTCCTGGTGGCTGGCGTGGCCTTGCCGTTCAACCGGGCCAGCAGGGTGCTCTGTTCGGCGGCGGTGAAGCGTTGGTTGGTGGTGGCCACCGCCTGGATTCCGGCCAGTGGAACGGAGGTGGGGGAGTTGCCAGGTCCCTGTCCCCAGAAGGTCCATTGCCCACCTTGCTCGCGCAGCAATAGAGCCCGCAACTTCAGGGTGGTGAGTGCGCTGTTGGCGGCGTTACGAAGTTGAATAGTCACCCACCGCCGCTCCTGTGCCGCCTTCGCCAGCGCCGCCCAGTGCACCAGTCCCTGCAGCGCGTCCTGGTCCTGCAGTTGCACCACGTTAACCAGTTGGCGCAGGTCGCCGGTGTTGGCCACCAGCAGTTCGCCCAGGGTGGCCCGTTCCAGCAGGCCTAGCAGGCGGTCGCGACCGGCCTCCTGACCGGCCAGTTGATAGGTGTTCTTCTCTCGGTCATAGCGCACGTCCAGGCCCAGCACGGAGCGCATCAGTTCCACATCGCGCTGCAGGGTGCGGCTGCTCAGTTGGTGTCCGTTGCGTTCCAGGTGCTGTTGCAGTTGTGCAAAGGAGGGGGCCTGGCGCACCTGGTCCAAGATCAGGAGCAGGCGCTGGAGCTTTCCGGTGGAGGTCATGGTGCGAAGATCGCGCACGTTGGTTGAACGCGATCCCTGGTCGTGCAGAGTTCGGGGTCCGGTACGTACCGTAAGCTGACGATCGACAGGTGGAACGACCTTCCGGGGTGCGAACTTCAACCTTGGATGGGGGCGCATGCTGCGCCGGAACCACCGATCACCACCATGATGAGCCGTGTTCACCACCTTGGTCTTGCCGCGTTCCTGATCGTCATCGCTCCCTTTGCCTGGGGACAGACCAAGGCCGGGGCAGATACGTGGCCCTTGCGCTTCACCGTGGGCGCGGACAAGGTGCAGATCTTCGCCCCTCAACCTGAACGGATCAATGGGGACCACTTCGATGCCCGCTTCGCCGTTTCGGTGAAGCGACCGCAGGACGCCAACCCCGTCTTCGGTGCAGTGTGGGGCACGGGTGTGCTGGCCATCGACCGCACCACACGCCTGGGCCAGCTCACCCGGTTCACGGTCACCGATGCGCGCTTTCCGGGCATGGACGACCCCGGTGAGCAGGCGCGGATCAGCACCCTCATCGGCACCGCACTTCCGGAGCAGGCCCCGCCCATTCCCATCGACTGGCTGGTGGCCGCGCTGGAGAACGAGCAGGAGGGGGTGGTCACCTATGCCAACGACCCGCCCGAGATCATCTACAGCGAGCGTCCCGGCGTGCTGGTGTTCATCGATGGTGAGCCACTTTACGGGGCGGTGGGCACGAAGGATGACCGATATGACGACCCCCTCTATCCGCCGGCCAAGCGGGTGGAGCGGGTGGTGAACACGCCCTTCCTGATGCTGCGGCCGGAGGGGAGGGAGCACTACCTCTACGGCTCGGGCATGTGGTTCACGTCCCGCACCATCGAAGGCCCCTGGGTCCGTTCATTCTCCGTGTCCAAGGAGTTGCGTGACATCGCGCAACGCGTGGACAGCACCGCGGCCCTGGAGTCCGCCAATGCCGATGGTTCCACCGTGGTGCCCGAGATCGTGGTGCGCACCAGGCCCGCCGTTCTGCTGGACTTCAACGGTGCACCCCAGTTCCAACCCCTGCCCGGCACCGCACTGCTCCACGCCACCAACACGGAGGATGACCTCTTCCTCGATGTGGCCTCTCAGGACCACTACCTGCTCACTTCGGGTCGTTGGTTCGCCACCCGGGACCTCCGCACTGGGCCCTGGCGTTTCGTACCGGCCGATAAGCTGCCGGCGGAGTTCGCCCGCATCCCAGAGGGTTCGGCCAAGGACGGTGCCCTGGCCCACATCGCCGGCACCCGCGCCGCGCAGGAGGCTGCACGCGATGCCAGCGTGCCCCAGACCGCCCAGGTGGACCGCAGGACCGCCACGCTTGCGGTGGTGTGGGACGGAGACCCGCAGTTCGAGCGCATCGCGGGCACCGAGGTGGAGAGCGCCATCAACGCCAGCGTCACCCTGTTGCGCATCAATGGCCGCTATCATGCACTGGACAAGGCCGTCTGGTTCGAGGGCCCCACGCCCGATGGTCCCTGGACGGTGAGCACCGCCGTGCCTCCCGAAGTGAACACCATCCCACCCAGCAGCCCGGTGTACAACACCCGCTATGTGTACATCTACGACCACACCCCGGAGGTGGTCTATGTGGGCTACACCCCCGGCTACCTCGGCAGCTATGTGCAGGGCGGGGTGGTCATCTACGGCACCGGGTACTACTACGATCCCTGGCCCGGACCATGGCGTCCAAGGCCTTTCACCTGGGGCTTTGGTGTGTACTACGACCCCTGGGTGGGCTGAAGCTATGGCCTCGGCTGGGGCTGGAACTGGTACTATCCCGGGTGGTACGGCTGGGGTTGGGGCTATTCCTATCCCTGGTGCTGGGGCTGGTGGGGGCCTTGGGGCTATCACCCTCCCGTGGTGTACCATCACCACCACCACTATCATTACGGCCCGCGTCCTTCGCTGAGCAGTGATCCCCGTACCGATGTGCGGAGCGCGACCACGGATCACGTTCGTTCCACCGGCACCAACCTCTACCTGCAACGCGACGCCCAGGGTGTGAAGCCTGCTTCGGTGACCCGGACCATGGCCCATGCGGGTACCGATGCCAAACCCCCGCGCACCACCTCCAAGCCTGGGGCGAACGACCATTTCACCGATGGTGCGGGCAATGTGTATCGGCGCAATAACGACCGTTTGGAGCGTCTGGACCAGGGCCGCTGGGTGCCGGTGAAGGACGTGCCTTCCCTCGCGCCTTCGCGTGATGTGACGCGCCCACCCACCGCACCGGCCGACCCGCCCGTACGCATCCCGGAACGCGATCTGCCAGCCGACCCGCGCAGCATCCTGCAGGACCGCAGCCGGGGTCAGCAGCGCGTCAACAACTTCAACCGGTCCATCCAGCAGCGCACTGCACCGGCCAGCCCTTCGCGCAGCCCTTCACCTGCACCCCGTCCGGCACCCACACCCCGTGCGCCGGGCCGCACACCCGCACCCCGTTGATGCGACACGGACCGTCGGAGCCTCCGCCTCAGGCCTCCTGGTCGTAGTAGATCTTGTAGAACTTCCGCCCGTTCTCGTCCACACCCTGCTCGATCTTGGTGCGGTCGCCGTGGATGTAGATGTGGAAGTTCTTGTCCAGCTTCAGCACGCTCTTGAAGATCCGTGCCTGGCGTTTCACGGCGTGGGCGGAGATCTCGAAATGGTCCTGCAGTTCCACCTCGTGGCTCTCCTCGTAGCGTTGCCCGAAGCGCTGGAAGGACCCGATCACGCCCTCCTCCTGGAACACCTCCTGTGCGAAGGCCTCGCGGTCGAACTCCGTGTGGTCCTTGAAGTACTGCACCGAGCGGTTCAGCAGGTCGATCTGGTCCGCCTTGGGGATCTCGTAGTCCTGTGGCAGCTGCTGGGTGATGAACGCCCGGGTGAGCTCCAGCACATTGCTGGTGCTGTTCACATGGTCGTTCTTCGGTCGGTGGTCGATGAAGGCCTTCTGCCAGTAGTCGGTGTGGGCGTTGTCATCGATCACGAACAGGGTGAATGCCCCTTCGGTGAAGAGCACCAGCACGGCCTTGTTGGGCTTGTTGTTCCCCAGCCCGCGCTTCAGCTGCATGCCGATGGTGCCGCCGTTCACCTGGCTCTCGATGAACACCTCCTTGTCGTCGAACTTGTAGATGCCCACCGCATCGTGGAGCGCCCCGCCCAGTTCCACCGCGCTGAAGCGGGCCACGAAGAGGTCACCGCCCTTGATGTTGTGGTGCTGCGAAGCGTCGATGAGGTGCTTGGCGATGGCGCGTGAACGGCCCACCAGGTCCTTGCCCGCCTGGATCTCGCTGCACAGCCCGTGGAGCACGTTGTATTCCAGGCCCACCGCATGGGTGAACTCGCTGGTCTGGGCCATGGTGGCGAAAGGCTTCAGGAAGAGCCTGCGCAGGAACTCCTGTTCCTCCATGCCCTGCAGCACCGCGCTGAAGTCGCTGTACACGCTCTCCATGCCGTCCGTGCCCACGCGGTGCAGCACGAACTCCTCCACCATCGCCGCCTTTCCGTTCACCATGGGCCTGCTTGTTGGTGCCCGCCGCCGGGCCGTCCACCACCGGGCTAAGGGCCCCTGTGGTGGGCGGCGAAAGTACCGCGATCGCACACACCGCTGGCGCCGTTCACACCCCTCCCTGAGCATCCCGTGGTATGTCCTCCACGGACCTTCGCGAAGCTTCCAAGCTGCGGTTCCGGAGCATCGTACGTACTACTGGACCGGCCCTTATGGCAACTGCCCCTCCCGCGTGTTCGTGGGCACGGACCCGCCGATGTTCTGCAGGATCGGGTCGCGGTCTGGAGCGGCACAAGATGCCTTACCCTTGGCCCCAACGCAGGAACGGCACCCCGAAGGATGCCGCTCTGCCGCGTCGCTCTCACCAAAAAGCGCCCGGAGGGTCGACCAACTAGTGGCCGTCCTTATCGTTGTCCGCGTCGGTCATCTTGTCGATGTTATCCTTCGTGCGGGTCCACCAGTTGCCCACCTCATCGCTCGTGCGCCTGGTGGTCTCCTTCACACTGATCCAGGTGCCTTCCTGGCTCCCTTCCACGTTGGCGATCAAGACCTCCACGCGGCCCTTCTGGTCCACCAGTTCCACCTTCAGCGCTTCCTGCTCGGCGCGCTTGTCGGCCTTCAGGTCCGTCTTCGCCAGGCGTTCGTTCGTGCGGGCCAGTTCGCTGTCGATGTCGTCGCGCATGGTGCGCAACTCGCTCAGCACGTCGTTGCGCTCACGCTCGAACTCGGCACGCGTGTCTGCGGCGGAGGTCTCGTTCAGGTCCTCCTGAACGCCTTCCATCTTGTTCTCCATCTTTTCGTTCTGGTCCTGCGCTGTGTTGCCAAAGCTGGCCAGGAACAGTCCGCCGACGAGGGTCGTCGCCAGGACTAAAGTTGTTGGGTTCTTCATGTTGTTTGGGGTTAACGGTTCTTCGGTCCGTTTGTCCAACGCCGCGCCACAAGCCCCGCACAACTCCACAAGCCCCGGATCGGCCGGTATCAGTGGGGACCGTGGCGTTCGTGACGCTTTCTTCGTCACGGACCACTGTGCAATCTCCTCCCCATCCCGCTCGCCGGACCGATGCCGATCTTCCCCGATCGGGGGACATGTGCCCATGTGCTCATGTGCGGCCAGCGCGCCCGCCTACGCCTCATGTGCCCATGAAATGTGCTATACCCGACAAGGTTGCACAGCACTGCGATCGAAGCGCTTTACCATGCCCAATGTCCTCCAGTGCCCATGTGCTCATCTGCGGCCAACACGCCCGCCTACGCCTCATGTGCTCATGAAATACTCTATATCCGTAAGAGTGCACAGTGCTGCGATCGAAGCGCTCTTCCTGTCTTGTCCTGGAATAGGTTGACACAAACAACCGACCGAAGATGGGAGTTTCCAAGGAATTCAAAGTGTATCAGACCTACAGCGAGGAGCTGAAGAAGCAGGCCGTGTTCAAGGTGCTCAGTGGAGAACTACGCAAGAG
>JBGTAJ010000180.1:0-2550 GCA_041749915.1 Flavobacteriales bacterium
AGTAATGATCCGGTACATCGCAGATGCGAAGACCTGTATGGCCTTTCGCGCTGCAAAGGTCCCGCACAGGTGTTACCCGGTCCTTGGCTCCGCGTTAACGATCTGTTAGGCAGTGGGGCTACTTTGTTAACCCACCGTTAATCCGGTCCTCCAGGAACCACCATCGGGGAGCATCCTTCCTTTTGTGCGCCTCCTGCCACATGGCGACAAGCCGGTCCTGCAGCAGGGTGGTGGCCTCCTCCACGCTGTCCGCCACAAAGACGAACTCCAGTTCCTTCTTCCCGATGGTGCCCTCGGCCACCATGCGCTCGATCTGCACCAGCATCGGTGCCCAGTAATCCCTGCCGTAGAGCAGGATCGGGAAGTTCTTCACCTTGCCGGTCTGTATCAGGGTGATGGTCTCGAATAGCTCGTCCACGGTGCCGGCGCCTCCGGGCATCACGACGAAACAGATGCTGTACTTCAGCAGCAGCACCTTGCGCACATAGAACCGTTCGAAGGTGAGGCTCACATCCAGGTACGGATTGGCATATTGTTCCATGGGCAACACGATGTTGCAGCCCACGCTGCGAGCACCCACGTCGCGCGCACCGCGGTTGGCTGCCTCCATGATGCCCGGACCGCCGCCGGTCATGATGGTGAACCCCACGCGACCAACGCGCCCCGCCAATTCCTGCGCCGCTTTGTAGTAAGGATGGTCCTCGGCAAAGCGCGCACTGCCGAAGAAGGTGACGCAGGGCCCCACAAAGTGCAGCTTGCGGAAACCATAAATGAACTCGCGGGCGATGTTTACCACGCTCTGGAACTCCTTCCAGCGCGAACGGGGACCTGACAGGAAGCTAAGATCGATGTGGCGGTTGCTGGCGGGTGGTGTCATGGTTCGCGAAGGTAGCGGCCCGTGTTGGAGGCCTGCTCTTCAACGCACCACCAGGCGCTGTTGTGCTACAGGAATACCTGCCTGAAGAAGGACGAGCACATACATGCCGCCGGTCGGAAGTGTCAACTGTGTTCGTGCTACCAAGTGTTGGGACTGCATACCTCGCGACCCAATGCATTTTATAGATGACGTGGAAGCAGGCCACAAGATGAGCGCTTGCACTGTTCATCGGCATCGTGGATCACGCCGTTATGAACCTAAGGACCTATCGCGTGTACCGACCATCACAAGCCCCAGAACATGCGCACCCTCATTCTATTCTTCTCGATCCTCTTCGCCGTTGCACACGGCCACGCCACCAACCTCCTCGACCAACTCCGCGCCTTCAACCCCTACTGGGCCGATCACGCGGACCACTTGAACGGCAAGCCCGCCAAGCCAATCACCAATGATGTCGACTATGTACAGGCGCATCTCGCGGAGGTCCTCGGAGTGCTATCCCAAGCACCTGCGAGCCAACTGAGCGCAGATCAGCTCAGGTCGCGCAAGGAACTCATTGCCGTACTCGCCGACTACGCACGTCAAGGCCGTTTCCCCATCAACTACTACCGTCAGGAGCGCATCCCCGTCTTCATCGATGAGCACGATACCCATTGCGCCGTGGGCTACCTCATGCGCCACACAGGCCACGGAGCCATGGCACGCCGCATCGCTGCCGCGAACAACTACGCCTGGGTGCGCGAGATCGAGGAGCCGGGCCTTGCTGCATGGCAACAGGCTTCGGGCTTCAGTCTGGAAGAGTTGAAATTGATCCAGGGCGCCTACGACTACTACCTGCCCGACGCCTTCCTGCTACCCAACAAGTACGAAGTGCCGCAGAAGCCCGAGCGGGTTGTTCGCTACTTCGAAGGAGAAGCCAAGGATAAGGTTTGGTGCTACGGGGAAGGGTCCGGCAGCGAACTGCACGGTCAATGGATCCAGAACTACTCTAGCACGCTGCCATGGATCGTGGGCTACTTCGAGCATGGCAAACGCTCCGGTCGTTGGAAGGAGTACTACAAAGGCACCGACAAACTCTGCCGCACCGAACACTGGCGCGATGACAAGCTCAACGGCATCCGCACGCGCTATGACCGCGAAGGCCGGGTGATCGAGACCATCCTCTTCAAGAACGGACAGGCCGTTACCAAGACCAACATCGATCATGAAAAGGCCTTGCGCCATGTGCGTACACCGCTGGATTCCACAACGGTCTACACCGAGGTCTTCACCGAAGAAGGTTCGTTGATCGCAGCAGGGAAGGAGCGCATCCATAATCCCGAGGGCCTGCAGTGGTTCCAGAACATCGAGCTCACCGCGCTCAACACCTTCGCCATCACCGCCCGCGATGGTGCACCACGCCCGGAGGAGGGAGTCTTTGTGCGACAGTCGAGGCTTTTCCCATTCGAACAGTCCATGCAACAGATCCCCGGCTCGCACACCTTGGTGCAATACAGGAAGGAAGGCGCGTGGACCTACTACAAGGACTACCTGAGCACGCCGTGGCCCGCTGGCACGGCCGCCAGTGCTGAGCAGCGCTTCTCCAACGGATACAAGCACTTCGGCCCGGAGCTTCACGCCAAGATCGCGCGCTACGACCACCTGGAGCTAAGGGCCAGTTACGACTCCATGCG
>JBGTAJ010000181.1:0-5331 GCA_041749915.1 Flavobacteriales bacterium
TGCAGGTAGTCGTCCAAACGGTCGAAGCGTGCCTCCCACATCTTCCTGTACTGCTCGATCCAAGCATCAGCATCCTTCAGTGGAGCCGCTTCCAACTTGCACGGCCGCCATTGTGCCTCCTTGCCACGTGAAACGAGCTGCGCCTTCTCCAACACTTTCAAGTGCTTGCTAACGGCGGGCAGGCTCATGCTGAAAGGCGCCGCGATCTCGTTCACCGAAGCAGGACCATCGGCCAAACGCGCCAGTATCGCCCTGCGCGTTGGGTCCGCGAGGGCGTGGAAGGTGGTACTGAGGCGATCCGTGGCGAGCATGATGCTGCAAACATATTAAACCATACGGTTAAATAGAACGCCATCAGTGAACGTTCTGTCACTGAAGCTTCCAGCAACCTTCCGCTCGCATGGATGAACTCGATCGCTCCTGCACCGGTCATCGAAGATGGAGCAGCCGCCCCTTCTGCCCGATCCAGTTGGTGAGCGAAGAGCACTCAGACTACGCTTGCACTAGAACCGGAACGGCTTGTGGGAAACGACCAGTACGTTCAGGACAGGAGATCGATGACCTCTGTCAGGCGCTCGATCTTCAAAATACAGCTGATGCACGCAAGGGGAAGACCGGGTGCGCCTGCCACTTCCAATATCTTCGGCCGTGATCCGACCACTGCCAGTTTCCGAGTTCCTCGACGCCATGCGTTCCACAGTGGTCATTGATGTGCGTTCTCCGGGGGAATTCACGCGCGGACACATCCCCGATGCTCACTCATTTTCCCTTTTCACGGACGAGCAACGGGCCGTGGTTGGCACCCTATACAAACAGACCGGTCGCGATGCGGCTGTCCTCGAAGGCCTGCGGATCGTCGGACCCAAACTGGCGGCCATTGTGGAACAGGCTCGTTCGCTGGCGCCGGATGGACGCATCGCCGTGCATTGTTGGCGTGGTGGTGAACGCAGCGGCAGCGTGGCCTGGTTGCTCGACAAAGCCGGCTTCATGGAGGTCATGGTCCTGAATGGTGGCTACAAGGCGTTCCGCAACCACGTCCTGCAGGAGGTCTGCAAACCCAGGCTTCTCCATATTTTGGGTGGATATACTGGAAGCGGCAAGACCGAGACGCTGGGCCACCTGCGCGAATTGGGCGAACAAGTCATCGACCTGGAGGCACTGGCCCACCATAAGGGGTCGAGCTATGGCGCCATCGGTGAAGCACCCCAGCCCACCACTGAGCATTTCGAGAACCTGCTCTGGCATGCCCTGCGCCGGAACGACCCGACCCGACCGATCTGGCTTGAAGATGAAAGCCTGATGATCGGGCGCGCCAAGATCCCCGACGAGTTCTTCGCTCACATGCGTGCCGCACCGCTCTTTTTTGTGGAGATGCCCATGGAGCAGCGCGCCCTTCGCCTGGTGGAGGACTATGGCCGATATCCCAAGGAACAACTCGCAGAGGCGACGAAACGGATCGAGAAGCGCATGGGGCCTCAGCATTGCAAGGCAGCCTTGGATGCCTTGGAGGAAGGTGACCTGTTCACCGTTGCCATGGCGGCCTTGCGGTATTACGACCAGACCTATGCGCACGGAGCGTCAAAGCGCGATCCGCAACGCGTGAAGCGATTCCCGGCCTCGGCGACCGAACTTCGCGCCCTTGCCCAACGCTTGAAGGAACATGTCGCTACCTCCCCCTCCCACCACTGAACCGGTCCGACTCACACAATACAGTCATGGCGCAGGGTGCGGCTGCAAGATCGCCCCGGCAGTGCTGGAGCTGATCCTGAAAAGCGACCTGGGGACCTTTCCCGACCCCCGCCTGCTTGTCGGATATGGTTCCAAGGATGATGCAGCTGTCTATGACCTGGGTGACGGCCGTGCGTTGATCAGCACCACCGATTTCTTCTCGCCGATCGTCGATGATGCCTTCGAATTCGGACGAATTGCTGCCACCAATGCCCTGAGCGATGTTTATGCCATGGGGGGCAGACCGTTGATCGCCGTGGCCGTGCTAGGCTGGCCCATTGACAAGTTACCGCCCGAACTGGCAGCACGCGTGGTGGAAGGTGGTCGGCAGGCCTGTCATGATGCAGGTATCGCCTTGGCCGGAGGCCATAGCATCGATGCACCGGAGCCTTTTTTCGGGCTTGCGGTCACCGGTGAGGTACCCCTATCGAACATCAAAAGGAACGATGCGGCGCTGGTCGATGACGTACTCATCCTGTCCAAACCCTTGGGTGTGGGGATCATGGCAACAGCACAGAAAAGGGGGGTGCTTGAGCAGGACCATGCGCCGATTGCCATACAACTGATGGCAGAGCTCAATCGGTCGGGCACAGCGCTGGGTGAGCTTCCTGAAGTGCACGCCATGACCGATGTGACGGGCTTCGGACTATTGGGACACCTTGCTGAGATGTGCCAAGGCAGTGAACTGCATGCGGAACTGATCTTTGAACAGCTCCCGATCATCCCTGAGGCCCTTTTTTATCTATCCAAGGGCTGTTATCCTGACGGCGCATTCAGGAACTGGAAGAGCAATGGGCACCTGGTCACCGGAGCGTCCTCCATGGAGCGGATGATGGTCCTTTCAGATCCCCAGACGAGCGGTGGCCTGCTCATCGCCTGCGCTATGGGGGCAGAGGCTCTCGTATCCAGCATCTTGTTGGAACATGGCCGCACAGGCGCGATCATCGGGCGAATGACCGATCGCGATAATCCAACGATGATCACCGTTATATGATCGCTTAATGATCATTTTTTCACAACGAACAAGTTCCATTGCTGTCACTGTTGATCAGTGGACCTAGCCACCCAATGGCTGGAGTTGATCCAATTTGTAGTTTTACCGTGCTCCAATTCACATTTACGACCCACCAAGAACCGATCTGTAATGGCCAAGAAACGATTGAACCCCAAGGAGATCGACCAGCTACTGACCCAATACCGCAGTGAGCGGCGCAGGCTGATGTTCCAATTGGAAACGGTGCGCGAAGCGATCCGCGGGCTGAAGGAAGTACGCGGTGACAACACTGTGGAAGGCGATGAAACGCCTGCGAAACGTGGGCCGGGCCGTCCGCGCAAAACTGTCGCAGAGGGTGCTGTGGCCCGGAAGTCAGGGCGCAGGAAGCGACGCGAGATCAAGAACGGAGGCTACCGCTTGAGCGAGTGGGACAACGTGGTCATCAATGCGATCACCAAGAACAACGAATTGCTTCCCAAGGAGGAATTGCTGAAGCACCTCATCGCCTGGGCACGAAAGAACGAGCCGGCCATGAAGGAGGCCGAAGTGGAGGCCAAGTTGACCCGCGTGCTGCAGAAGCTCAGCGGTCGTCGTGGGATCTTGGGGACCCACCGCTCCGGCCTCCGTCGAGGATACCATTACGGACTGAAGGAGTGGTTCTTCGCCAGCAGTGGAAAGCTCCGCAAGCAGCATCTTGAAAAGCTGGTCCTGGGTGACGAGTGATCATTCCTGCAACTCATCAGAAAGGCGGCCATTGGCCGCCTTTCTCGTTTTCCACGGACCACCATCATCTGTCACAGGTCCTGTGGCAGTTATCTTCGGCCATGTGACCCATCAAGTACCATGAAGAACATCCTACTCCCCGTCGACTTTGCCGGCACCGGTGACCGGGTCAATGCCGTTGCGTTGGAACTGGCCCGATCACTGGGCGCCAAATTGTGGTTCCTGCATGTTGCTGCACCTGACCCTGATTTCGTCGGGTTCAGTACGGGGCCTCAGTACATCCGTGACCATCGGGCCGAAGTGCTGAGACAGGAGCACGCCGATCTTCAACAAATGGCCGAGAAAGCCCGCGCAGAAGGATCGGATGCCGAAGCCCTCCTGATCCAAGGGCCCACCACCGATTCCATTCTGGACCAGGCAAAACGGATCGAAGCCGATGTGATCATCATGGGGTCACACGGACGCAGTGCCCTCTACAAAGCATTCGTGGGAAGTGTAAGCGAACAGGTGCTGGATCAGAGTCCCATCCCTGTGCTCATCGTTCCCGTCAACGTCCGCCAATGACACGTCCACCCTTTTCCGCCTTTCTCCTGCTGGCGACCCTGCCCCTTTCCAGCGGAGTGTGCGTCCCTACGGTGAAGGGTGGCGATCCCGACCTGGGAACGATCACACTGCCTCCCGGATTCACCATTTCGGTCTTCGCAGAAGGAGTGACCAATGCACGCGCCATGTGCTGGGGCGATAAAGGAACCATGTTCGTTGGCAGTCGCGGTGAAGGTGTGGTGCATGCGTTGCGTGACCTTGATGGGGATGGAACAGCGGACGAACAGCTCGTGATCGCCAAGGACCTGGAGATGCCGGTCGGAGTGGCATTCCGGAACGGTGCCCTGTATGTGAGCGCCGTAAGCAGCATCCTGCGCTATGACGGCATCGAGGACCGATTGAACGACCCACCCCAAGCCATAGTGGTCACGGATGGCTACCCGACGGAGACCCACCATGGCTGGAAATTCATCGCGTTCGGCCCTGACGGGAAGCTCTATGTTCCCGTCGGCGCGCCCTGCAATATCTGCCTGAGCGAGGACAGCATCTATGCCAGCATAACCCGGATCGAACCAGATGGTAGTGGACGGGAGATCGTGGCACACGGCGTTCGCAACACCGTGGGCTTCGACTGGCACCCGGAGACAGGAGAGCTTTGGTTCACGGACAATGGTCGGGATATGATGGGCAACGATATGCCTGACTGTGAACTGAACCGCTTGGGGGTGATCGGTGAGCACTTCGGATATCCCTATTGTCATGCGGGCAGCGTTGCCGACCCGGAGTTCGGGGCCGCCCGGGACTGCGCACAATTCGAGGCACCGGCGGCACTGCTCGGGCCTCACACAGCTCCATTGGGTATGCGCTTCTATACGGGCGATCAGTTCCCTGAACGGTATCGGAACGCCATCTTCATCGCCCAACACGGGAGCTGGAACCGCAGTACACCCATCGGCTACCGTATCATGGTGGCCTTACCGAACGCCAACGGAACGGCGACCACGGAGGTCTTCGCCGAAGGATGGCTGAAAGGCAGCAGTGCCTGGGGACGGCCCGTGGACGTATTGGTGGCTCCGGATGGCAGCCTATTGATAAGTGACGATGCTGCGGATATGATCTACCGCATCAGCTACAAGGCCGATTAGCACCGTTTCCGGGTATTCGAACCGGGCCTGGTTCAGCACCGGACAGCTGCGGTGAGCCTTTATATGATAGCATGACTATCAATTTGCATTTATTCACACTCACATTCGAAAGTTCATGAACATTCTTTGATAACCTTTGTTCCAATAGCACACCCGATCGACCATGCAACGACTGATGCAAGTGAACGTGCAAGTGAC
>JBGTAJ010000182.1:0-8043 GCA_041749915.1 Flavobacteriales bacterium
ATCGTTACACCATTCGTGCAGGTCGGAACTTACCCGACAAGGAATTTCGCTACCTTAGGACCGTTATAGTTACGGCCGCCGTTTACTGGGGCTTCGATTCAAAGCTTCGCCTTGCGGCTAACCTCTCCTCTTAACCTTCCAGCACCGGGCAGGTGTCAGGCCCTATACGTCATCTTTCGATTTTGCAGAGCCATGTGTTTTTGTTAAACAGTCGCCTGAGCCTTTTCATTGAAACCCATCGAAATGGGTAGCGCTTATCCCGAAGTTACGCGCTTAATTTGCCTAGTTCCTTAGCCACGGATCACTCGAGCGCCTCAGGATACTCTCCTTGACTACCTGTGTCGGTTTGCGGTACGGGCGGCTTGTATCTAGAGCTTAGAGGTTTTTCTCGGAAGTCTGATTAAGATCACTATCCACTTGCCCGAGGGCTCGCGGTACTGTCCGGTTCGGCAGGGTTGGCGGATTTGCCTACCATCCCTATACCTACACCCTTTAACGCACTATTCCGTCAGTGCGCGGATCGTTCACTCCTTCGTCACCCCATCGCAATACAAGCCGGTGCTGGAATATTGACCAGCTGTCCATCAGCTTCGCCTATCGGCTACACCTTAGGTCCCGACTAACCCTGATCCGATTAACGTTGATCAGGAAACCTTAGTCTATCGGCGGGCATGTTTTTCACATGCCTTATCGTTACTCATGCCTACATTTTCTTTTCTGGACGCTCCAGCATGCCTTACAGCACACCTTCGACGCTGACCAGAATGCTCTCCTACCGCCCCATTGGGGCCCACAGCTTCGGTAACACACTTGATGCCCGATCATTATCCACGCCGGACCGCTCGACTAGTGAGCTGTTACGCACTCTTTAAATGAATGGCTGCTTCCAAGCCAACATCCTAGCTGTCAATGCAGTCCGACCTCGTTAGATCAACTTAGCGTGTATTTAGGGACCTTAGCCGATGGTCTGGGTTATTTCCCTTTCGCGCACGGACCTTAGCACCCATGCGCTCACTCCCGAGTAATGATGTTATGGCATTCGGAGTTTGTCCGGGTTTGGTAGGCGGTGAAGCCCCCTAGCCCGATCAGTAGCTCTACCTCCATAACAGTACACTCGAGGCTGCACCTAAATGCATTTCGGAGAGTACGAGCTATCTCCCAGTTTGATAAGCCTTTCACCCCTAACCACAGCTCATCCGAAGACTTTTCAACGTCTACCAGTTCGGACCTCCATTCCGTGTTACCGGAACTTCATCCTGGCCATGGTTAGATCACTTAGGTTTCGCGTCTGCCGCCACTGACTATACGCCCTGTTAAGACTTGCTTTCGCTTCGGCTGCGGGGCTGAACCCCTTAACCTTGCCAGTGACGAGCAACTCGTAGGCTCATTATGCAAAAGGCACGCCGTCATCCCCGAAGGGACTCCGACCGCTTGTAGGCGCACGGTTTCAGGGACTATTTCACTCCTCTGTTCGAGGTGCTTTTCACCTTTCCTTCGCAGTACTGGTTCGCTATCGGTCTCTCAGTAGTATTTAGCCTTGCCAGATGGTTCTGGCGGATTCAGACAGGATCTCACGTGTCCCGCCCTACTCAGGATACCACTAGGTACAGTATGCATTTCGTGTACGGGACTATCACCCGCTATGGTCCTACTTTCCAGAAGGGTTCCACTACACATACTGAGTCCACATTGTGGTCCTACAACCCCGGTTGCGCCGAAACGCCGCCGGTTTGGGCTGTCCCCTTTTCGCTCGCCACTACTAGGGGGATCACTACTTGTTTTCTTTTCCTCCAGGTACTTAGATGTTTCAGTTCCCTGGGTTAGCCTCCCTTGCGGGATAATTGGTCTTCAACCAATCGGGTTGCCCCATTCGGAAATCCACGGATCACAGGATATTATGCTCCTCCCCGTGGCTTATCGCAGCCTATCGCGTCCTTCGTCGCCTCTGAGAGCCAAGGCATCCACCGTACGCCCTTAGTAACTTTTCGATCTTATCGTGATCGTAATTGCTCGGTGGACCGATCACTCGGTCTGTTTTGGTATGTCCAACAACATGTCAAAGAACGGTGCCCAATGGGCTGCCTGACGTACCCCACTTGGAAGCGGGGTTTACCATGGCGCAGTGGAGAATATCGGAGTCGAACCGATGACCTCCTGCTTGCAAAGCAGGCGCTCTAGCCAGCTGAGCTAATTCCCCGTTGCCTATCCCTTGGTAGTCCTGCGCAGATTTGAACTGCGGACCTCTACATTATCAGTGTAGCGCTCTAACCAACTGAGCTACAGGACTATGGAGATGGTAACGGCGGTACCGTTAGTTATTATCCAACTGAGACAGCAGGTATCGAGGGCCGTATTGCTACGACCAACAGAGACCTGACAACGTACTCTAAACAGGAGATGTTCCAGCCGCACCTTCCGGTACGGCTACCGGGTTACGACTTAGCCCCAGTCACCGGTTTTGCCCTAGGTAGCTCCTTGCGGTCACCAACTTCAGGCACCCCCGGCTTCCATGGCTTGACGGGCGGTGTGTACAAGGCCCGGGAACGTATTCACCGCATCATGGCTGATATGCGATTACTAGCGATTCCAGCTTCACGGAGTCGGGTTGCAGACTCCGATCCGAACTGAGACGAGTTTTGAAGATCTGCATCTGGTCACCCAGTAGCTTCCCTCTGTACTCGCCATTGTAGCACGTGTGTAGCCCAGGACGTAAGGGCCGTGATGACTTGACGTCGTCCCCACCTTCCTCACCGTTTACACGGGCAGTTTCTCTAGAGTCCCCGGCATTACCCGCTGGCAACTAGAGATAGGGGTTGCGCTCGTTATGGGACTTAACCCGACACCTCACGGCACGAGCTGACGACAGCCATGCAGCACCTCGCACGTTGTCCGAAGAAGAGGACGTTTCCGCCCCTGTCAACGTACGTTCGAGCCCTGGTAAGGTTCCTCGCGTATCATCGAATTAAACCACATGCTCCACCGCTTGTGCGGGCCCCCGTCAATTCCTTTGAGTTTCAATCTTGCGATCGTACTCCCCAGGTGGATCACTTAACGCTTTCGCTAGGTCACTGACCGTATATCGCCAATGACGAGTGATCATCGTTTACGGCGTGGACTACCAGGGTATCTAATCCTGTTCGCTCCCCACGCTTTCGTGCCTCAGCGTCAGTATCGCCTTAGTAAGCTGCCTTCGCAATTGGTGTTCTGTGCCATATCTAAGCATTTCACCGCTACACGGCACATTCCGCCTACTTCAAGCGCACTCAAGAGCGCCAGTATCAATGGCAAGTCTACAGTTAAGCTGCAGGATTTCACCACTGACTTAACGCTCCGCCTACGCACCCTTTAAACCCAATGAATCCGGATAACGCTTGCACCCTTCGTATTACCGCGGCTGCTGGCACGAAGTTAGCCGGTGCTTATTCCTCCGGTACCGTCAACCCAGGACACGTCCTGGGGTTTCTTCCCGGTTAAAAGCAGTTTACAACGCGTAGCGCCTTCTTCCTGCACGCGGCATGGCTGCGTCAGAGTTGCCTCCATTGCGCAATATTCCTCACTGCTGCCTCCCGTAGGAGTCTGGTCCGTGTCTCAGTACCAGTGTGGGGGATAACCCTCTCAGGCCCCCTAACGATCGTAGCCTAGGTGAGCCGTTACCTCACCTACTAGCTAATCGTGCGCATGGTCATCCTTTACCGCCGGAGCTTTCAAATCAAGGTGATGCCACCTCGATTGTTATGGGGTATTAATCCGGATTTCTCCGGGCTATCCCCCAGTAAAGGGCAGATTCCATACGTGTTACGCACCCGTGCGCCGGTCGCCACCCATGTATTGCTACATCGTGCTGCCCCTCGACTTGCATGTGTTAAGCCTGCCGCTAGCGTTCATCCTGAGCCAGGATCAAACTCTCCATTGTAAATGTTTGTTTGATCTGGTTCGTTGACGAGGTCTCTCATGTTGATCTGTCGATCACAAGGACACCTGCTGTTCTCAGATTGGACAATAAGTCAAAGAACTGTATCGGTCTGGGCCGAAGCCCGATTCCGGTCGTGTTCAGTTTTTCAAGCTCCCTCCAACCAGGTGACCCCTGGTCGATTGGGACGGCAAAAGTAGTGGTTGTTTCGATACCTGCAAGTACTTGTTGAAAAACTTTTCTTCAACCTCCCTGCCTGCCTCAATTCATCCTCCCCTGCCGGGTCGCTACAAAGAACGTTTCGTCGTTAGCGGCTGCAAATGTAGGGAGCTTTACTACATCTCCTAACAATGGGGTGAGAATATTTTCACGCAGCCACCTAAGGGGTGCTCACCGCGACCGGCAAGACCTTGCCGTTGAAGAGGTTATGGCCGGTCAAGGAGAATTGGGCCACATAGGAACCCATCACCTCTGCCGTCAAAGGCGCCTTGTAGCCCGGGAAAGCCTCGCGGAGCATTTCGGTATCCACAGCCCCCAAGGCCAGGCAGTTACTGCGGATGCCCCTGCCCTTGAACTCCTCGGCCAGACACTGGGCCATGCACGCCAGCGCAGCCTTGCTCGCACTGTAGGCGACCAGACCGGGGAACTTGGCGCTGTCCTGAAAGCCTCCCATGCTTCCTATATGTATGATGTGGCCAGGTGGATCCCCATCGAGCTCCTCGGCAAGGGCCTGCGACAGTTCCAGTGGTGCAATGACGTTAGTGGTATAGAGGTCCGTGAGCTCCCGACGTTGGTGCAGGCCCATGGGTACGTTGTGCAACTGACCCGCATTATGCACCAAGGCCATCACGCGCCGCCCCCCCACGAAGGCCTTCACCTGAGCTGCGGCGTCCAGTGTGGTGATGTCCAACACCAGTGGGTGGACCCTTCCCGTTCCACCGGCGCATTCCTGCACCAGCTGATCCAGTGCAGCCGCGTTGCGCGACAGGGCGATCACCTCGATCCCATGTTCCATGGCCAAGGCCTTCGCTGTGGCGCGCCCCACTCCCCTGCCCGCGCCCGTGACCACCACGAGCCCTGCCATACTCTGTCCTGCGTTCATGCCTTGTGGATGCTGACCCTACTTTTGTTTCTCCCCTATCGAATGGAGCTTCAACCTTGAGGCAGATCTCCATCACCCCAAATGTATCGGCCATCATGGACCCTCTCTGGACGCAGCAATTCTACAACAACAGTGTGGGCCAATGGGTCACCGCCTTCAGCATTGCCTTGGGAGCCTGGGTCCTGGGCAAACTGCTTTACTGGGGCTCGGCCACCATACTGAGACGCCTGGCGGCCCGCACCACCACACAGCTGGACGACATCCTGATCACCACCCTGCGCGGTCCCTTGGTGGTCCTGATCACCATCTTCGGGTTCTACCTGGGCTATACGCAACTGGATGTACCGCCCCGTGTGGAGCTTTGGGCCGATAGGGCCTTCAAGGTCGGACTGGCACTGGCGCTGACCTGGTTGATCGCGCGACTGCTGGATACCATGGTGCAGGAATATCTGTTGCCGAAGGCCAGTCGGAACGAGACCGTCATGGTCGATGCGCAGCTCGTGCCCGTGGTGCGCAGCTCGATCAAGGTGCTGGTCTGGGTCCTAGGTCTGGTGATGGCCTTGAACAACGGGGGGTATGACGTGGGCGCGTTGTTGGCGGGGATCGGAATCGGTGGGCTGGCCTTGGCGATGGCGGCGAAGGATACGGTCGCCAACATCTTCGGAGGCATCACGGTGTTCGCCGACAAACCGTTCCGTGTGGGTGACCGCATCCGCATCCAGGACCATGATGGGGTGGTGATCGAGGTGGGCATCCGCAGTACGCGTCTCCGCACCATGGAAGGCCCGGTGGTGGTGGTTCCGAACCACAAATTCACGGATAGTATGGTGGAGAACGTGAGCGAGGAGCTCTCGCGAAGGGTGCGTCACGAACTAGGCCTGATCTATGAGACGCCGCCCGCCAAGCTCGAAGAGGCCGTTCAGATCCTCGAACAGGTGGTGAACGACCACCAGGACGTCCTGGAAGCGGAGCGTTTGGTGAGCTTCATTGCATTCAAGGAGTATTCCTTGAACATCCTCTTCATCTATTACATCCGGAAGGAGGCTGACATCTTCACAACCCAGACGCGGATACACATGGACCTGATGCGTCGTTTTGCTGCTGCCGGGTTGGAGTTCGCCTATCCCACGCAAACGGAATACTCGGGTAATGCGACCAGAGAGGTGAGCTCAGTCCCTGGCTGAACGGCGCGCTTTCCTGGCGGCCTTCCGCTCCTCCTCGCGTTCGATCTTCTCCTTGCGTCGCTTTAAGACCTCGGGGTCGAGCACGTCACCCACGTTGCGCATCTGGCGCAGCACCCATTGCTGCCTACCACTGACATAACCCGATGGTCGTGAACAACTGAAGCGGCGGGGTGACGGCAGGGTGGCCGTGATGAGGGCGGCCTGTGATGCGGAAAGTCGGCTGGCCGGTCTGTTGAAACACTGCTGGGCCGCAGCTTCCACGCCGAACACGCCCTTCCCCATCTCGGCCACGTTCAGGTACACCTCCAGGATCCGTTCCTTGGTCCACAACACTTCGATGAGCACGGTGAACCATGCTTCCAGGCCCTTGCGCACGTAGGTCCGCCCCGGCCAGAGGAACACGTTCTTCGCCGTCTGTTGGGTGATGGTGCTTCCACCGCGCACCCGTGAACTTTTCTTATTCCGGTCCATGGCCTTGCGCATGGCCTCCCACGAGAATCCATGGTGGGTCATGAAGCGCTGGTCCTCGGACGCGATGACCGACAGCGGCATGCTCCGGGCGATATCCTTCCAATCCACCACGGTGCGATGGAACTCGGGTTGGTCGCTGGACTGCTGCACCATCAGCCAGGTGACCGGAGGGTCCATGACACCCAGCAGACCGACCCAAAGGGCGGTGACGACCACGAACCAGAAGCAGCCTGCACCCACCCAACGCAAGGAAACGGAAAGGGCGCGGCGCATGTGCTGGGGAGCGGTGTTCGGACCGCGAAAGTAGCGCGCCGCATCGGGTGCGTAAAGTGGAGCCACCGATCGCCTCGGGCCAGGCCTGCCCACGCGTAGCTCCTACCCTTGCTGCCTGCGCCCGAAGAAGGTATAGAACAACACCATGGACAGACCGCCGAAGATGGCCATGCCGACGACGTACGGTAACGGGTTTTCATCCCCAGGAACAAAGGCGGCCTGGCTGAACAGGTGGCCGGCCAACATCCCGGCACCGAGCCCGATCAGCACCATGCCGTTCTTGAGTGTCCGCAGATGGTCCGTCATGGGGCGGTGCAAGCCTGGTGCGAGGCCCTTGTCGATCATGTTCATACGCTCCCTATGGCGGGTGGAGAAGTAGATGTAGAAGATGCCGAACACACTCCCGAAGAAGAAGATGATCGCTATGGCGCCTGTGATATCCATGTGCTGTGCTGTTTGCGTACTGTTGAACGATGCGACACGGATGGTTGAAGTACCATGTCCCGGCATCTGACGCACCTTTTGGGGCCCCGGTTACAACCGCACCGCAAGGGGCGACCCGCCGATGGTCCCGAATGATCGGCCGTTCATCCCGGAACGAATGGAATGCGCCTCCCCAGAACCCAGCTTTGTAACCAATGCCCCATCACACAGCGTCCCATGGCCGCTCCGAACATGGACATCACCGCATTGATCCCCCGCATCCTGTCCGGCGACAGCCGAGCGTACGCGGAGGTGCTGCGCACCTATGAACACATGGTGTACACGGTGTGTCATCGCGTGCTCCGGAACACGGAGGATGCCGAAGAAGCCACCCAGGATGCCTTCGTGAAGGCCTATCAACACCTGGCTTCCTACAACGGGCAGGCGAAGTTCTCCACGTGGTTGTACAGTATCGCCTACCGCACAGCCGTCTCCCATGGTCGGAACCGCAGAATGGAGAGCAACTCGTTGGACGACATGCACCATCATCCCAAGGCGGAGCAGGTGGATGAACTCCGCCGGAATGAGGCCGCCCACCATCTCGGGAAGGCACTGGCCTGCCTCTCTCCCGAGGATTCGGCCATCCTCTCCTTCTTCCACCTTGACGAACTGAGCGTGGA
>JBGTAJ010000183.1:0-12861 GCA_041749915.1 Flavobacteriales bacterium
CTCCAGCTTCAGGTAGGGAGCCTCGCCTTCGCGCACTACGCTGAGGTGTTCGCTGGGCAATGTGTAAGTGGGAGGTCCGTCAAGTAATCGCTTCAAGGCAAGCAGGCGCGGCTCATCCTCCAGCAAGGCGATGCGCTCCAGCAATTCCAGTTTGAGGGTCTTGAGGTCCATGGGTAGCCTAAATGCTCTTCGAAGATAACCGTTCAAGGCCCGAACTCCGGATCCACTTTCCGGCGCGTGTGCCGAACCTGATAAACGTAGATCGCTCCACCTTCCACCAGATAGACCACACGGTAGGGGAAGCCCCTCAAGTAGCCGTGCCGGTAGTCCTTGTAGCGCTTCTGGAAAGCAAATGGGAACCGTTCGATGTAGTCGTACAGATCATCCAAGACATCGAGGAAGCGATCTCGCAAGCCTGGGGTCATCTCTTCCAGTTCATCGGAGATCGAAGCGGCATCGGCTTCCGCTTCGGGCTGCACGACCAGCGTAAAGCTCATGGTCGCCGCGCACGCAGACGCTCCATCGATCCCTTCCGCGATGAACCCTTGCTTTCACCGCTCAGCCGTGCCTGATGGCGACGCTCCAGTTCGGCGATCTCCTCCGCATCGATCTCCTCTTCGGAAACCCCAGTGGGCACTCTGGCCAACACCTCCTCCACCAACGCCCGCACCTCATCCGCAGTGTACAGCCGGTCCTCCAACTTCAGGTAACGGGCTTCGCCTTCGCGCACCACGCTGAGGTGCTCGCTTGGTAGCGTGTAGGTGGGAGGCCCGTCCAGCAGGTGCTTCAGGGCAAGCAAGCGCGGCTCATCCTCCAGCAAGGCGATGCGTTCCAGCAGTTCCAGTTTGAGGGTCTTGAGGTCCATGTACCAAAGCTATGCACCGCCGATGAGGACAGGAAACGCGAGCCGCAGATCGCGCAGATGAAATGCTTAAAACGCGAGCCGCAGATTTCGCAGATGGCGCAGATGAAATGCCCAATAGGGCTTTAGCCTTGCCGACCTCATCCAACACCAAGGGAAGCGGGCTGAAATGCAAGGAAATGCAAGCCGCAGATTTCGCAGATGGCGCAGATGAAATTCCAAATGCCAGCTGCGCCCAATACGACACTCTGCCTACCACCACGGGCGTCTCGCTCGCCGGCGAACGGTAGTGAGCCCAATCTGCGTCATCTGCGTCATCTGCGGCCGTATTCACCTATAGCGCCGCAGGCGCCTCTGCGTCCGTATTCACCCTCTGGCATCTCTCTCGCCGGCGAACGGTAGTGAGCCCAATCTGCGTCATCTGCGTCATCTGCGGCCGTATTCCCCCCAAGCGCCGAAGGCGCCTCTGCGGCCATATTCTCCCCTGAGCATCTCCCTCACCGCGAGCGGTAGTGAGCCAGATCGCCGGCCCATTGAGTGCGCATCAGGCAACCCCTCAGCGTTCGTTCGTCTAATGAACAACGGGTCCTTCCTCATGCGCGGCATCCTGCTTCTGTGTTCCATGGTCTTGAGCAGCTTGGGTGCCACATCCCAGACCGTGCTGTTGAGCGAGACCTTCGATTCCGGAACCGTGCCGCCGGGCTGGTTCTGGTTCGGCCTCCCTCCTCAATCAGGCCCGGGATATGACGGAGAACCGTTCTCCTTCCAGAAGGAGAGCCCCGACCTCAGTTCCCCAGCCCCTCCGGCCGGCGCGCCCGCGATGGCCTTCCACCCGATCCCTTACAATGCCAACTGGCAATACTCACTATCCGTGGTCATGCAACTGATGTGGTCAGGAGGGGAGTCGACCACAGCGAACTGTGCCCTCGTCTGGGCCGACACCATCACCGGAGAGATCAGCTTCACCACCGCCAACCTGTACACCATGATCGCCGCTCCCGGATGGGCGGAAGATCATACGCCTTATCAGACCCTCCAGGCCGGACCGTCCAGCACCATGGTGTTCGGGGTCATGCTCACCCTTCCTCCTTCCACCGTGAGCAACTGGGCCAACTTCGACAACCTGATGGTGAGCTACATCGCCCCAGGCTCGGTGGCCCTGGCGCCCAAGCTCTGGCTGGATGGGGCGTACGACCAAGGCACCGGGCTCATGCGCGACGACATGCGCATCTGGCCATTCCCGTTCCCTTGGGCAGAACCGTTTTCCGCCCTCCTTGGAGGGACCGGTGGCGAGATCGTCACAGGGGATCTGCGGAACATCAACGGAAACAATGCGATCGTGGATTGGGTGCGGTTCGAGCTGCGCTCCACTCCCTTGGGCCCTTCCGTCGGTACGTGCAACGCCTTGGTCCAACGCGATGGCGATGTGGTCTCATGCCTTGGCGCCGCGTCCATCCACTTCAACGTTCCTGCCGGTAGCTACTACGTGGTCGTGCGGCATCGCAACCATCTGGGCGTAATGACGGCATCGCCCCTTGTGCTCTCCTCCACCCCCACCACCCTCGACTTCCGGTCCCCCGCAACGGCCCTGTACACGCGTCCCGCACCGAACACGGATGTGCCGGTGAAGAGCATCGGCAGCCAGCGCCTGCTGTGGGCTGGTAATGCGGTGGTGGATGAGCGCGTGAAATACACCGGAGCGAACAACGATCGCGATGGTATCCTCGCGGCCATCGGCGGTTCTGTACCCACCAACGTTGTCAGTGGGCAGTATCGGCTGCAGGATGTGAACCTGGATGGCATGGTGCGGTACACGGGCCTGAACAACGACCGCGATATCGTCCTGCAGACCATCGGGGGAAGCACCCCCACCGCTGTGCGGGTGGAGCAGGTGCCATAGGTGAAGTTGGGCGCGACAGGGCACTTGTCACACTTCTCCATTCCTCCAAGGCAATGCTATCTTCGAACTCATGCTTGACCACCTTCGCATACCCACGCTGACGGTCCTTATCCTTACCGTGGGTAGCGCCTACGGACAAGGCTTCGCGCCCATGGACTCCACAGCCCGGAACAACGAGCTGAGCGTGGACGTCACCGGCTTCATCCGCCAGTTCGTTCCGAACAATGCCGATCCGCTGAGCTACTCCTATTCCTATCAGCCCACCCACCTGCTGGCCTATAAGCGCAGTCTCGGGAACAGTGCACTGCGCTTCGGCTTGGGAGGACAGTATACCCTGGACTCGGACACCGGTGGGTACAGCAGCAATACCGACTTCACGAACTACAGCTGGCGACTCCATTTCCGGGCAGGATGGGAACGACGATGGTCGCTCAGCCGCCGCTGGTCATGCTTTGCCGGCATGGATGCATTGATCGGAACCGGCCAAGGTCTCTCGCACAACCTCAACACCCAGAACGGAAGACCTGATGTTCACACCACCTTCAAGAGCTTCGGCGCCGGTCCTGTCCTTGGCGTACAGTTCCACTTGAACCGGCGCATTGCGTTGTATACCGAATCGAGCTTGTACTGGCTCTACCAGGAGACCGGCACGCACTACGACTTTACCGATGATGCCAACGACATCAAGGGCTTGAATACCCGCGGCTCCATCCTCTTCACCTACCCCATCGCCGTCTGGTTGGCGGTGGCATTTTGAGATATTGCGAGCCGCAGATGACGCAGGGCCTGTCCGGTGAAGGTGCTTCAAGAAATGCGAGCCGCAGATCGCGCTGGACCTGCCCCGTGAATCGGGATGAAATGCCAGAAAATGCAAGCCGCAGATGACGCAGGGCCTGACCGGTGAAGCGGCTTGAAGAAATGCGAGCCGCAGATTTCGCAGATGGCGCAGGACCTGTCCCGCACAGCGGGATGAAATGCCAATTGCCACCTGTGCCCAATTAGACACTCTGCCTACCACCACGGGCATCTCGTCCTCCGGCGAACGGTAGTGAGCCCGATCTGCGAAATCTGCGAAATCTGTGGCTGTATTCTCCCCTGAGCGCCGAAGGCGCCTCTGCGGCTGTATTCTCCCCCAGCGCCGAAGGCACCTCTGCGGCCGTATTCCCCCTTGGCATCTCCCTCACCGCGAACGGTAGTGAGCCAAATCTGCGTCATCTGCGAAATCCCGCTAAGGCGGGACAGGTCCTGCGGCCGTATTCCCCCTAAACGCCGAAGGCGCATCTGCGGCCGTATTCCCCCACAGCGCCGAAGGCGCATCCCCGGCTGTCATTTCCTTCCGATCTTCGCATCATGCAGTTACAGAACTACGCCAGCGGCCAGTGGGTCGCAGGCACCGGCAAACAAGCAGAGCTCATGGACGCCATCACCGGCGACCCTGCCTACCGGCAGGCAGGCTCATCGGCACCACCAGCAGCGGCGGCCTAGACTTCGGCCTTTAGAGTAGCCCGATGAACTCCCGACTTTCCACAATCCTGTTTGTTCATGGCATTGTGTTCTTGGTCGCCGGCATATTCCTCTATCTCAGTTGGTGGTTCTTCATTTATGGCATGACCGCGGTGGTCATTGGCGCGGTGTTGGTTCTCATCACGAAGAAGTCGTGGCTCGTGAAGGGCTTCGTCGCTGGCCTTCCGGTCCTATTCGTAGCGTGGTCGTTCTCCCGGTCTTTTGCACCCGCCCAGACCTTTCTTCTGCCAAATGACCTTTCTGGAACGTTCACGGTAGTTCATGGCGAAGCTTGTGGTGCCCCAGACGAGGTTGAAGATGGTCGTTTCCTTATCCGCATACCGTCCTCTGGTTTCGCGATCCTTCAGCGCGAACTTCCTTCAGGTTGGATAGATGACAAGTTTTTCTTCGAGAACGAACGTGGTGAGCGGACGAACATCCCAGTCTATTTCAATCTTGCAGAGGCACTGAAGTTCCCCGCAATAGTCGGTGGTGTAACTGGGAATATCCCTGGCCCGCTTCCGGACGGCGGCTTCTCAAGTGACGCTCCAGGCACCATCCACTATCATCAGTACTATCTGGTTTCTGATACAACCGAAGAGTGGCCTGCTGATCCCGATGTGGAACCTGTCGTGCAGGAATGCCGTGATAAGCTGGCGGAATAAGGTGCACCTAGGGTGAGCGATAGTAGCTTACAGCCCGCAAGCGAGGAGAAACGACAAGTGCGGACTTGAAGCGGTTAGCGCGACGGTGTTTATTCAACACCAGCAAGCCCAATCACCTGTTGTCGCGATCATATGCGTTCATCCTTCGGATCAGCGTCTTCAGCGTTCCCTCTTTCCTTCCGATCTTCGCATCATGCAGTTACAGAACTACGCCAGCGGCCAATGGGTCGCCGGCACCGGCAAGCAAGCAGAACTCCTCGACGCCTCCACCGGCGACCTCATCGGCACCACCAGCAGTGGCGGCCCTGCCTACCGGCAGGCAGGCTCGACTTCGCCCACATGCTCCACTACGCCCGCACGGTCGGCGGTCATCCTCCCGCTAAGGCGGGACGACGACGCCTGCTTCAGATGACCTTCCCCGAGCGCGACTGATCATCTTTGACGAGCTATGGAACATCCACAAGACCTGATCAACCGGGCATACCAGATCGCGTGGAAGTCTGGTTCAAAAGGCCAACTCTCCAAGATCGAATTAGCCGAAGTGCTGGTCCGTGAGGGTATGCCCAATGATCTCGCCGACCAAGCCGCGAGCGATACCATCTTGGAAGTGATCAAGACCAGGAAGAAGGAAGGTCGTCAACGAATGGTCTATGGTCTCTATATTTTCGGCCTGGGAGCCGCCTTCACGCTGGCGTCATTCCTCTTCCTCAAGACGAGCATCGTGATAGCCGTGGGGGCCATGTTCGTCGGCGGCGTTTTCGCCCTCTTCGGTTTTCTTCGATCACAGAACGATTCACTCTGATGCAACTGAACAATTACGCCTGCGGGCAATGGGTAGCGGGTTCCGGTAAACAGGCTGAGCTTGTTGATGCGATCACCGGTGACCTGATAGGAACCACGTCAAGCGGAGGTCTCGATTTCGGACGGATGCTCCAATATGCGAGGGAGACGGGTGGTCCACCTCTTCGGAAAATGACCTTCCCGGAAAGGGGAAGAATGCTGAAGGCCCTCGCCCAATACCTCTTCGACCGCAAGGAGAAGTACTACGAGATCAGCTACCGCACCGGCGCCACCAAGGCCGACAGCTGGGTGGACATCGAGGGCGGCATCGGCAACCTTTTCGCCAACGCGAGCCTGCGCCGCGTGCTGGGCAACATGCCTTTCTATGTGGACGGCGACACCGTGAAGACCAGCAAGGGCGGCACCTTCATCGGTCACCACATCATGGTGCCCAAGGAGGGCGTGGCCGTACACATCAACGCCTTCAACTTCCCCATCTGGGGCATGCTGGAGAAGGTGGCCGTGAACTGGATGGCCGGCGTGCCCGCCGTGGTGAAACCCGCCACCGTCACCAGCTACCTCACCGAGGCCATGGTGAAGGACATTGTCGCCAGCGGCATCGTGCCCGAGGGCGCTATCCAGCTCATCGTCGGAAGCGCCGAAGGATTGCTGGACAGCGTGATGCACCAGGACGTGGTCACCTTCACCGGCAGCGCCAGCACGGGCCGCATGCTGAAGAAGCACCCGCGCATCGTGGACGAGAGCGTGCCCTTCAACATGGAGGCCGACAGCCTCAACGCCATCGTGCTCGGCCCCGACGCCACACCCGGCACCGAGGAGTTCGAGCTCTTCATCAAGGAAGTGGGCAAGGAGATGACGCTGAAGTGCGGCCAGCGCTGCACCGGCGCGCGGCGCATCATGGTGCCCGCCAACGTGCTGGAGGATGTGCAGATCGCCATCGGCAAACGCCTGGGCGGCACCGTGATCGGCGACCCGCGTGTGGAAGGCGTGCGCATGGGCGCCCTCGCCGGACAGACGCAACGCAACGAGGTGAAGCGCGCGCTGGACGAACTGCTCAAAGGTTCGCAGATCGTCTACGGCAGCGCCGACAGCGTGGACGTGAAAGGCGCCGACGCCGCGAAGGGCGCCTTCATGAGCCCCATCCTGCTGCTCAACGCCGATCCCTGGAAGAACCAGCAGAGCCACAACGTGGAGGCTTTCGGTCCGGTGAGCACCCTCATGCCTTACACCGACATCGACGATGCCGTGGCCCTCACCAAGCTCGGCAAGGGCAGCCTCTGCGCCAGCATCGCCACGTACGATGAAAAGGTGGCGCAGCAATTCGTGTGGGGCGCCGCCAGCCACCACGGCCGCATGCTCATCCTCAACCGCGAAATGGCGAAGGAGAACACCGGCCACGGCTCACCACTCGCAACACTGGTACACGGCGGCCCCGGCCGCGCGGGCGGTGGCGAAGAGATGGGCGGCAAGCGCGGTGTGATGCACTACCTGCAGCGCACCGCCATCCAGGGCCACCCCAGCATGATCACCGCCATCACCCAGCAATACCAGCAGGGCGCGCGGATGAACATCACCAAGAAGCACACCTTCCGCATGCACTTCGAGGAACTGCAGGTGGGCGACACCGTGATCACCGACATCCACCCCGTCACCTTGCAGGACATCGAGGACTTCGCCCACCTCAGCGGCGATAAGTTCTACGCGCACATGGACGCCAACAGCCTCGAGGGCACCATCTTCACGGGGCGCGTGGCGCACGGCTACTTCATCCTCAGTCGCGCGGCGGGCCTCTTCGTTGATCCACCCAAAGGACCGGTGCTGCTGAACTACGGCCTGGACGAATGCCGCTTCGTGAAGCCTGTGTATCCGGGAATGACGATCCAGGTGCGCTTCACGGTGAAGGAGAAGGTGGATCAGGAGAAGCGGAGCCCTGAAGACGTTGCCAAGGGCATTGTGAAGTTCTTGGTCGATGTGTTCGATGAGACCGGGGAGACGGTGGCGATCGCGACGATCTTGACGATGGTGAAAAAACTTGACCAGAGCCTATGACCGGGCACGGTGAGCTTCTTGAAGGTTTGGGCGTGCCCCCTGCCCAAATGCGGCAGGGGTCCGGCTTTCCGCTCCAATCCGTGACGCGAAATACTGGATTTCTGTAAAGATTCAGACGTTCGCCCGGACGATGTTCGCGAAGCACCAACCCATCCGACGGTGCAAGTTGAAAGTATCGACAAAAGAAACGTTGGTTACTCCATCCAGTCGCGCTGCTCTCTCCTGCACTTCAGACATCGTGGAAGTGTTCCAAAAGGGATGAATGACCAGGAACGCATGGTCTCCATCCAGCAATACAGGTAGTTCGCACCCGGCCGCTAGTTCAACTACTTTTCGAGTGAGACGAAATTGCGACGCACAGGTCTCCGCCAAAGCGCTGGCGCTACTCAACCACTCTTGCATCTCCGGCACCTTGAAATCGCCGCCGATCCCGCAACGATGATTCTTGTCGTGCAAGACACGGAGTAGTGAAACTCCCAACCTCCAGTCCAGTAAACCATGATAGTTCATGTTCCGATAAACGCGCAAACATCGGTAGCAGGAGTCCTTGCAACTATCGCGATGTTCTTCCCCTAGAATGTCCTTCATGTAGGGCATACTGCCCTGAGGGGAGAGAGCTTCCTCCAACCATGCATTGAGATTGGTGTGTAGCTCTTGCACGAACCCCGACCCATTCGCAAGGTTGTCGGCAAGAATTATCTCCCCTACGTGCTGGCCACCAATGCTGCGCCGGACAATATCCGCGTTATCGACCTCCATTGGATCCACGTCTAACTTGTCGGCTAGTATGCGCTGAAGGAGGAAGGCAGCCGAGTAATATCCCGCACGTACGGCGTGTCCGCGCGCTTTGACTGGTGGGGTTCCTTCCTGAGTAAATGGGTCGAGGTGAAGCCCGGAGGGAACCGATGTTGGATGGATGCGAAGGATTTCCGTGTGCTTGCGGGACACTAGGGCAATCCTCTCTATCTCTGTTTGGTCATCATTTGCGAACCGCAGGAATGTGTAACCATCTTCATCGACATTCTGTGTTCCCGGTCCAACCATTATCCATTGGTCTCCGATGTTGTCTGCATGGACCCCGGGGCTACGGTAGCGTGTCCTTGTCAACGAACCTTCAAAAAGCGTACCTCCATTGTCGTTGATCCGCCAAGTTGTGGCACCAACAACAATGCCACCCGAATAATTTCGGCCCTCCTGAGGCTCTGTGTCGGTGCTGCCAATTGCAAGCACTGGTGGTCGCGAAGAGATCGTCGGTAACTCAGTCGCAGCATCCTCGCCGCGCAACAGATTTGTCCTGTATGCTCTTGGGCTGCGCGCGGGAATCGCTTCGACAAGTGTGGCGCAATTTGGACAAGGCAACGGTTCAGGCAGCTTTTGATCGCGGCCCAGTTCCGTAAAGTCCACATGGCCACATGATGAACATCGCATTATGGCACCCGACAGGGAGAACGGATAGCTGTCCTGTGCTGGATCCATACCGAGGAGTTTCGCTTGCCCGCGTGGACTTCCGATGGCGAGGGGAGCGGTGAATCCGATGGCAGTATGTACCGCCTTATCCTTCGTTTTCTGTGCACCTGGCGCAAACTCATAGATCGCCATCTCATCCGCGCGATCAATGGATAAGAGTCCAAGTTCGCCACGCTTCCGACCTATCCCATGGTACATGTCACGAACAGTGGTTGGCATACCGAACATGGGTAGCAAACCAGCTTCTGCCATCCGCTGACTCAATTCTGAGGAGGTTAGTGATTTGTCACGGCAAGCCCTGTCTATTTCATCCATCAGTTCACTGGAGAGCCAAGTCATAAGTTCGTCTCTTTTCCTGTGTAGGCTCTCTGGAGTTCCTTCGAGCAATGCGTCCAGGATCTTGGTTATGGATGTGTTGCTGCTCATGATCCATTGACGCAATGTCTCTTTGCGCTTTGGCGTCCATGAGGCTAGCGGACCGAACTCACCATGCACATTCGGGCGATATGTCTCCTGTTCGTTCTGTTCCTCCGTTTGAGCGTTCCCCTCTTCCTGGATATTGTCCATTTCAGCAAGCCCTTGACGAAAGGCATTCCTGAGAACTTCTTTGGCAAGCAGCCGCTTAACGATGCGGTCCCGGTCCATGGAGAGAAATGGCGGAGGTGGTGGATCACCAGTGATCCGCTCGGGACGTTCGAAATAATGCTCATCATGGCTGCGGCCACGGCAATAGGTCAGAGCGGCTGAATAGGCCTGTCCTCGGCGTCCGGCGCGTCCCACACGTTGCTGATAGTTGAAGCGTTGCGGCGGCATATTGGCCAGCACCACCGCCACCAAATCGCCAATGTCGACACCGACCTCCAACGTGGTGGTCACACTCAGCAGGTCAATCGAACATATCTCCTTCGGACCGTCGGTTGGGAGTATGATGTCCCTGAAGTATCGCTGCCGTTCAAATTGGTCATCAGTCTGTCCGGTCAATTCCTCACAGTGCAGTCGACTAGGTGTTCGTGACTCTACCATGGCACGATACCCCAAGTAATTACTCGTTTGAACGTCGTGAAGTTCATCCATAATTTGGTTGAGCAAGACGCCCGGTTCAACTGTGCCATCATTCCTTGAATTGACTCGGCTGCCGGCTACCGTGCATACCCCCCCACCATTGTGCAGATAGGTGCGCTTCACCCGTCCATTGCGCCACACAGGTTGCCCAGGTATTGCAGGCTTGAACCAAAGTCGGCCTATGCGCAGCCCACCGCCCTCCTCGCATGAATAGACACCCAAGCTTCCTCTGCTGGGATCGTTAGCGACGAGCGTATCGAACAATGCGGGGCCAAGGTGCTCTTTCTTGGTGCCGTTGTGTATAGCCGTGTTCTCGACCCAACGCCTGATCGGGGCAGGCCAACGTTCAAAATTTTCATATGCCTGTGTGGGATATTGTCCTCCTTGGTATTGATACCGGTCTCCGAGCAAGCGGATCAAGGCGTTGAGAATATCAATGAAGACAGCGCGATCAGTGATCCCACTGTTGGGTAGTTCACGATCAATGGCTGTCCGTGTATCCGGGTCTTCGGGATTGATGCACAGGTATCCTATGCCTGCGGCTTCAGCCGTGTAAAAGATCCGGCCAAAGAATGTTCCGGCTATGTGGGTACGGGTCGATTCGTCGATCCGATCAATGATCTCCATTGCCTCACCAGCCATCCATTCCCATGCACCCGTGCTTTGTGCAATAAAGTAGTTCCAGGCCTTCCATTCTTGTGCGTTGCCCAGTCTGAACTGTTGAAGCGCGATATCGCAACCGCCCGGATTGGTTCCTATAGTCCTCAATGCGCTGGACAAGGGCCCAAGCTTGTTAGAGTTATCCACCCGCACCAGGTCGGCGATCTTGATCAGGCCGGATTTCATCGCCTTGAGCCTTCTTCTGGCGTCCTCCCCATGCCTTGGGTGATTCATGTCCTGAAAGCACTCTTTTGCCTCCTTAAGCAACAGGCTGTCATCAGATGTAATACGGTATTCCGGTGCGCTCATTTCAGCACTCCTGTGCGCAACCATCCCTAGTAGCTGATTCTGCGCGATAGCGGCGATCTGTTCGCGTACCAGATCATCGAAGTGTTCACGCTCAACGTCATTGGCCAGTCTGGCGGCGTCATCACGTCCGTCTGAGAACACCACGAGCTTTCGCTTCGCGGGGTCGCTGCCAAGCTGTTGTATCAGTTCTGTTGAGAAGAGCTCGGCGCTCTTACCGAAACCGGTGCGGAACGAGCGGATGGGTGACTTGGTGTACTTCCGCTTTGAGTAGTTCGAACCACACCCTGGGCAAGTGCACGGCAGGGCCATGTGTGTGGGCTCCATTCTTCCTGCAACATCACCAGTGTTGTCATTGACGCGGAACAGCCTGCCTTTTATCCACCCTGCGGTATCCTCCGGCACATCCAGTTCACCGGTCACTGGATTTAGCCATTGCGGGACCCAAAGAGACGTAGACGGACCATTCGGTCCACGCCGAATTACCGGCTGGTCATCCCAGTCATCCCTTTCATTGCCTCGTTGGTTAGTATGCTTCACGAAGTCCTGGTCACCTTGCGGCCAGAACACTCCATATTCTTGGTAGCTCCGGTCCTTCACCTGTAGGTTAGGGGAGCGCTGTGGAGCTTGGTCCAATGCGCTGCTCGTGGACAGCAGTTCCCACTTATCATCGCGACCCCGCGAGCGCATGCCTCCGAGGAAGAGTGTTTCGCATGCTTCGCAATACAGCAGCTCAAGTACTCGATTCCCCTCATTGGATATGATCCTTGGGCTAGTGTACAGCTTGCCGATCACCCTTCCATCGCTATACACCCCGTTAGGTCGTTCATTGGGATCAGAGGATGCCCACAGACCCTCGATATTCCGGAAGAACCAATGGAAACGAAAGCGCGGAAGATCGTGATCAAGACCAGTAGCGTCGAGCAGGCCGCGAACGATAAGAAGACCTCGCAGCGCCTCCGTTAGTTTTTCCTTGCTGATATCCTCACCGAACAGTCGCACCGCGAACACAGGCCCCCTGCTCTCATCGCTTTCAACGCCTTCGCCCGGAAGGCACTGGACCGCACGGTGCTTTCCAGCCCATTCGCAGCTTTGGAAAAAGCGTTCCCGCATTCCAAGCGAAGGCTTCCTGATCGCATCTGCCATCCGAGCGAAGCCTTCTCCCTGTAGTGTCAGGTCGTAATGTGAGGCGAGCACGTCTGCTTGGGCCACACACACCTGCTGAAATTCCGGATCTCCCTTGTTCCCCTTGGCTTTATCCCAAGCTTGGGTTATTCGTGCAAAGGGTTCAGCTGGAATGGAGCCTAGTGGTAGCGCATTCGTGGTTCCCCCCTTCTCAGCGCCCTTGATGATGTGGAAGCGCTTCTCATTACCCTCGTGAAAGAAGTTCGCCGGTACGCCAAAAAAGTCACAGAGGAACTGGGTGCTCTTGGGGTCGTTTGCCTCAAGGGTAGTCCGAAGAACCGGTTTTGCCGAAGTTGGTCATCGGGGTTGAGTTGGACCATGGTTCTTGGGGTGGCCTTGGGGGCTGTTGACAGGCCATTTCCGGCCCGACAGGTCACACGATCCCCACGGATGATGTGGGT
>JBGTAJ010000184.1:0-28907 GCA_041749915.1 Flavobacteriales bacterium
GGACGGGTGGCCCCCACCACGAACATGAGATCTTCAGGACCACCCCATTGGGCGGTGCGTTCGATGACGGTCTCGAAGAGCGGGCGTCCGTTCACGGGAAGGAACTGGAAGTCCTCCGCACCGGCATTGCTCGTCACGCCCAGCACGATGGCCCATTTCCCGGCGCGACCCACGAAGGGCGTGATGCTGTCGCGGCCCATGTAGGGCGAAAGGGTCACGGCATCCACGTCCAGCTTGTCGAAGAAGGCCTCGGCATATTTGCGGGCGGTGTTGCCGATGTCACCGCGCTTGGCATCGGCGATGATGAAACAATCGCCCTTGCTGCGGATGTACGCGATGGTGGCCTCCAGGTCCAGCCAGCCCTGGTCTCCAAGTGCTTCGTAGAAGGCCAGGTTCAGCTTGTAGGCCACGGCCAGGTCGTGGGTCACCTCCACGATGGCCTCGTTGAAGGCGCGCACCGGGTGGCTCTCCTCCCGGAAGTGCTCGGGGACCAGGTGCTCCTCGGTATCGAGCCCCACACATAGCAGGCTTTTCTTGCGACGGATGGTGGCGAGGAGGTCGGTGCGTGTCACGGGGGGCAAAGATCGGACGATCGGATGATCGGAAAATGGAATGTCGTTACCGGCCGGGTTGTGCAGTTACGCCTACGTGTGTGCACCAAGCTCGGAGAAAGTCGATGATCTGATCGATCTTACATGCCCGAGTCGGCCTTGAGCTTCTCGGTGCGCTCGGCCAGCTGCAGGGCGTCGATGATCTCCTGGAGCTCACCGTTCAGCACCTGCGGCAGGTTGTGAACGGTGAATTCGATGCGGTGGTCGGTGACGCGGCTCTGCGGGAAGTTGTAAGTGCGGATCTTGGCGCTGCGGTCGCCGCTGCTCACCTGGCTCTTGCGCTGGGCGGCCACGGCGGCTTCCTGCTCGCGCACCTTGTCCTCATAGAGCTTGGTGCGCAGCATGGTCATGGCCTTCAATCGGTTCCCCAGCTGGCTGCGTTCCGTCTGGCACATCACCACCATGCCTGTGGGGATGTGCGTGAGGCGCACCTTGGTCTCCACCTTGTTCACGTTCTGCCCGCCCGCACCACCGCTTCGCGCGGTCTCCATCTTCACATCGCTTTCCTTCAGCTCCACATCGGTCTCCTCGGCCTCGGGCAGTACGTTCACGGTGGCTGCGCTGGTGTGGATCCGTCCACTGGCCTCGGTGGAAGGCACGCGTTGCACCCGATGCACGCCGGCCTCGAACTTCAGCACACCATAGGCCCCGTCACCGATCACATTGAAGACCACTTCCTTGTAGCCGCCCACGGTGCCTTCGCTCACGTCCGCCACTTCGATCTTCCAGCCGCGGCCCTCGCAGTAGCGGGAGTACATGCGATAGAGGTCACCCGCAAAAAGGCTGGCCTCATCCCCGCCGGTGCCGGCACGAAGCTCCACGGTGCAGTTGCGGGAGTCGTTGGGGTCCTTGGGCACCAGCATCAGGCGCACCTCCTCGTCCATGGCATCGATGGCGGCACGCATCTCATCCCGCTCGGCACGGGCCATGTCCAACATATCCGGGTCCTTTTCGGTGCGCAGCATCTGCTCGGCACCGGCAAGGTCATCATGCATGCGCCGGAAGCGGTGGAAGGCCTGGTCGATGGGCTCCAGATCGCGGTAGCTGCGGTTCAGCTCCACAAAGCGCTTCTGGTCGGCGATCACACTGGGATCGGCGAGCTGCTTGCCGATCTCCTCCCGACGATCGTGGAGGGCGGACAGTTTGGAAAGAAGGTCGCTCATTTGAATGCGGCCGCAGATGGCGCAGATAACGCAGATGAATGCCTTGTTGTGTGGTTGGAGCTCTGCAGCTATCGGTGCCGCGAATGGCCTCTGTTGCTTGCCGTTATTGGTAGATGAAGCTGCCGTGTGGGCTGGTGAGGATGACCTCCTTGGTCTCGGCGCCGCTCGACCCGACTGGCATGGACTCCACCCTGCCTATCACCTTGGCTTCGATACCGAAGGCGGTGGAAACGGCAATGATCTCCGCTGCACGTTCCGCCGGGATGTAGAACTCGAGCCGGTGGCCCATGTTGAAGACCTTGTACATCTCCTTCCAGTCCGTGCCGCTCATGCGCTGGATGGCACTGAACAAGGGGGGGATGGGAAGCAGATCGTCCTTGATGACGCGCAGGCCTTCCACGAAGTGCAGCACCTTGGTCTGTGCGCCGCCACTGCAGTGGACCATGCCGTGTACATCTGCGCGCATCGCGGCCAGCACCTGGGCAACGACCGGTGCGTACGTACGAGTGGGCGAGAGCACGGCCTTTCCGAAGTCCAGCGGAGTGCCCTCCAACGGATCGGTCAACTCCGCCTGGCCGCTGTAAACGAGTTCGGTGGGCGTCCCGGGGTCGAAGGTCTCGGGGAATCGGGTGGCGAGGGACCGCGCGAAGACATCGTGCCGAGCACTGGTGAGGCCGTTGCTGCCCATGCCTGCGTTGTAAGCCTCTTCGTAGCTCGCCTGTCCGTAGCTCGCGAGGGCCACGATCACGTCACCGGCCTGTATCCGGGCATTGTCGATCACCTCGCTGCGCTTCATCCGGCAGGTCACGGTGCTGTCCACGATCACGGTGCGGACCAGGTCGCCCACATCGGCGGTCTCGCCACCAGTGCTGCGGATGCCGATCCCGAGGTCGCGCATCTTCGCCAGGAAGAGCTCCGTCCCTTCGATCAGTGCGCTGATCACCTCGCCAGGGATCAGGCGCTTGTTCCGCCCGATGGTGCTGCTCAGCAGGATGTTGTCGGTAGCGCCCACGCAGAGCAGGTCATCCAGGTTCATCACGATGGCGTCCTGCGCGATACCGTGCCAGACGCTGAGGTCTCCGGTCTCCTTCCAATAGGCGTACGCCAGCGATGACTTGGTGCCCGCCCCATCGGCATGCATCACGATGCAATGCTCGGCACTGCCCGTCAATTCATCGGCCACCACCTTGCAGAAGGCCTGGGGGAACAGTCCCTTGTCCAGGCCGGCAATGGCCTTGTGCACATCCTCCTTGCCAGAGGAAACACCGCGTTGGGCGTAGCGATCGGAGCTCATGGGCGTAAAACGAAGAAGAGCATCCCGATGCTTCAGGATGCTCTTCTGTTCATGGTTCGAACTAATTGGCTGGCGCGGAAGCTCCGCCCTCCTTGGGCACGTAATCCGATCGCAGTACTTTGAAGTCCGTGCGACGGTTGCGCTGGTGGGCTGCTTCCTGCTCTTCCTTGGTGGCCATCTTCTTGATCTGTTCCATGGTCACCAGCGGCTCTTCCGGCCCGCGACCGACAGGCACCATGCGTGCGGGGTCAATGCCACGCTCGATCAGGTAGTTCACGCAGCTCTGGGCACGCAGTTGGGAGAGTTCCATGTTCCCCCCTTTGTAACGGCGGGTGGGTCGAGCATCAGTATGGGACCGCAACTCGATGACTAGCGTTGGATTGTCGATCAAGGTCTGGTAAGCGATCTCCAGGGAATCCTTGCTTGCATCGAGAAGCTCGAAACGGTCCACATCATACAGAATGCTGGGCAATTTGATGACCGTACCGACAAATGGCTGTAGGAAGTATTCCTTCACGAAGGTGGTGCTCTCCTCCAGGCCCACGGTGGTGACCTGATCCTTCACCACCAGGTAACCCTCCTTCTCTGCCAGGATGCTGTAGCTGGTGTTCTCCTTGATATAGCGGTCCTTGCCGTTCTCCACGAAGGCGAATCCTCCGTTCTCATCGGTGAGTGCGCTGAAGTTGGAACCGTCGGTCCCAACCACACTGATCTTGGCACCAGGGAGCGGCGTTCCGGTCTGTTTATCGTAGGCAACGCCTTGCAGTGCGAAGACCATGTCGGGCATGTAGAAACGCCAGATATCGTCCTGGCCTTTTCCACCGGGGCGGTTGCTGGTGAAGAAACCGCGCTCGTTCTCGGCGTCGAACATGATCCCGAAATCATCGGAGGCACTGTTCAAGGGTGAACGCATGTTCTCGACCTGGCCCCAGGTGTTCTCGCCGGTCTTCTCCGCACGGAAGATGTCCATCCCGCCCATGCCCATGTGGCCGTTGGAGGCGAAGTAGAGACTGCCATCCACACGCTGGAAGGGGAACATCTCATCCTTGCCGGTATTGATCTCCGCACCCAGGTTCACTGGTGCGCCTACGGGCATGCCATCCTTATCCAGCTTCACGTAGTAGATGTCCTTGCCACCCACATGGCCTGCACCCTTCATGTTGGAGGAGAAGAACATCATGTCATCGGCGGCGGACAGGGAAGGATGCCCGACCGTCAGGGTGTCCTCCTTGGATCCGGAAGGTTTCAGGGCCAGCTTCACGGGCTCACTGAAGTTCGCTCCCACCTTCTTGCTGATGTAGATGTCGCAACCGAAGACCTTCTTCTTCTCCACCGGGCAGCGGGTGAAGTATATGATGCTCCGCTTCTCGTTGAAGACGGGCGCCCCTTCGTTCGACTCGGTGTTGATGGTGATGGGCAGCTTCACGGGCTCGCTCCATTTGCCGAGGCGATCACGCGTGCTGGTGAACAGGTCGCTGAAGGCCTCGCCGAGGATCTGTTCCGTTTCGGCGCCCGTGGCTGCGGGACGCGTGCTGGTGAAGACCACCGTCTCGTTCTTCTTGTCCGCAAAAGCAGGCGTAAAGTCATACTGGGGCGTGTTCAACAGCACCTCGGGATCCACGCTGTAGCGGGTGGGGTCATCCTTCCACTTCTGGGCCATCTGGCAGGCCGCGATACCGGCATCCGCGCGGACGTCAGCGGGCTTCTTTTCCTTGTACTTGTTATAGGCCACGATGGCCTCGGCGTACTTGCCCTGCTGTTTGAGCATCTCACCGATCCAATAGTAACCGGTGGGGTCCTCCAACTGGGCCTTGTTGGCCTTCTCATACCACACCTGGGCTTGCTGTGCATCGCCAAGCAGCCGATAGCTCTCGGCGACCTTGTAGATCAGCTCCGCCTTGGTGGCGGCCTTCTTCTCTACGGTGTACGCCTTCTTGTAGAGTTCGATGGCGTTGAAATAGAAGCCCTTGTCAAAGGCAAGGTCCGCTTCCTCGGCCAAACGACCCTGCGCCAGAACAGCTGTGGTGCAAAGGAGACTGACAAAGAGGGTGGCCAGGATCTTCCGTGTGGTCATCGCGTGGGATTGGATGGGTCTAGTGTTCCGGTTCCGGGCGAAGATAAGCAGATCCCCCAATGACGAAACCAAGGATAAAAAGGCGGAAAGGGGAGCCATGACGGCTCCCCCTTCCGGAAGTGGCTGGGCCTGTGGGCCGATCAGCGGGTGAAGAGCAGCTCCCGCATCTTGGGCAGCGGCCACAGCTCATCGTCCACCAGCAGTTCGAGCTTGTCGACGTGGTAGCGGATCTTCTCCAGGTGCGGGCGCACCTGATCGCAATAGGCGATGGCCTTCTCGCGGGCGTCGTCGATGATGTTGGCCTTCTTGCGCGCCTCGATCATGGAATCCACCAGTTCCTTGATCTTCGAGAGGTGCTCGCTGATCTCCTCGATGAGCTTCACCGGGGTCTCCACCGCCTTTTTGGCCTGTGCAGCGGAGAGCACGTCCCGCAGACCGCGGACGTTCTCCAGCAGTCGGTTCTGGTAGTTGATGGCCGTGGGGATGATGTGGTTCTGCGCGAGATCGCCGGCCACACGGCTCTCGATCTGGATCTTCAGTGTATAGCTGTGCAGCTCGATCTCATGCCGTGCCTCCAGCTCCACTGGCGAAAGCACCTCCATGTCCGTGAAGAGCTTCGCAGTCTCCTTACGCATCCACACGTCCAGTGCGCGGGGCGTGTCCTTGATGTTGCTCAATCCGCGCTTGGCGGCTTCTTTCACCCATTCCTCGCCGTAGCCGTTGCCTTCAAATCGGATGCTCTTGCTCGTGGCGATCAGGTCGCGGATCACCCGCAGGATGGCCTCGTCCTTCTTGGTGCCTTTGGCGATCAGGGCGTCCACCTGCTTCTTGAACAGGCGCAGCTGGTGCGCGACGATGGTGTTGAGCACGGTCATCGGCCCGGCGCAGTTGGCACTGCTGCCCACGGCGCGGAACTCGAACTTGTTGCCGGTGAAGGCGAACGGACTGGTGCGGTTGCGGTCCGTGTTGTCCAGCATCACCGAAGGGATGCGACCGATGTCCAGCTTCAGCTCGGTTTTCCGGTCGGGGGTCATGGCGCCCTTGATGTTCTTCTCCAGCCCGTCCAGCAGGTTGCTCAGATGCTCGCCGATGAACACGCTGATGATGGCGGGTGGGGCTTCGTTGGCACCCAGGCGATGGTCATTGTTCGCGCTGGCGATGCTGGCGCGGAGCACGTCGGCATGGGCGTGGATGGCCGCGATGGTGTTGACGAAGAAGGTGAGGAACTGGAGGTTCTCCTTCGGCGTTTTGGCAGGGCGCAGCAGGTTGCGGCCGGTGTTGGTGGCCAGGCTCCAGTTGTTGTGCTTTCCACTGCCGTTCACCCCCGAGTAGGGCTTTTCGTGGAGCAGCACCCGGAAGTCGTGCTTCTGGGCGGTCTTCTCCATGATGTCCATGAGCAGGACGTTGTGGTCCACGGCGAGGTTCATCTCCTCGAACACCGGCGCGCACTCGAACTGGTTCGGGGCCACCTCGTTGTGGCGCGTCTTCACCGGTATACCGAGCATCAGTGCCTCGGTCTCGAAGTCGCGCATGAAGGCACGCACGCGATCGGGGATGCTGCCGAAGTAGTGGTCCTCCATCTGCTGGCCTTTGGCGGGCAGATGGCCGAACAACGCACGACCGCTCATCATGATGTCCGGCCGGGCGAAGTACAGGGCCTTGTCGATCAGGAAATATTCCTGCTCCCAGCCCAGCGTGCTGATGACCTTGGTGACGTCCTTGTCGAAGTACTGGCACACCGCCGTGGCGGCTTCGTCCACAGCATGGATGGCGCGCAACAGCGGCATCTTGAAATCCAGCGCCTCACCGGTGTAGCTGATGAAGATCGTGGGCACGCAGAGCGTACGACCGATCACGAACGCCGGGCTGCTGGGATCCCAGGCCGTGTACCCCCGTGCCTCGAAGGTGTTCCGAATGCCGCCATTGGGAAAGCTGCTGGCATCGGGTTCCTGCTGCACCAGCATGCTGCCGTCGAAACGCTCGATGCTGCGACCGCCTCCGATAGGCTCGAAGAAGGCATCATGCTTCTCTGCGCTGAGGCCGGTGAGCGGCTGGAACCAGTGCGTATAGTGCGAGGCACCCTTGCTCGAGGCCCATTCCTTCATGCCGCTGGCCACTTGGTCGGCCAGTTTCCGATCGATCCGCGTACCGTGCTGGCCGGCCTGACGCACCGCGTACCAGGCCTCCTCGGTAAGGAACATGCGCATGGCGTCCTCATTGAACACGTTCACCCCGAAGAAGTCTGAGATCTTCTGGGAAGGTGGTTCAACGAAATTCGGACGGCGATGGAGCACATCCTCCAGCGCCTTCGCTCGAATTAGGGGGCTTGACATGGGAAATGGGATTTGTTGGCCGCAAAGGTATGTTCATGAAGGGGGTCACTCCTTAAAAGTTGATAAAATTCCCAATACCCCCCCCATCTGAATAGACCCACTTGCAAAATAGACCCAAATACAATCGTGAACGCCCTCCGGTCGGGAGGGCGTTCACTGCCTGAGGTCGGTTCGGGATCAGCCCCGTTGAAGCACCATCATCACGTAGCCCACATAAGCGAGCATGAGCACGGCACCCTGCCATCGCCCGACCTTGTTACCGAAGCGCATGATCGGGTAGAGCAGCAGTGCGATGGCGAGCATCACCATCACATCCGGGAAGAATGCCCCATGATCCACTTGGATGGGCAGTACAACTGAAGAGACCCCGATGATGCCCAACAGGTTGAAGATGTTACTGCCGATCAGGTTGCCCATGCTGATGTCGGCCTGCTTCCGGAAGGCTGCGATCAGGGAGGTGACGAGTTCCGGCAGAGAAGTGCCAACGGCCACCACGGTCACCCCGATGAGCTGCTCGCTGACACCTATGCCACGCGATATGGCCACCGCACCTTCCACGAACCAGTCCGCGCCTTTTGTCAGGGCCACGATACCGATGACAAGGAGGAGTGAAGCACGCCAGATGGGGTGCTGCGCACCATTGCCCCCGATGTGCTGCTCAGAAGCACTTTCCTTTCGGGAGCGCTGCACCATCCACACCACATAGATGACGAGAAGGGAGACGAACAGGGCTCCTTCGACCACAGAAAAGAGGTCATCACGCAGAAAGGCCCAGAAGAGCAGTGAAGCCGACATCATGACGGGCCAATGGATCCTCCGGGCGTCGCGGTCCACCTCGATGGGAAAGACCACGACGCAGACCCCGAGAATAAATGAGATGTTGATGATGTTGGAACCCACCACATTGCCGATGGCGATGGAAGAGCTACCCTTCATGGCCGCCAGCAGGCTCACAAGCAGTTCAGGCGCGGAGGTGCCGATGGAGACCACGGTGAGGCCGATGACCAAGGGCGAAATGCGGGCCCGGAGCGCCAGGTCCACCGCCCCGCGCACCATTCCCTCGGCGCCGAGCACCAGGACGATCAAACCACCAAGCGTAAGGAACCAGTCCATCATCGTGCTGGCTCTTCGGGGTTTTCCTTCGTCGCGGGGTCGACGGTCGTATCCTTCTCATCCAGCATGGTGCGTCGCTGCTCCTGTGCTGCACGGGTCACTTCAGTGGCACCGCGCTGTATCTCGCGCTGCACTTCGTTGCTGGCATCGCGGACCTGACGCATGGTGCGTCCGAGGGTCCTGGCCATTTCCGGAATGCCTTTACTGCCGAAGAACAGCAGCACGAACAGGAGCACGACCATGAGCTCGCCTCCACTGATATCGAAGAGAAGTGTGATCATCCGGATGCGCTCAAAAGTAGGAAGTCCCGTCGCCCTTGTTGGAACAAGGTTGACGGGACCTCCCAGTTGATCGACCGATGCTTATGCAGCGCGACCGCTATCCTTTCCCTTGAGCAGATCCACCACGATGGAACTGGCCACGAAGACGGAGGAGTAGGTACCCACCAGGATACCGATCAGGAGTGCGAAGATGAAGCCCTTGATGGACACGCCACCAAAGAGGAAGATCACAAAGAGCACCAACAGGGTGGTCAATGAGGTGTTCATCGTACGGCCCAAAGTGGAGTTGATGGCCTTGTTGATGACCACTTCGTGCGAATCACGCTTGTGGTCACCAAGGTATTCCCGGATCCTATCGAAGACCACCACGGTATCGTTGATGGAGTAACCGATCACAGTGAGCACTGCTGCGATGAAGGCCTCATCGATCTCCATGGAGAAGGGCATCACCTTCCAGAGTATCGAGTAGAGACCGAGCATGGCAAGGGCATCATGGAGCAGGGACAACAAGGCCCCGAGACCGTATTGCCAGTTCCGGAAACGTACCGCCACATAGAAGAAGATGAAGAAAAGCGCCAGGCTCACGGCCGTGATGGCGGAGATCTTGATGTCATCGGAAATGGTCGCATCCACTTTGCGGGACTCGACGATCTCGTAGCTGTTGTTGAGACCGGCCAATCCTTCAGCCAGTTTGGCGTCCACCTGTGCATCGACACCTTCACCAGAGACATCGACCAGATAGTTGGTGGTGACCTTCACCTGACGGGAACCGCCATAGGTCTTCACGCCCACCGTGCTCTGCACGCCGTCCGTAGTGAACCCCGGTTCCAACGAGGTGCGGACCTGATCCACGCTGACGTCGTTCGCGAACTTCACCACGTAGGTGCGCCCACCGCTGAAATCAACACCCCAGTTGAAGCCTACGGTGACCATGGACACGATGCCCGCAGCGATCAGGATACCACTGACGCCGTAGAACAGCTTGCGCTTTCCCATGAAGTCGTACTTCGCATTGACGAAGATGTCCTTGCTCCAGTTGTTCCACACCGCAAGGTCCTTGCCCTTCTCCAACCGCCAGGTGATGATCATGCGCGATAGGAACAAGGCGGTGAAGAGCGAGGTGAGGATACCCAGACCCAGGGTGGTCGCAAAACCTCGGATGGGGCCGGATCCGAAGAGATACAGGATGACGGCCGTGAGCAGGGTGGTGACGTTGGAATCGATGATCGCGGACATGGCCCCTTTGTAACCCAGGTCCACCGCCGATTTCAACATCTTGCCACTGCGCAGTTCCTCGCGGATCCGCTCGTAGATCAGCACGTTGGCGTCCACGGCCATACCCATGGTGAGGACGATACCGGCGATACCGGGCAGGGTGAGCGCGGCCTGCAAGGAGGCCAGAGACCCCAACAATACGAAGAGGTTGACCAGCAGGGCAATATCGGCCACCCAACCGGCACCAGCGTAATAGAGGACCATGTATACAAGCACGATCAACAAGGCTGCCGCGAAGGAGATCATACCCAGCCTGATGTTCTCACCACCGAGTGAAGGACCGACCACGGTCTCGTCAATGATGCGTGCAGGGGCAGGCAGGGCACCGGCCTTCAGGATGTTGGCGAGGTCATCGGCCTCCTGGATCTGGTTGTTCAGGTTACCTGATCCCATGGAGATGCTGGAACGGCCACCGGCGATCTCGGACATGACGGTGGGAGCGCTGTAGACCAGTTCGTCCAGCACGATGGCGACGGACTTGCCGACGTTATCACCGGTCATCACCTTCCAGGTCTGGGCGCCTTCGGCGTCCATTTGCATGGTCACCTCCACGGCACCTTTCATATCGAAGTCCTGTGCGGCGTTCACGATGGAGCTGCCGTCCAGTTTGGGCTTGCCGTCGCGCGGCACCTTCAGGGCAAAGAGGTTCAGCAACTGGGCGTTGGAACCGTTGACCAGTTCGGCGGTCTCGGCCTTCGCGGCCCATGCCAATTTCAAGTCCATTGGAAGTGCCTTACGCACCACGTCCATAGCAAGCAGACGGTTCACCTCGGCCGTGTCCTTCAGGTCGGCCTGACCCACGATGGCCCCGCGCATCCAGCCCCGCTGGGGGTCGAACAGGGGACGCAGGCGCATGGACAAGGGTGCTTTCTTGCGCGCCTCCTCCTCGGAAAGGTTCTGATCGGTAGCCGTCGTGTCCGTACCGGCCAGGGTGTCCACTGCTGCGGCGGAATCCGTTGCTGCGGCAAGCGTGGTGTCCTGCACGGCAACGGTATCCTGCACAGCGAGGGTGTCCTGGCCGGCCGTATCCGCAATCGCCACGGCCAGTTCCGGGTGGAGGATCGCGCTGAGCGGGGTGTTGGCCTGATCGAGCAGCGGACCGATCTCGGTGTTGTCGTAGGTCTCCCAGAATTCGAGGTTGGCGGTGCTCTGCAGGACTTTGCGCACACGGTCCTTGTCCTTCACACCGGGCAGCTCGATCTGGATGCGACCGCTGAACTGCTGCTTCTGGATGCTGGGCTGTGCCACGCCGAACTTGTCGATACGGGTGCGGAGGATCCGCTCGGTGTTGTTCAGTGCGGCCTCCGCCTCCTTGCGCAAAGCGGCGAGGTAGTCGGCATCGCTGCCTTCGCGCTCAAACACATCCTTACGGTCCGGCGTGTAGAAAATGGCTGAAAGGGGGCCATGCTCGGGGATCTTGGCATATTCCTCACCGAACAGCGTGATGAAGTCGGCATCGCTGCTCTTCATACGTTCACGGGCGTTGGCGATAGCCTGAGTGAAGGCCGGGTCGCTGCTGTTCCCGCTCAGGTTCACCACCAGTTCGGGGATGCTCACCTCCAGCGTAACGGCCATACCACCTTTAAGGTCAAGACCCAGATTGATCTCCTTTTCCTTGCATTCGCGGTAGGTGTAGCCCAGCACAGGATAGACCTCCTCCTCAGCCCGAGAACGCAGGATGCTGTTCTCGAACGCTAGCGCGATCGCGGCGCTGTCAAGCCCCTGGTTGCCGGGCAAGGCCAGCACGGAGTCGGCCTTGTAGCCGGCCTCTTCGGCTGCTTTGCGCTCGAGACCCGAGGTGAAGATGGAGAAGGATAGCTGATAAACACACGCGAGCGCCAACAGGATGGTGAAGATCCAAAGCGCGCCTCTATTCTGCATGACCGATGGGTTTTCCGTAAAAGAGGCGGCAAATATAGCGTTGTTGCCCTTCGCCGGAAGCCCTTGGAAAAGAATGGCATGCGGACGCGTTCTTTGGGCCAACGGACCGGGACAACCGTCGCCTACATTTGCACAGGTCCATCCCGCTAACCGGTCCTACCGGTCGCTGGGTTACCTTACCACGTGAACATGCGCGCACTGAACCACTCCCCCTTGATCCTGCTGGCGCTTTGTGCCGCCCTGGATGCGAACGCCCAATGGGACCTGTTCTTCGATGGCGCTGTGCCGGTCACCCGTGCGGGCCAGTCGCTCGATCTGGCGTGGTCCGGGGGCATCAACTTCGTCCAAGTGAGCGACATCGACCTGAACGGCGACGGCCTGAAGGACCTGTTCATCTTCGACCGGTCGGGGAACACAGTGACCACTCTGCTGAACAATGGTCAGGCTGGTACGATGGCCTACAGCCTGACCCGCGCCTACCAGGACGTTCATCCCTTCCCCGATCTGCACGACTGGGTGCTGCTGCGCGATTTCAACTGCGATGGCAAGGAGGACATCTTCACCTATTCCCAGGCCGGATTCGCAGTGTACAAAAACACCAGCAGCGGTGAGGTCCTCTCCTTTGAACAGATCACTTCACGGGTGAACTCGAACTACGTTTCACCCTCCGGCGCTGGGACGATGGCCAACCTCTTCATCTCCCAAGTGGACCTGCCTGCGATCGATGACGTGGATGGTGATGGGGACCTGGATGTGCTCACCTTCAGCCTGTTGGGCTCCTACCTGGAGTATCACAAGAACCTGAGCGTGGAGACCTATGGCACCTGTGACAGCCTCAAGTTCGAACTGCGGAACAAATGCTGGGGCTATTTCGCCGAGAACTTCAACACCAACTCAGTCACCCTGAACGTGCCCTGCAACTTCAACGTCCCCGATCCTGAGATCGGCGGGAACGGCCTGGTCGATGAACGCCCGGCCGACCCTTCAGAGGACGACCGGGCGCATGCGGGCAGCACGGTGCTGGCGCTGGACCTGAACGGTGATGGTGTAAAGGAGGTGCTGTTGGGAGACATCTGTTACAACAACCTGGTCGGGCTCTACAACGGGGGCACCCTGGAAGAAGCCTTGATGACCGTGGAGGACACGCTCTTTCCGAGCTATGATACTTCGGTCGACCTTCCCTTGTTCCCCGGAGGCTACTTCGAGGATGTGGACAACGATGGCAAGCGTGACCTGCTGGTGAGCGGCAACGCCACCTCTCTTTCGGAGAACGCGAAAAGCGTGTGGTACTACCATAACACGGGCACCGATGCCGCCCCGATCTTCGAGCGGGTGCAGGAGGATGTGTTCCAGGACCGGATGATCGACCACGGCGAAGGGGCCTTCCCCATTGCCTTTGACCATGATGGGGATGGCCTGATGGACCTTGTGGTGGCCAACCATGGCTACTTCGCTTCGGCCGGCGCCTATGTCGGCAAACTCGCCCTTTACCGCAATACGGGCACTGCGCTGGCCCCCGAATTCACCTTGGTCACCGATGACTATGCCGATCTTTCCACCAGTGGGATCGGCCTGAGCATGTACCCTGCCTTCGGCGATGTGGATGGTGATGGAGATCTGGACATGTATGTCGGTGACCTCCAAGGCCGCTTGCACGCCTACCAGAACACACCTGCTGGCGGCGTGGCCCAGTTCACATTGCTGCAAGCCAATGTGCTGGAGGCCTCCGGTTCAGCCATCGATGTGGGCCAGTTCGCCACCCCCCAGTTCACGGACCTGGACCAGGATGGACGGTTGGACCTGCTGATCGGCGAACGCAACGGCAACCTGAACTACTACCGGAACACCGGCACTGCCACTTCCCCGGCTTGGACGCTGACCAATGAGAACATCGGTGGCGTTAGCACGGTGGAATGGTGGAACGTTACGGGCTACTCGGTCCCGAACCTTTTCGTCGCGCCTACGGGTGGACGGCAGCTGTTGCTGGGTTCGGAGTCCGGCTGGCTCTATCATTATGGAGACATCGACGGTAACCTGGAGGGGACCTGGACCTTGTTGGACAGCACGTTCATGGACCTGCGGGATGGCATCCGCAGCGGAATCTGCCTGCATGACTACACCGGAGACGGCGTTCTGGACATGGTCATCGGGAACTACCGGGGTGGACTGAGCTTCTGGCGGAGCGACCTGGTCTCCAGCGTGAACAGCCCGAGCGCTTCTTCGGTTTTCAGCCTGCACCCCAACCCTGCCTCGGATCTGGTGGAACTGGTCCTACGTCAAACGCTTGCAGGCCCGACCACCTTGACCGTACTGAACACACAGGGACAGATCGTCCATCAAGAAGCCGTGAACCGAGAACGCACTTCATTGGATATCAGCGGTTTGGGTGCCGGGGTATACTTGGTGCAGTTGATGGGACCGACCGGGTCGTTCACCCAACGCCTGATCGTTACCGGCAGGCCTTAAGATCATGCTTTCAGGAAAGAAGAAGGGCGCCCCTCGAGGCGCCCTTCTTCATTTATATTATTGAGGATCAGGCGGTAACGCCGGACCCCATGTTATCAAGCACGTCCATGACCTCCTTCACAGCCTTGCCACTGGCCTTCACCAGTTCCATCTCCTCGGCGTTCAGCTTCAGCTCGATGATGCGCTCCACGCCTTTGCGGCCGAGCACCACGGGAGCACCCATGTAGATGTCCTTCAGGCCATACTCACCCTGGAGCCAAACGCAGCAGGGGAATACGCGCTTCTGATCGCGTACGATGGCCTCAACCATCTGTGCAGCGGCCGTACCCGGTGCGTACCAAGCACTGGTACCCAGCAGGTTGACGATCTCTCCCCCACCCTTCTTGGTACGGTCCACGATGGCATCCAGCTTGTCCTTGGCGATCAGTTCGGTGACCGGTATACCGCCAACGGTGGTGTAGCGCGGCAACGGCACCATGGTATCGCCATGGCCACCCATCAGCACTGCCTGGATGTCCTTGGGGCTCACGTTCAGTTCCGTGGCCAGGAATGCCCGGTAACGGGCGGTATCGAGGATACCGGCCATTCCGAATACGCGCTGGCTGGGCAGCTTGCTGTTGATGTACGAGCAATAGGTCATCACATCCAGCGGGTTGCTCACCACGATGATGATGGCTTCCGGCGAGTGCTTCACCACGTTCTCGGTCACGCTCTTTACGATGGCGGCGTTCGTGGCAATAAGGTCGTCGCGGCTCATACCCGGTTTGCGTGGAAGGCCGCTGGTGATGACCACCACATCGCTTCCTGCTGTCTTCGAATAGTCGTTGGTCGACCCGGTGATGCGTGAATCGAACAGATTGATCGGCGAGGTCTGCCAGATATCCAGCGCCTTGCCTTCCGCAAAGCCCTCTTTGATGTCCAACAGGACCACTTCATTGGCGAGTTCCCAGCGGGCTACGGCATCGGCGCATGTTGCGCCCACGTTACCGGCCCCTACCACAGTGACTTTCATGCGTTCGGTGCAGATTGATGGGTGAAAGAGAAAGGACCCCGTTCGGAGTTTCCGGGCACGAAAGTAGTGCATGGCCCACGAGGCCGAAGGTGATACCCATCAGTCATCCCCTGAAAAGAAGATGAGCGGGGGAGGCATCCTTTTGATCGGATACACGTCTTCACTCAGTATGGCTATCTTGTCGACGCCTATGACCGAGGTCTTGCCCCCTCCTACTTCCGACGACCGGAAGAGCTTTCGCCTTACGCCTGCGTGGGTGAAGGGCGACCAGCCCATGGACCTGCACGGGGCGCTGATCGATGGGTGTATGATCGGTGAACGCAGGTCGCAGCAGCGTGTCTACGAGCTGTTCTACGGCAAGATGATGGCTGTGTGCATGCGATACACCAAGAATGCGGACCAAGCGAAGGATATCCTTCAGGACGGGTTCATCAAGGTCTTCGGCAGCATGGACCAGTTCAACCGAGCCGGCAGCTTTGAAGGGTGGATCCGACGCATCGTCGTGAACACGGCCATCGACCATTTCCGCCGCACGAAAAACTCCTTCCTGCTTTTGGGTGAGGAACGGAGCATCGAGGACTTCGGTGACCATGATGCGGAGGACATTCTTGCCGATGAGGTGGACGAAGACTGGCAAGAGGTGAAGCCTGCGGACGTCATCAATGCGATGCAGAAACTTACCCCTGCATACAGGACCGTCTTCAACCTGTATGTTTTCGAGGAACTTACCCATAAAGAGATCGCAGAGATGCTGGGGATCAATGTGGGCACCTCGAAGAGCAATCTGGCCAAGGCGAAACATAATTTGAAGAAACTGCTTACAAAGGGGCATTGACCCACTAACGACCTATGACGATGAATGCTCACGATGCGTTCGAGCGATCACTGAAGAAGGCCTTGGAGCCTTATGAGGTGCCCTACAATTCGGCCGATTGGGCCCAGTTGGAGGCCCGCATGGAAAAGGCACAGCCAGCGCCATGGAGGTCTTCGCTGGGGCTGTACGCCCTTCTTCTTGGGGGAACTGTGGCCTTGGGAACGACCATCTATCTGATGAGCGCCACCCCGAGTACGGAAGTTGGGGCTGCACAAAACCTGCCTGGCCTCCTGGCACAGTCCACGGTGACCACTATCATCGAGGTCCCCAAAGTCGGAGATAGCGCCCCGCTCCCTGTAGAGAACTTTGTCGGGACCAAGGAGTTGTCCGATGGTAATAGGGAAGAACCAGTAGCGGAACAGGATGCTGATCGGCAGGCTTCACCGAAGGCCACCGGAACCACGGGTAGCATTGCTGCCGAAGGCACAGTGGCTATGAACGATGGCGCGAACAAGGAGGTCGCCATACGTCCCAGCATCTCAGAGGGCTGTCCCGGCACGGCAGTAACATTTGCGGTGGAGAACATGCCCGATGAGGGGATCTATCTGTGGAACTTCGGTGATGGAAGCTTCTCCAACCAGTCGCGTCCCAGCCACGTCTTTTCCAAGGCCGGAACGTTCGAGGTCATGCTTTCCCATTCATCCATCGGTGGAGGCACGATACAGAACAAACCTGCTGCCGACAGGATCGTCATCCATGAGATCCCGGAGGCCTCGTTCAAGTTCCTGAAGCAGGAATACGACCATACCGTACCGTCGGTCCACTTTGAGAACCGAAGCCAGGGTGCCGCATCCTATCATTGGGATTTCGGCGATGGTCACACTTCGGAAGTCGCTCACCCGGACCATATTTTCAAGAAGGCTGGTGATCACACGGTGGTGTTGACGGTGACCAACACGAAAGGCTGTACAGACCGTTCTGAGCGGACCATCCATATCGATTCAGGATATAACCTTCTGGCTACCAGCACATTTTCGCCCAACGGAGACGGCGTGGACGACGTTTTCATCCCGGAGGCCTTGCGCAACCTGGGTGTTCGCTTCAAGATGTCCATCCACGACCCTCGAACAGGTCAGTTGGTGTATGAGACCACCGACGCACAACGGCCTTGGAACGGGCGCATCTCCAACAAGGGCGAGTGGTGCACTACCGGTGACTACGTCTGGATGGTGGAGATGAAGGACGGTGAGAAACTTGGAGGCACATACAACGGCACGATCGGACTGCTTCGCTGACCGTTTCGTTGACAATGTTCATCAGCACCAAGCCCGGGGTCATCCCCGGGCTTGGTATTTTTGTACTCAGGCAACCTTTGAGGCTGCCTTCCCATCATCAAATGGAAGCCTCATCCGCGGCTGACGTTCACTTTCAACCAATCTCTCACAGGTCATCTCCCCGATGATGAAGAGCACATTCGCCCAACAGCTTTCCACCCGCGTGGTCAAGTGCCTGCGCGTTGCCTTTGCGGCCACGGCCCTCCTGATCGGCACGGTACATGCGCAGCAGTTCAGCATCACTGCAGGCACCATCACGACATGTGCTGGTGTGTTAGAGGACAGTGGTGGCCCGAACGGTCAATATGGAAACGGTGAAAACTTCACGGTGGTCATTTGTCCGGATAACCCTGGCGACGGTATTTCCTTGAACTGGTTGGTCGCAAACCTGAGCAACATTGGTCCGAACCCGGTTGACCGTCTACGGGTCTGGGATGGCGATAACACCGGCGCTACGTTTCTGGGCGAGTACACCGGAACGGGCCTGCAGGGCCTGGTGGTCTCAGCCACCACCTTCAACGCCACAGGCTGTCTCACCGTGCAGTTCATTTCAAACGCGAACGGAACAGGGGATTTCGCGGCGTCCATCACCTGTTTCACCCCATGTGATCGTCCGGTTGCGGTGGCAAGCATGAGCGAAGCGCTTCCGGCCATGGTCTGTGTGGGCGAAGAGGTGAGCTTTGACGGTTCGGCATCCTATGCTGCGGCTGGGTTCAACATTATATCCTACGAGTGGGTCTTTGATGATGGCAACACGGCCAGCACTCCGACCACCGCACACTCCTTCAGTGAACCAGGCGAATACATCGTACAGCTCAATCTGATCGACGACAACGACTGTGTGAACTCGAACGTTGTGGACCTTCAAGTACTGGTCAGCACAACGCCCAGTTTCCTGGGAACGGCAGAGAGTGTGGAGACCTGCCTCGGGGCCACGGTGGACCTCGCTGGGATCGTGACGCCAGTGACCTGGACCGGACTTCCTGACGCCAATTTCGGAGAGGGCGTATTCCTACCGGATGATGTGGGCCAGCCATTCACCTCCAGCCTTGCCTTCACCCAGTTCGATCCCGGACAGACCATCACGGATTGCAACGATATTCTTTCTGTGTGCGTGGAGATGGAGCATACGTTCATGGGTGACCTTGTGCTTCAGATCATCTGCCCGAACGGTCAAACGACCATCCTGCACCAACAAGGTGGTGGTGGCACCTACCTGGGCGAGCCCAACGATGGGGACAGCAACGCCAACCCGATCTTCGGAGCCTGTTGGAACTATTGCTGGAGCGAGACGGCCACCAATGGCACTTGGGTAGCGAACTCGAACGCCGGTTCGGGCAACACGACCGCCGCCGGTACGCCACCAGCTCAATCCCTTAATCCAGGAACCTATGAGCCTGTGCAGTCGTTATGCAACCTGGTCGGTTGCCCATTGAACGGGGAATGGACCTACCAGAGCACCGATCTGTGGGGTGCGGACAATGGGTTCATCTGCTCCTGGTCCATCAACTTCGACCCGAGCATCATTCCTGACGTGACCCAGTTCACCCCTGACCTGGGGATCGAGACTGCAGATTCTGCTGCCTGGTCCGGTCCGTTCCTGACCCTGGACCCGAACGACCCCTTGCATGCCACCGCCACACCGACAGGTGCCGGGGACTACGCTTACACCTTGAGCGTGACGGACAACTTCGGCTGTACCTACGACACGACTATTACGGTGACCATCGCCCCGCAGACCGAGATCGATGCCGGCCCGGCGATCACGTTGTGCAGCGACCCGCTACCAATGGCTGGCGTGATCGTGGCGAACGGCCCTCCTGAGGATTGCATCTATGTGATCGAAATGGAGGATACCTGGGGCGATGGATGGAACGGAGCCTCGCTTACTGTCACGGTCGCAGGCGTTCCGACGAACTACACCATGACGGGACCGTCCCCGCAATTGGTGAATATACCGGTGGCCACAGGGGCAAGCATACAGTTGAGCTGGAACCCTGGTGGGTTCAACAACGAACACAGTTTTGCATTGTATAATAACCTGGGCGCTATCCTGTACCAGTCGCCCCTCAGCCCAGCCACCGGCATAGCCTACAACGGCATTGTCACCTGTACCGGAGGGACGTCCACTACGGTGTGGGAATGGAGCCCCGTAGATGGCTTGGACGACCCCACCGACCCTGAGACGAACGTCTATACCACGACACCCACATGGTACTTCCTGAGCGCGTACCCATCAGGAAACCCGGAATGTGCAGTGATCGACAGCGTGCTGGTGAGCCCGGACCCATCCATTGACGCCGGTCTGGATAACATCCTGCTCTTCTGCGCCGGGCTGCCGGATTTCCTGATGACAGATTCCTTGCTGGGTACGCCCGATTATGATGGAGTTTGGACAGATGCATCAGGTGCGGTGGTCTCCAGCACGTTCGTAACACTTTCCGACCCCGGCGGTGTATACACCTATACGGTAACGAGCCCGAACGGATGTGTGGCCACATCGGAATTGGATATCACGGTGATCCCCGTGGATGATCCGGTCTGCTGCGGTGTACCGGATGCGGGTGAGCCGCTGATCTCCTGCGACCTGACGAATCCATTGACCGCAACCCCAGGCAATACCGGCGTTGGTCAGTGGAGCGGACCTGCTGGTGCCATCTTCGATGACATCTATGCTCCGTTGACCACCGTGACCATGCCTGCCGGATCGGGTGGAACGCATTGGTTCTACTGGTCCGAGAACGATGGAGCCTTCTGCAATACCATCGACAGTGTGCAGATGACCTTCACCGATACCGTACTGATCACCTTCACACCGACCGATGCGATCTGCTACACGTATTGCGATGGGACCGTGCAGGCCACGGTCACCGGAGGCAACACGGCCACCCAACTGCAGTACGACTGGTCCACGGGTGTTTCCGGACCTGGCGCGAATGCCATCATCGATCTGTGCGCTGGCGATTACTCGCTGACCGTGACGGACGATAACGGCTGCTTCGGTTCGAATTCAGTGACCATCGACCAACCAGTGCAATTGGAGATCGATTCCCTCACTTACGACCCTGTGGTCTGCTCCGGTGATTGCAACGGCCGGGTTCTGGTCCACGACGCGCAAGCCGTTGAATTCAGCTACGACAACGGCAACACGTGGGCGGCCTCTTCCATCTTGGAGAACGCCTGTGAAGATCTGTATCAGGTATGGATCAGGGACGCAGCCGGGTGCCTTGGTTCGAACATCATCACGGTCACGGGTCCTCCCCCTGTGGTTGCGGACTTCATCTGGGGCCCCATTCCGGCCAACGTGAACGACCCGAGCATCCGTTTCATCAATACGAGCACGGATGCCACTCGCTACAGCTGGGACATTGCCGGTCTGATGACCACCACGGCACAGGATCCGGCCTACGTGTTCACCAATAAGGAGCCCGGCACCTATGAGGTGTGCCTGGTCGCCTACAATTTCAATGAATGCACCGATACGATCTGCCATACCGTGATCATCGATGATGTTCTCCTCCCATACATCCCCAACTCCTTTACACCCGACGGGGATGACCTGAACGATACCTGGGGAATGAGCGTGAACATGGATGCCATCACGGACTTCGAAATGTTGGTATTCGATCGTTGGGGGCAGGTGGTCTACACGGCCACCGACCCCTTCACCCCTTGGCAGGGCCGTTTCCAGAACGGAGGAGAGATCCTTCCTCAAGGCGTGTACACCTACCGGATCACGTTCGAGATCAAGGAGACACAGACCCGTAAGGAGATGCTCGGTCACGTGACGCTGATCAAATAGTGCGGGCTCAACAGGCCATACTGGTGAACGCGGCGGGATCGGCACCTGCCGCGTTCATCATTCCTCCTCCATCTTGGGAGTACCATCCTTGTCGGCTTCTGTAAGCCGAACCGTTCCCTTAACATCGAGTTTTGCACCAGGGACCCAGGGTCCTTTTTGAACGAGTCCAGTGATGTTGAGCGAAACTTTGACCACGGTCATCCGATCGGTGAAAACCTGGTCGTCACGGGGTTCATTGACCCTATTGGCCGTACTGACCTTCAGCACCGCCATCACCGCCCAGGAATACCTCATCACACAAGGTTCGATCAGCACCTGTGCTGGTGCGTTGTTCGACGCTGGCGGTGGTCTCGCGCCCTATGGCGATAATGAGGACAACGTATTGACCATTTGCCCGGACGTCCCCGGACAAGGCATTACCTTGAATTTCCTGATCGCGCAATTCAGTCTGGCCGGCGCCGGGGCCGTTGACCAGATGGAGGTGTTCGATGGCGATGATCTTTCGGCACCTTTGCTCGGAAGCTACGTCGGGAATGAGCTTGAGGGAGTGATCCTGAGCGCTTCACCGGACAACCCCACGGGATGTCTCACCTTGCACTTCACCACCAACGAGGTGGGCGGAGGTGACTTCTCGGCAGTGATCCAATGCGCGGTTCCTTGTTACCCACCGGTTCCGAACGCGATCGTGGTCGGCGAGGACCTTCCAGCACTGGTGTGCTCCGGAGAGTCGATGACCTTTGATGCGAGCGCATCAACCGCATCTGCGGGCCAGACCATCGTTTCCTACGAATGGGACCTGGCCGACGGCGGTACCGGCACGGGTGCTGTGTTTGAACACAGTTACACGGAACCTGGAGAATACCTGGTCCAATTGACCGTCACCGATGACGCGGGCTGCGTGAACACTCAGCAGACCACCCTTCAGGTATTCGTGAGCACCGTCCCCTCCTTTGCTGGCACCATGGAGGATCTCACCGTATGCGAAGGGGCGACCATCCAACTCGATGGTGTCGCCACGCCAACAACGTGGTCGGGGATCCCCGTGATCGACCTAGGCGGCCCCATCCCCTTGCCGGACAACGTCGGCGTGCCGTTCACCAGTTCCCTGGACTATTCCATCTTTCCGATCGGATCGACGCTGACCGATGTGAACGACCTGCAGTCCATCTGCGTGGACATGGAACATTCGTTCATGGGTGACATGGTGCTGGTCATGACCTGCCCGAACGGACAAAGCGTCGCCTTGCACCAACAGGGTGGCGGGGGCACCTTCCTTGGTGACGCCAACGATACCGAACCCGCCGGCACCGCCGCGATCCCTGGAACCTGTTTCACCTATTGCTTCGCCCCGAACGCTCCCTTCGGCACGTGGGCCCAGTGTTCGCAGTTCGGTGCCACGCCCAACGTGATCCCAGTTTCCCAAGGCACTGCGCTTGCCCCGGGCACCTACACCAGTGTGCAACCCTTGAGCAACCTGGTAGGCTGTCCGCTCAACGGTACATGGACGTTCACGCTGATCGACCAATTATTCATTGACAATGGCGTGATCTGCAACTGGTCGCTCAACTTCGACCCGAGCTTGTACCCCGATGTGACCTCCTTCACGCCGGTCATCGGGTACACCAGCGATTCGGTCTCCTGGTCCGGTCCGGGTGTAGTGCAGGACCCCGACAACGGCTACATCGCCACGGCCACAATGAACGACCCTGGTGCCTTCGATTACACCTTGACGGTCACAGACAATTTCGGCTGTTCTTATGATACGACCATCACCGTCACCGTGACCCCCGCGCCCGTTGTCGAAGCGACCGCAGTGCTGGGTGCCACTTGCAGCGATCCCGCCACGCTCTTCGCCACCATCGTGGCCAATCCTCCTCCACCACCCACCTGCACTTATACCTTGGTACTGGAGGACAGCTTCGGCGATGGGTGGAATGGCGGCGCTCAGATCACGGTGAACGTGGCCGGTGTGCCAAATACCTACACGATCCCTCCTGGGGGCGATGAAGTGACCCAGACTTTTACGGTCCAGACCGGGCAAGTGATCCAGTTGGTGTTCACGGCAGGCACCACATGGAACAACGAAAACTCGTTCACCCTGTTCGGACCCTCCGGCAACATCGTCTATGCATCACCCAATGGTCCGCCCAGCGGTGTGGCCTGGCAGGGTGCGGCGAACTGTGGTGCGGGTGTGGGCCCGCCCGTCTTTCAGTGGACCCCCGCGGCCGGTGTGGTGAACCCCAACGGAACCACCACGCTGACGCAGATCACCGAACCCACTGAGTTCGTTATCCGGCTCCACACCTTCGGCCAGCCTTGGTGCGGAACATCGGACACGATCATGGTCCAGCCCCCCAGTATCCTGCAGAACGACAGTGCCGTAGTGGATGCATTGTGCAACGCCAGTGATGGCAGCATCACGATCGTAACCACCGGAACGGGCGGTCCATGGAACTATGACTGGACGGACGCCAACGGTCAGGATGTACGGAACGTCCAGGCCTCGAACGGCGATGTGTTCACCACAGGGGCCGGAACCTATACTGTGGTCATCACGGAAGGCCCTTTGGGGAATGGCTGCATCGACACCATCACGGCAACGATCGTGGAGCCCGAACCATTGGTCTGGATCACCACACCGAACGACACCTTGATCTGCCGCACAGGCACTGCGCAGTTGGTCGCTCAGGCCAGCGGAGGTACCGGAGCGATCACGCTCACTTGGAACCAAGGTCTAGCGGGCAATGGACCGCATGCGGTGAGCCCGAACACCAGTCGGATCTATACGGTACTGGCCACTGATGCCAACGGCTGCACCCTGGAATTGGACTCCGCGACGGTCTCTGTGAACCCTGCCCTGAGCCTGCCTGCTCTGGACCCCGTCACCGAATGCGCAGGGGTTCCCATCCCTTTGGCCGCATTGGGGGGCGCGGGAGGCGACGGATCATTGACCTATGACTGGGGATCGGGGCCGGTTGCAAGTCCGTTCACCGTGGTAACCCTGTACAACGACACGACCATCTGCGTCACCCTTTCCGATGGCTGCGAAACCCCTGACGTGACGCGCTGCGTGCCGATCACCATCCTGCAGACGCCTCCGATGGCCTACAGTGCCGACACCACGATCGGATGTTCACCCCTGCCTGTGCGGTTCACGTTCGTGGATACCACGGGTGGCGCAGCGATCACCTGGGTCCTCGGAGATGGCTACAGCTCGGTCGGAAGCACATCCTTCGCACATACGTATGGAACTCCTGGACAATATGATGTTGGCGTGGAAGTGATCTGGCCGAACGGATGTGTCACGGACACGGTGATCAACTCCATGATCAGCGTGATCGCGGTGCCGGTGGCGGACTTCACCTGGTCACCTCAGCCGCCCAATATCCTGGAGCCCTTGGTGGAGTTCCAGGACCTTTCCGTGCCGAACGTGGTGAGCTGGGAATGGACCTTCCACGAAGCGGGCACCTCCGATGAGCAGAACCCGACCTTCAGCTACCCGACGGATGTCGGCGGCTATTATCCGGTGACCCTGGTGGTGGCCAATGAGCTGGGATGCGCGGATACCACCACCCGTGTGGTCTTCGTGGAGGACCTTTTCCTGGTGTTCGTGCCCAACACCTTCACACCGAACGGCGATGGCCACAACGAATTGTTCTACGTGAACGGCAACGATATCGCCACGGATGAATTCGAGCTGCGCATCTTCGACCGCTGGGGCGGTGAGGTCTTCGGCACCACCGATCGTTTTGCATCATGGGACGGAAGCTTCGGTGGCACCATCCTACCGCAAGGCATCTACAACTATCGCTTGAGCGTGCGCTCTGCGATCACCCAACAGGAGCGGATCATCTATGGCCATGTGAACTTGATGCGTTGATGCATTGAGATCTCGTTAGCTGAAGGTTCCTTGAATGATGGGCGATCGGAATTGGTCGGACGATAACCCCGTTCCGTCCAAAACCTGGTTTTACCGGAACCAGCTATCGTGCATTCGGCTATTTTCCCGACGCCGAATCACACGGTGGTCCGAAGATGGTCAGACGGTACGCGAGCATTCTTCTTCCTGAACGCTTTCTGAAGCACTGCCGCACACCGATGCCGGTGTTGTGGATGCTTGCCACGATGCTCGCATGCATCACCCACTCGGCATATGGTCAGGCCTTTCCGATCTTCAACGGAAGTACGAATACCTGCTCGGGAGCTCTGTTGGACAGCGGTGGACAGGGCGCGGGTGGCTATGGCAACAATGAGAGCTACACATACACGCTTTGCCCGGATGCGCCAGGAGGAGCGATCTCGCTGAACTTCATCACCTTCAACCTGAGCACGGCGGGTGCAGCACCGATCGACCTGATGGCGATCTACGACGGCAACTCCACGGGGGCCCCGCTCATCGGTTCATGGACCGGCACTGGCCTGCAGGGTCAGGTGGTGTCGGCTTCGGCAGGCAATCCCACGGGTTGCTTGACGATCGTTTTCAGGTCGAACAACATCGGTGTGGGGGTCTTCGCTGCCGCCATCACTTGCTACCAGCCCTGCACGCGGCCCACCGCAGTGGCCACGCACGGCACTGTGGGCCCGCTGCGCATTTGTCCCGGTGAAAGTGTGACCTTCAACAGCAGTGCGTCGTTCGCGGCACCTGGCTTCACCATCGCCAGTAGACGTTGGGAATTCGGCGATGGCGCGGTGCAGAACAACGCACCGGCCGTGGTCTCACATACCTACGCGCAACCCGGGGCGTACACTGCGCAGCTCTACCTCGTGGACAATAACGGTTGCGCGAGTACCAACCGCGTGGATCTGCTTGTTCTGGTGGGCACCGAACCTACGTTCACCGGGACCACTGGTCCCTTGACCGGCTGTGTCGGTGAGACACTTTGTTTGGATGGTGTGGTGAACGGGACCACGTGGAACGAGCTGCCCGGGACGAACCTCGGCAGCGGCGTGTTCCTGCCCGATGATGTGGGTGACTGCTTCAATTCCGAGCTGACCTTCACCCAATTTGCACCGGGCCAAACGTTGACCAACGCGAACGGGATACTGACGATCTGCATGGATATCGAGCATTCGTTCATCGGCGACCTCGTGATCAGCATCATCAGCCCTACCGGCCAGAGCGTGGTGCTCCATCAGCAGGGAGGCGGTGCCACGTTCCTGGGGGTCCCGGTGGACGATGACCTGTCCCCGAACGACCAAGGCACATGCTGGAACTACTGCTGGAGCGCTTCGGCGACGAATGGGACCTGGGCTCAGAACGCGGGCGGCACCCTGCCGAGCGGAACCTATGAGAGTTTGAATTCGCTGGCAGGCCTGGTCGGCTCACAGCTCAATGGCACCTGGTCCATACAGGTCTGCGACCTCTGGGCATCGGACAACGGTTTCATCTGCAACTGGGGGATCGATTTCGACCCATCGCTGTACGATGAATTGATCGAGTTCACCCCGATCTACGGCAACAGTTGTGACAGCACCTCCTGGAGCGGGCCGAACATCAGCAGCACCAGCGGGGACTGCGACCAGATCTGTGTGACGCCTCCGGGGGTCGGGAACTACGACTACATCTACACCGTGACGGACAATTTCGGGTGCAGCTATGATACGACCGTGACGGTCACGATCATTCCGGGACCAGATGTCACCGCAGGCCCTGATGCATCGACCTGCAACACGCCGGTCCAATTGGGGGCCAGTGTCACGGGTGGCGGCTTCCCCACGAATTGCAATTACGTCCTCACCCTGTATGATTCCTTCGACGATGGCTGGACAGGTCTTTTCGGTATAGGCTCCAATGGATCAAGCGTAACGGTCACCGTGAACGGGGTGTCCAGTTCATGGACCCTCCCGACAGGTGGCCAGGGAAGTGTGAGCATCCCGGTCAGTGCAGGCGACCCGATCACAGTGAGCTACACGGCGGGAACGATCTACAACGGCGAGCAATCCTTCACCTTGTTCAATGGTACGGGTGGTGTGGTCTATGCATCGCCGATGGGCCCGGGCAGCGGTTTGGCCTGGTCCGGTGTGGCGAACTGCCCCGGGGGCAACTTCGTGTACAGTTGGTCACCAACGGCGGGTTTGAGCGACCCGAACATCGCCAACCCCGTCGCCACTGTGGGCGCGACGACCGAGTACTGTGTCACCGTATATCAGGTGGGCCATCCGGAATGCACCAGCACCGACTGCATGACCATTACCATCGATAACACGGTGGATGCTGGAACGAACGGTAGCCTGCTGATCTGCGCGAACGCTCCCGCTGCTTCCTTGATGAACCAGTTGGGGGGCACACCGACCGCTGGAGGAACGTGGACGAACCCCAGTGGTGGCGCTCATTCCGGCACTTTCGTCCCCGGTGCCGACGGACCCGGTATCTATACCTACACGGTCACCGGTTCAGGGGCCTGCGGTTCGGCGACCGCAACCTCTACCGTGACCGTTGTGGTTTCCCCGATCGCTAATGCGGGCAACAGTTCAAGCCTCAGCCTCTGCAGCAACAGCGGGGCCGTCGGGCTCATCGGACAATTGGGTGGATCTCCACAGTCCGGTGGTACCTGGACCGCTCCGGGAGGTGCGGCCTTCGCCGAAACGTTCGACCCTGCGGTCCATGCCCCGGGAGTGTATACCTATAGCGTGGCCGGTACGGCGCCATGCCCTCCCGCCACCGCCACCCTTTCCATTTCGGTGAGCACGCCACCGAATGCCGGGAACGATAACGCTGTGACGTTGTGTTCCTCGGATGCGCCGATCGTGCTGGTCACGCAACTCGGTGGAACACCTGATGGGACCGGCACTTGGACCGACCCCAGCGGTTCGGCGATCAGCGGAGGCATTGATCCAGCAACGGCGACAAGCGGTGTCTACACCTATACCGTCCCAGGAGTGGCACCTTGCCCGAATGATGTGGCTCTACTGACCGTGGCCATCAACACACCGCCCGATCCGGGAACAGATGGTGCGATCACGCTCTGCTCCAGTGATCCAGCCGTGTCGCTCTTCGCGCAGCTCGGTGGAACGCCTGATGCTGGTGGTGCGTGGAGCGGGCCCAGTGCGGTGGTAGGCGGATCTTTCGACCCCGCGACGATGATCGCCGGTGCTTACACCTACACGGTCAACGGTGTGGCGCCATGTCCAGCGGAGAGCGCAACCGTTACCATCGCCATCAACACGCCTCCCGATCCCGGCACCGATGGTACGATCACGCTCTGCTCCAGTGATGCCGCCGTGTCGCTCTTCGCGCAGCTCGGTGGAACGCCGGATGCTGGTGGTGCGTGGAGCGGGCCCAGTGCGGTCGTCGGCGGTTCTTTCGACCCCGCAACGATGGCCGCTGGTGCGTACACCTACACGGTCAACGGTGTGGCACCGTGCCCAGCAGAAAGTGCCATGGTGACCGTCGCGATCAACACGCCTCCCGATCCCGGAACGGATGGTACGATCACGCTCTGCTCCAGTGATGC
>JBGTAJ010000185.1:0-8145 GCA_041749915.1 Flavobacteriales bacterium
ACCCACATCATCCGTGGGGATCGTGTGACCTGTCGGGCCGGAAATGGCCTGTCAACAGCCCCCAAGGCCACCCCAAGAACCATGGTCCAACTCAACCCCGATGACCAACTTCGGCAAAACCGGTTCTTCGGACTACCCAATTGGCTGTTGTGATTACCGCAATATTCTTTCTTTTCCTAGGCTTGTATACTGTACGCAAGCTCCTGTTTGCACTGGGCCACTCGGATACAGCGGTGGCTTTCACCCTTTGTGCGCTCTTCTTCGGGACAGGCATCGCCTATTACGCAATCATTATGCCCAGCCTGAGTCACGTCTATTCCTTCGGACTCATCAGCTGCTTCATACATCAAGCCTATCAGTATTTCGCTCAGCAAGACTTCAAAGCATTGTTGAGGGCAGCAGCATTGCTCGGCTTGGTGGTACTGGTGCGCCCTGTGAATGCCATAGTCTTGCTGTCCGTTCCCGCGATTGGCTTACTTCATCCTAAAAAATCGCGCGAATTGTTACGCATTCTCAACTGGCGCTGGTTGTTTGTTGCTATTGCTATCACCGTCTCTATTGTCGCCATACAGCCGCTCCTATGGTACTGGCAAAGCGGTGTATGGTGGGTGCGTCCTTATGCCGGTGAAGGCTTTAACTGGACTGCCCCTGAGCTATGGAAGAGTGCGATGGGCGCACAAAAGGGACTCTTCTTCCATTGGCCGGTGCTTCTGTTAGCGGCGCCCGGTCTAGTGCTATTATTCAGTCGCCAACGGAGATCTGCACTATTACTTACGATGTATTTCGTTCTCTTGTTCTGGATAACAAGCGCATGGTGGAACTGGCTTTACGGTGATAGTTATGGACTGCGTCCTTATCTTGACCACTTGGTCGTGTTTGCTTGGGTGATAGCAGTGTTATTCGATGCGCTCAGCAGTACCCAGCAACGCTGGGCCGTAGTTATCATTGCTCCGTTTCTCGCCCTTCAGACATTTCACGCCTGGCAATACCAAGCCGGGTTGATTCACCCCTATAACATGGACCTGGAGAAGTGGCGATTCATACAGTTTCGCTCCGACCCTGGGTTGAACGGCATGCTTGGAGGCAACTATGAACCTGCACCCTATGCGCCGAATGGTCTACTTCGTGCGGATAGTACAGCTCTTCTGGAAACCCATTGGATCGGTGTGGATAGTATGCTACGGGTAGCGTTCAACCCACCGATGGGCCGAGAACTCTACATCGAAATGGAGCTCCATCGAAGAGCCTTGGCTTTGGGCGCCACGAGGGATGCTAGGGTGGAGTGCCTACTTGTTGATGCAGACTCAGTAAGAACGACTTACGGGTTCAGGATGAATGACCAGCCCATGCCGGACGATCGCCAATGGCGACACTGGCGCTACGCGTTCCGAATGCCCGCTACAAAACATCGCGAACAATTGGTGATCCAGATACGGCAGCCTTCCCCCGGCACCTTCGCTGTGCGCAACATACGGGTCCGGATACGAGCCGTGGAACCCTACTAATATCCGCGTTGCACCCGGATGCCTGACGACCAAGGCATCCAAACAGTTACAGTGGGCCCAGCAGGATTTGAACCTGCGACCAAGGGATTATGAGTCCCCTGCTCTGACCGCTGAGCTATAGGCCCGGTCGTGCCATCGTTCCCGATGGGAGCGCGAAAATAGACCGCCTTGCGCGAAGCCTAGATTTGCCGCCCCATGAATTCTGCATTCCACACCATCCTCCTCGACCTCGGCGGCGTGCTCATCGATGTGGATTACCACGCTTCGGCCCGTGCCTTCCATGCCCTGGGCTTCGAGGATTTCGATGCGCTGTACAGCAAAGCCAAACAGGACCACCTCTTCGATGGCCTGGAGACCGGCGAGCTCAGTCCGGCGCAGTTCCGCGACCGCATCCGACAGATCTTCCGTCCCGACATCACCGACCGCGAGATCGATGCCTGCTGGAACGCCATGCTCGGTACCATCCCGGCCGAACGGATCGCGCTGGTGGAACGGCTGAAGGACCACTACCAGGTGCTTCTGCTCAGCAACACCAACGCCATCCATGTACCGGCCTTCGAGGCCATCGTGGCGCGCGACAACGGCATCACCGACTTCAAGGGCCTGTTCCACGGCGCCTACTACAGCTGCGAGATCGGCCTGCGCAAGCCCCACCCCGAAGCTTTCCATCATGTGCTGGAACGCCACGGTGCCGATCCTGCGCGCACGCTGTTCATCGACGACAGCATCCAGCATGTGGTGGGCGCGCGCAGCGCCGGGCTGCACGCCGAGCACCTGGAACTGGAAAAGGAGGATGTGGTGGCGATGGTGAAGCGCCTGGGGCTGCTGGCTTAGAACAGATCAGGCCTTCTTCCTCGGTCGCTTCGCCTTGGGAAAGGGCAAGGTGCTGGCCATGCGCAGCAGCATTCCAGGGAGATCCCGGTCACCGGTGATCACCTCCTCAGGGACCAGGAAGTGATCCCTTGAACCTGGATAGGCCGGCGCTCGCTCGGTGCGGCCCTCCAACGCCGCGCTCTCCGGCATGATCTTCACGAAGAGCTGGTCGTCGCAGATCAGGCCCACCACTTTACCATCCGCATACAGGGCATACTCCCCGAACATGGACCTCACCGTGAAGCGGTCGGCATGACCCAGATGCTCCAGGATGAACGCCATGGTGTTCTTGCTGCTGGCCATGGCTCAGACGATCTCCTGGCACAGCTCCACCAGCACCCCGCCGGCGCTCTTGGGGTGCACGAAGCACACCAGCTTGTTGTCCGCCCCGCGCTTGGGTTCCTCGTTCAGCAGGATGAAGCCTTCGGCCCGTAGCCGCGCCATCTCCGCCCGGATGTCCGCCACCTCGAAGGCGATGTGGTGGATGCCCTCGCCCCGCTTCTCGATGGCCTTGGCGATCGGGCCAACCGGCCGCGTGCTCTCCAGCAGTTCGATCTTGTTCGGACCGGTGCGGAAGAAGGAGGTCATCACCCCTTCGCTCTCCACCGCTTCACGCTTGTAGGGTCCCTCGCCCAGGAGCCTGGTATAGAGCGCCTCGGCGGTGTTCAGGTCCTTCACGGCGATGCCGATGTGCTCGATGCGGATCAGGTGTTCCATGGGTGCAAGATCAGCATCGGCAGGGCCATCCCCAAACGAAAAGCCCTCCACCAGGGAGGGCTTTCGAAGGTCGGGGACGGTGCGATCAACGCTTGATGAAGGTCTCGCCCGTCTTGTTGTCGTAGTTCAGGTAGTACATGTCCTTTTTCAAGGTGCTCACATCGATGCTGTTGCCGTAGCCGCGCTTCACGATGTTGCCGTACTGGTCGTAGATCTCATACAACGTGTTGGCGCTGAAGGTGATCACGTCCTTGGGTTTCACGGGGCTCCAGGTGACGATGGCGACGCTGGGGTCCACATACTTCACGGATTCGCTGTAGCGGGACTTCTTCGTGAGGTCCACCTGCTTCACCCGGTAGATGTTCTCGCCGTAGTGCGGGGTCACCTTGAAGCTGTAGCTGTGCTCACCGGGGCGGCCATTGCCCATCACCTCGCCCACCTTCACCCACTTGTTCCAACGCTTCTGCTCCACGACAAAGGGCAACTCGCCGGTCTCGTTCGTGGTGGTCCAGGTGAAGGTTCCATCGGCGGCGATGGCTTGTTTCACGATATCGAAGGTACTGCGTGGCTTGAGCACTTCGGGGTTCAGCACCACGGGCGTGCAGCCGTCCTTGTGCTTGATCTTCACCACCACGGCATCGCCCAGCTTCAGGCCGAAGTTGTTCATGTCCACCTCGAAGGCGCTGGAGTTGATCTCGTCCGTCGCGATCTGGTCGTTGACCGTGACCTCGAACACGCAGAAGCCCACACCCGCTTCGGAGAAGGGGTTCTGGATGAAGAGGTTCTTGCCTTGGAAGTGGCCTTCGACCACGATCGTTCCAGCAAAAGCCGGCAGACTCAGAACGGCAACGAGGACGGTTTGGAGCAGACGCATGGCGAAATGGAATCTCAACAGTCTGCAAGGATACGACATACGAATCGGTTTTCCCAGCGACATGGCGCCTGTGTACGCGCTTGGGTCGAACAGGTTGCGCCGCCCCCCTTGGGGGACGCCAAGGAGCTCAATGGGCAAAGGCCTTCACACCGGCCTCCACCGCCACTTCCAGGTGGTTCTCGGCCGGTGGGATGGGGCAACTGTACCGCCCTCCGTAAGCGCAATACGGGTTGTACGCCCGGTTGAAGTCCAGCTCCACCTCGGGGCCGAGCGGGCCGGTGAGGTCCAGGTAGCGACCGCCGCCATAGGTGCTCTCCCCATTGGTGGCGTCCGTGAAGGGCACAAAGAGGTAGTTGGTGTACTCCGCACGTTTGCTCAGCTCGATGTTGCGGTATACGGTGAGCCGCTCCTTCCTCCCCAGCAGGGTGAAGCTCAGTTCCCCCACCACTTCATACAGGGGCAAACGCTCGGTGGTGGTCTTCATCCCGAAGGCCTTTCCCTTGCGGGCACGGAAGCGCGCGGTGACCCGGTAGCGCTCGTCGGGTGCAAAGCGCTCCAACTCGACGAAGTGTTCCCGGTCCTCGGGACGCAGCGGTGTATGGGCCGTGTCCCGGTACTCCGTGTTGATCCGGCCCCAATAGGCCTGCAGACTGTCCAGCCACAAGGCGTCCGGTGTCTGGCACCTGCCCGTCAAGGTCGCCAAGAGGGACAGCAACAGGACCGACCAGCGCATCAAACCGGTTGTTGTGCGCCCACCGAGGCGCTCATCCGGGCCACATCGGCCTCATTGAAACGCCCGCCCGGGGCATCCTGCATCACGAAGGTGCGGTCGCCCACCTGCACGATGCGGTAGAAGTGCACGAACACCAGGTCCTCATCGGGGAACTGCGAACGGTAGACCACCAGCTCGGGGCTCTCGCTGATCACGGTATGCTTCTGCAGCATGTCGCGCTCCAGGTCCGCCATCAAACGCACCAGGTCGGCAGGCTCCTCGGCAATGGTCACGGCAAAGCCCTCACCGGCACGCACCTCCAACCAGCCGAACTCCTCGTTCCAGCGCACCTGGGCACTGTCCACCCCCAGGGTCGCCAGATCACCGAGGTCGAGCTGCAGCGGAACATCGAAGGACGCCAGGTCCACGGAATAGCCGACGGTGCTGGTACTGTCCGCCGCCATCTGCTGTTCGGCCGCCTCCTTCTTGCCATCGCCACAGGCGGCGAGCATCACGAAGGAACTGATCAAAAGAAGGTGCTTCATGGTCCCAAATGTAACCGCTCCCTTGTTCCTCACTCCCCCACCTTCACCCGCACCCCTTCGCTGTGCGAGCCGAACTCCGGGGCATACATGCACTGGGCCGTGGTGATGCCATTGCTGAAGTCCCCTTGGTGGGTCACCCGCAGGTCGTACTCGAACACGTAGGTGCCCGGCCCGATGCGGTCGAAGAAGAAGTGCATGCCGGCATCGCGGATGCTGCGGTAGTAGCCCAGACCACCCTGCCACTGGTGACCGCTCAGGGCATCCACCGGCTCCAGCCCCGCTGCACGCAGGTCCTTCAGGTGAACGAAGTCCAGGTAGCGGTCGGTGCGCAGTTCGATGCGGATGGTGATGCGGTCTCCGGGCTTCAGGGTACGCGCCTCTTCCAGCGCGGTAAGGCGCGCTCCCGCATCGGTCTGCTCGTGCAGCATCACCTGCTTGTTGATCCGGAAGGGACTTTCATGCGGCGTCACCTTGTCCAACTGCTCAAAGTACTGCCAATGCAACGCTCCCCATTGAACACCGTCGCTCGTGGTTGTCACCGACACCTTGCCCATGGCCGGCTTCACCTCGGCGCCGCTCCAGCTCTGGGTGTAATAGCCGGTGCCGGCCTCGGACTTTCCGGGCTTCACTTCGGCAGCGCCCACCCGGATCACGGGGGCATCCTTGGGCTCCAGCCATTCGTCGCCGCTCACCAGCAGGGCATAGCAGGCATCAGCGGTGGCCTTGGTGGTCCCCCAATCCATGGTGCGCTTCAGCGCAAGGAGGTACTGGCGCAGGGCGTTCACCTTTTCGTCATCCTCCGCCACCTGCTGGAAGGCTTCGATCATGAGCGCATGCAGCTCCGTGGGCTGCTCGTTCCAGCCATAGCCCGCCCGCTGGCCGCTCCAGAACATGCCCAGCTCCTCATTGGTGGTGGCACGCTCGCTGAGCGACCGCATGATGAGCGTCGGGATGATCGACGGGGGTACCATGCGATGCACGGCCAGGGCGATCATGGCCTGTTCAGCGAGCCCGTAGTTGAGCCAGTTCCGCTGCACGCGTTCCAGGATGAAGGCGGCTGCGCTTGCAGGCTTGCGATCCAGCTCCTCGTAAGGGAACTGGCTGCGGGCGAAGAGGTAGTGGATGTCCAGTGTGGAAGGGTCCGGCAGGCTGTCCGCCTTTGTGCCGCGCAAGCGCTGTTGATGCTCGCGTTCCACTTCCTGGTCGAGCCAGATGATGGCGCGCTTCACCATACGACCAGCGTCCGAGCCCGCTGTGCGGTCGAAGGCCTCCAACTGCTGCATGCGCCCGAATCCCGCCACGATGTGCTGCGTGATCCACCGTGAAGGCTGCATGCCGCTCCACCAGCCCCAGGCGCCGGAGCCGAGCTGCATCTCGCCGAGCTTCTTCAGCGAAACCTCCTCTTCGCTGGCCATGCGCTGCAGGTCGAAGAAGAGCGCCATGCGGCGCTTGCGTTCGCCCTCATCGCGTGCCGAGAGCAGCCAGGGGGTCTCTTCCAACGCGATGCCCTTCAGCTCGGGGTTCTTCTCCAGCGCGCTGACAAAGGCCCCCTCGTTGCCGGGTGCGCCCGTGCTCCACGCATCGAACACCTGCCTGATCTGCGGCCGTTCCTTCACGATCTGTGCAGCGATGCGGTTGGCGTAATACCGACTGAAGATCTGCTCCGAACATTCGTGCGGGAACTCCATCAGGTAGGGCAGCGCCTGCACCGCGTACCACGCCGGGTTCGGGGTGAATTCAAGTTGCAGCCGATGGTTCCGACGGGTTGTGGATGCATCCTGCCCCTGACCAAGCAGCTTCTTCAACTCGAAGGTCTTGGTGCCCGCCTTGGTGATGGCGATGGGCAAGCTCTCGGTGACCAATATCCGGTCCGTGAGGATGGGCAGCACCCGTTCCTCGCCATCGCTGATGCCCGCAGCCTGGGCGATGATGCGCATGGCCACTGCTTCACCGTTCTCCGGCACGAGGACCGTCCAACTGACGTTCGCGCTCCGGCCCGGAGCTGCGGTGAAGTCCACCACCGGTCGCGTGAGCTGGAAGGCTGTGTTCATGGCCGTGTTGGTGCGCGGGTCGAAGAGCTCCATGCGCGCCCTGCCGGTGAGCGACCCACCTTCCACCACGTTGATCTTGGCCGTGATGGTGATCCGATCGCCCTGACGCAGGAAGCGCGGCAGGTTGGGGACCACCATCAGGGGTTTCTGCGTGATGGTCTGCCGGTCGAAGCGCACCAGTTGCAGGTCCTGGGTATGCGCCAGGCCCATGAAGTTCCAGCGGGTGAGGGCATCGGGCATGGTGAAGCGCAGCACGATGCTACCGTCCCGATCGGTGAGCTGGTCGGGCAGGAAGAAGGCGGTCTCCCGGAAGTCACTGCGAACGACGGTTCCGGTCGATGGGTTGGTCGCATCGATCGGGCCTCCGGGTGTCTCAACCACCTCTTTCATCTCCAGATCATCCTCCACCACAGCGGCAGCAGCGTGGGCCACATTTCCCATAATGACATACTCCCCGACGCTATCCTCCATCGTCAATACCCCTCCTCGCATGGCATGACCACGGTAGTACCCGCGACCACCCTGGAACATGCCGTATGTCATCAGCTCGGGATAGGTCCGAGTCACGATGGCCCCCTCCTCGTAAGGCCGCCAGACGAGCTGTTGTTCGCCCAAGCCAAAGGGCTCCGACCGTCCCCATGAACGTTCCACAGGGTTATCGGTCCAGAGGTCCATGTCCCAGCCGTGTGGCACGAAGTGGTCCAGCGAGGCATCGTAGAGCACGCTGAGCAGCTGTGCGGCCACGCGCTCCTTCTTCGGACCGGTGATCTTCAGGCGCCATTCCTCCTTCGCACCGGGCAGCAGCTTGTCGCGGAAGCTCATCCACTCCACCTGCAGGTCCTTGTTGCTCCAGGGAACATCGATCGGC
>JBGTAJ010000186.1:0-6538 GCA_041749915.1 Flavobacteriales bacterium
CACCTACCGCATCATGGCTGATGTGGACAACACCACCGTGACCATTGACGGCACCACGACCGTTATCCTGAACGCCGGTCAACGCCACGAGGTGAACGGCAGCAATGTTCCCGTCTGCATCGAGGCCAGTGCGCCGGTCAGTGTGGTGCAACTGCTGGAGGGCTACCTCTGTGCGGGCAACGGTGACCCATCGCTGATGGTACTATCACCCGCGGACCGCATCTCGAGAACAGCCTCCTTCCACGCCTCGGGAACAGCCCAGGTGAACCAGTACAGCGTCAGCGTTGTCGTTCCCACGAACAGCATCGGTCAATTGACGCTGGACGGTTCCGCGGTCAGCTCGTCCCTGTTCCAAGCCTATCCCGGCTGCTCCGACCGGTCCCACGCCAAGATCCCGATGGGCTCGGGCGTTCATCGCCTGGCATCACCCGCTGGTTTCCAGGCCTACCTCTTCGGCATCGGTTATGGGGAGAGCTACGCGAGCTCGGTGAACAGCATCAGCGCCCCCCCGGTGCAGCAGGACTCCATCGTCTGCGGGGGTGGCAGCATCACCTTGCAGGCACCCTTCCCCTTGAACAACGCCACCTGGACCGTGCTGAGCGACCCAGGGACCGTCATCGGCACCGGCCCCTCGTTGACAGTGACCCCGACCGCCAGTGATAGCTATGTGGTCAGCGGCGAACTGGCCGTGAGCGGTTGTCCACGTACGTTCACCTTTCATGTGGGTATCCCGCTGACCCTGCCCACGCTGCTCACCGCCAACGACGAGCCAAACATCTCCGTCTGCCAATATGAGGCCGTTCAGCTCGCGCTGGACCCGCCGCCCGATCCGGCCTGGTTCGACATTGAATGGTGGCCGGCCAGTTCACTGAGCGACCCGAACAGTGCCAACCCCATCGCCACGCCACAGGCCACCACCTGGTACAAGGTCTCGGTGACGAGCCCCAGCGGTTGCGGCAACATGCTGGACAGCATCCTCGTGACCGTCGTACCCGCGCAGATCATCCAGTTGGATGTGACGGCCACACCAGACACCATCTGCCAGGGAACCTCGGTGCAGTTGAACAGCCAGGCCCTGCGGGTGATGGCCGCCGACAACTTCGATGGTGGGTCATCCCCCATCTGGACCGCCATTCAGGGAGGAAGCCCTTCCAACACCTGCGGTAGCCACAGCGGCCTCGCCCTGCGCTTCAATGGGAACGGTACGCGCTACGCCCAGACCGTGGGGATCAACACAAGCGGAGGTGGGGAGGTCCGATTTCGCTTGATGATCGCCCAAGGAACGGCGCCCTGCGACAACGCCGATCCCGGTGAGGGAGTGGTTCTGGAGTATTCCACGAACAACGGACTCAACTGGTCGAACATGATCTCCTTTGACCAGGACGGCTATGGTGCTTTCACGCCGATCGAAGCGGTCTTCCCCGCGCCGGCACAGAGCGGCAACACCATGTTCCGTGTCCGCCAGCTCGCCAACTCCGGTGTGGATCAGGACAACTGGGCGATCGATGAGTTCTTCGTGACCCGCTACGACAACACCTGGCTCAGCTACGCTTGGTCGGGCACCGGCGTCGCCTCACCGGCTGCGTTCAGCTCATCGGCCACCCCCACCACATCAGGCTGGTACACCCTATCAGGCACGGACCCCACGGCGGGCTGCATCTATTCGGATTCGGTCCACATCCATGTCGATCCGGCGTTCTCGATCAGCCTTCCGAACGACACGACCCTGTGCGCGGTGAACGGCATGCCCCTGCAAGCGACCCCTTCCTTCGCCACGGACATCACCTACAGTTGGACACCGAACAACGGGTCACTGAGCAGCACCACGTCGGGTACCACCATCGCCACGCCGCAGACCACCACCACCTACACCGTGCAGGCCACTACGGCCAGCGGCTGCACGGACAGTGATGCCATCACCATCACCGTGGGACAGTTGTTGGACCTGGTGGTCAGCGCCGATCAGGACACCATCTGCCAGGGACAGTCCGTCTCCCTCAGCGCGCTCGCCAGCGGGGGAACAGGACTTGGTTATGCTTGGAGCGGTGCGGGCATCAATGACCCCAGCTCCGCCACCCCCCTCGCGTCCCCCATTTCCACCACGACCTACACCTGCACGGTGACACACACGGCCAGTGGCTGCTCCCTTTCCGGCTCCACCACCATCGTTGTCACCACCGGCTACGTCGTGAACGCCGGGCCGGACCTGAGCGAATGCAGTTTGTTGGGCCAGGAGCTGAACGTGACGCACAACGTCCCGAACCCGACCTACGCCTGGACCCCGGCCGACAACCTGAATGCGGCCAACATCCAATCCCCGACGATCCTGGTGGATGAAAGCACCGTGTTCACGGTCACGGTCACCGATGTGAACGGCTGTTCGGCCACGGACCAGATCACCGTGACCCGCGCCTTCGAGAACGTGCCGACCCAACAATCCATGGTGGCCTGCGCCAACGTTCCTCCCACGCTGACAGCCCCTGTAACAGCGGCTGGTTATGCATGGAATACGGGTGCGACCACTGCGAGCATCGTACCAAGCGCCAGTGGCGCATTCACTGTGACCATGACGGATGCACAGGGATGTGAGGCCTTCACAACGTTCAACGTGCTGCTCAACCCGCTGCCCGTGATCGACCTCGGACCCGATCTGGCGATCTGCGGCTCCACGCCTCAGGTGCTGAACGCAGCGAACAGCGGTTCGAGCTACCTCTGGAGCACCGGAGCCACCTCGCAGACCATCTCCGTGACCAGCAATGGCACCTACAGCGTGGTGGTGACCAACATCAACAACTGCACGGCCAGCGACGCCGTCAACGTGGTGTTCAATTCCCTACCCATGGATGTCCTGCAGGATGTTACGGCCTGCGCCACTGCTCCGGTCATACTGGATGCCGGGGATCCGGGATCGACCTACCTGTGGAACAACGGAGCCACCTCGCAGACCGTGGAGGTGAGCACCAGCGGTACGTACACCGTGACCATCACCTCGGCACAGGGCTGCTCGATCACCGCTTCGGCCGATGTCACCCTGGTCGAACCTCCGGTATTGGACCTTGGTCCCGACACAGCGATCTGTTCGGGCACTTCGATCGAACTGGGCGGCGCCCTCACTGGCACGGGCCTGCAGTACCTCTGGAGCACAGGGGCCAGCACCCCCACGATCACGATCGACCAAGCGGGGACCTACAGCCTCACGGTCACCAACGGACCCTGCACCGTCACGGATGACGTTCAGGTCGCGCTCATCGCAGCACCTGTGGACGTGCTCACCAACGTCACCCAGTGCATCGATATCCCCCTTGTCCTCAATGCCGGTAACGTCGGCAGCAACTACCTCTGGAACACCGGAGCCAACACGGCCACGCTGCCCGTCAGCACCAGTGGCACCTATAGTGTGACCATCACGGGCAGCAGTGGTTGCACAGCGACATACGATGCCGTTGTGCAGCTCACCCTGCCGCCGGTCGTTCAGCTCGGTGCGGATACCGTGCTCTGCGAAGGCGAAGTGCTTCGACTGAACGCCGGCAACCCGGGTTCCACCTACCTATGGAACACGGGAGCCACCACGCGACAGGTGAACGTGCGAGAGACGGGGACCTATGCGGTGACGGTCAACAACGGCTGCTTGCGCAGCGATTCCATAGCCGTGTTCTTCAACCCCTCTCCGGCACGGATGGCCGTGACCGAGTTCCATACCTGCCTGGACGATGAACCGCGCTATGTCGTGCTCGACGCCGGCAATCCAGGCTCACGCTACGACTGGTCGACCGGAGCCACCTCCCAGGTGATCATGGCGGGCGCCTACGGCACCTACTATGTGCAGGTCACGAACCAGTATGACTGCTCCGTCAGGGACTCGGCACAGGTCCATGAGTTCTGCCCGGCCACGGTCTTCGTGCCGAACACCTTCACCCCGAACGGAGATGGGCTGAACGACCTCTTCCGTCCGGTCGGCAAGAGCATCGCCGAGATCCAGTTCCGTGTGTTCGACCGCTGGGGCGAGCTCCTATTCCAGAGCAACGACCTGGAAACGGGTTGGGACGGCACCTACCGCGGCGAGCTCGTCAAGAACGACATGTACGTATGGCGGATGACCTACAAGTTCTTTACCGACGAGGATGGTACGATGGGCATGGAACAGAGCCAGATCGGCCAGATCCAGGTACTGTACTGAAGCGCCTCAGTCCTTCAGTTCGAAGGGATCGGCATCCAGTCCCACGGGGAATTTCGATCGGAAGTCATCCAGCGCCAGGCGATGAAGAACGGTCTGGAGCATTCCTTCCTTGGAGGGCTCCATCTCATCCGCATCGCCCCGGGGATCCACCGAGGCTGAATCGCCTGAATAGTGATGCCCCATGGCGTCCATGCCCACGCGGTTCACCCCGATCACATAGCTCTGGTTCTCGATGGCCCGTGCGATGAGCAACTGGCTCCAGGGATAACGGCGCAGCTCGGGCCAATTGGCCACGTACAGGATCGCATCGTAGTCTCCCCGGTTCCGGGAGAACACCGGAAAGCGAAGGTCGTAGCAGATCTGCAGCAGCAAACGCCAGCCGCGCCATTCCACCACCACCCTGCGCGTGCCGCAGGTGTAATGCCGGTACTCCTCGGCCATGCGGAAGAGGTGCCGTTTGTCATAGTGCTCCACCCGACCGTCAGGTGTGACGAACACCCCCCGATTGTAGACCTTGTGGCCCTCGCGGATGATGAGGCTGCCGAAGATGGCCGCATCCAAGATCCCCGCCTGTTCCTTCATCCATTGCACGGTGGGGCCGTCCATCGCTTCGGCCAGTTCCACGCGCATGCTGAACCCGGTGGTGAACATCTCGGGAAGGACGATCAGGTCCGTGGCACCCTTCAGCGGAAGGAACTTCTGTGCGAACATCGCCCGGTTCGCCGCCGCATCCTCCCAGTGGAGCATGCTCTGTACCAACGTCACCCTCAGATCTTGCATAGCTTTTCGATGGCTGCGTCCAAGGTAGCGTCCTGCTTGGCAAAACAGAAGCGGAGCAGGTGCTGGTCCGCAGGGGGGGCTTTGTAGAACGGCGACAAGGGTATGGCCGCCACACCGAACTCCCGCGCCACCCGCTCGGCAAAGGCACGATCCGCTTCGTTGCTGATGGCGCTGTAGTCCGCCAGCTGAAAGTAGGACCCTTCGCAGGGCAACAGGGTGAAGCGCGAACCCTTCATGCCGGACGCGAAACGGTCCCGCTTGGTCTGGTAGAAGGAGGGCACGTTCTCGTAGTTCGCAGGGTCCTGCATGTATGTCGCCAGCGCATGTTGCATCGGCGTGTTCGCGCTGAAGACATTGAACTGGTGCACCTTCCGGAACTCGGCCATCAGCGCCTTCGGGGCCATGGCATAGCCCATTTTCCAACCGGTGGCGTGGAACACCTTGCCGAAGCTGAAGATCACGAAGGCCCGATCGCGCAGCTCAGGGTAGTTGATCACCGAGGCATGGGGCTCACCATCGAAGACGAGATGCTCGTACACCTCATCGCTCAAGAGGAGGATGTCCGTCCCGCGCAGCATGTCCGCGATGCGCTTCATGTCCGCATCACGAAGGATGGTCCCCGCCGGATTGTGCGGCGTATTGATCATGAGCATGCGCGTCCGTGGCGTGATGGCCTGCCTCACCGCATCGGCATCGAACTCCATGTCACTGCCCAGACGCACATGCACCGGCCTTCCACCGAAGAGCTCCACCGTGGGCGAATAGCAGTCGTACGCGGGATCCACGATGATCACTTCATCGCCGGGATGCACCACGGCCCCGATCGCCGTGAAGATGGCCTGTGTACCTCCGGCGGTCACGGTGACCTCCGTTTCCGGATCATAGCTGAACCCGCAGAGCCGCTTCACCTTGGACGCGATCACCTCGCGCAATGCGGGAAGGCCCGGCATCGGCGCGTACTGGTTGTGGCCCGCGCGCATGGCCCTGTCCACCAGGTCGATGAGCTTGCCATCGATGGGAAAGTCGGGAAAGCCCTGGCTGAGGTTGATGGCACCGCATTCCTGTGCCAACTTGCTCATCACCGTGAAGATGGTGGTGCCGACATGGGGGAGTTTGCTGGTGAGGTCCATGGTATGCGAAACTAAGCGGGGAACTTGACCAGACCCTTGGGCACATTACCAGAATGACGAACGGGCCGTCGATGACAGCCCGTTCGGATCCTTTGAGAAAGGCAGCCTTCAATCCTTCGTCACACTCGCCGCCAGGTACTCCCGGTTCATCCGCGCGATGTGCTCCAGGCTGATGCCTTTGGGGCATTCCACCTCGCAGGCACCGGTGTTGCTGCAGTTGCCGAAACCTTCCTTGTCCATCTGCTCCACCATGGCCTGTACGCGGCGCTTGGCCTCGGGTCGACCTTGGGGCAACAGCGCGAACTGGCTCACCTTGGCGGCCACGAAGAGCATGGCGCTGCTGTTGACGCAGGTGGCCACGCAGGCACCGCACCCGATGCAGGTGGCGGCATCGAAGGCCTTGTCGGCATCGTCCTTGGGAATGGGAACAGAATTGCCATCCACCAGGTTG
>JBGTAJ010000187.1:0-5425 GCA_041749915.1 Flavobacteriales bacterium
ACTGAGTGGCTTGCCCAGTAGCAGTTGTCTCATTGCCTCCTTCTCGAAGGCTTCGTAATCGAACTTTTCAGTCTTGGTTTCCATTGGTCAGGGTTTGAAGTTCGTAATCCGACCTGACACACTTTACTGAACAGTCTCTGAATGATCAATGGCTTGGTCCATGATCATCTTCACCCTGGGTCATTTCACATTCCTCGGTTCTTCCCCGAAGTCTGGGGGCATCATTTTTCATTCGATGCGCTACCACCACTTAGCGAAGATACCGATGTAGTAGAGGCCGGTGAGGATGAACACGGCACCGGCGATGAAGCGCATCACCTTCTCCATCCGCTGCACAGCGTTGAACACACGGCTGATGCGCTGGGCGCTGTAGGCCATGACGGCCGCGAAGCCCAGCACGGGCAGCCCGGTGCCGATGGCGAATACCACGGGCAGGTGCAGCCCGCCGGTGGGGGCCAGGGTCATGGGGATGAGCGAGCCGAAGTAGAGCGCACCGCTGTAGGGGCAGAAGGCCAGCGCGAAGAGCAGCCCCAGCATGAAGGCGCCGAGGTAGCCCTTGTCCTTGAAACGATCCCCGAGCTTGTCCAGCAGGCTGCTGCCGTTGCCCCCGACGGTGATCACGCCCAGCAGCACCAGGCCGATGAGGATGAGGATGGGGCCAAGGACGAGCTCGCCATTGCCTTGGAAGAAGCGCGCGACGTGGAACTTGCTGGCACCCCAAAAGAGCGCCAAGCCGATGACCGAGTAACTGAAGGCTCGCCCCAGCATGTACAGCACACCACTGAGCAACATGGCCCGCGGCGACTTCAGTTCGCGACCGATGTAGGCCGTGGCGCTGATGTTGGTGGCCAGCGGGCAGGGAGCGACGGCCGTGAGCAGCCCCAGCGCAAAGGCGGCGAGCACGGGCGCCTCGCGGCTCATGGCCAGGTCCTGCAACCAGGCCATCAGAGCAGTTGGTTGATGCGCTGGGTGAGCTCCGCCTTGAATGCCGCGGCATCATCCGCCTTCATGAAGGCCCACTCGGTGAGGTCGATCTTCTCCGCCTTGCCGTTCCGGTGCACGTGCAGGAAGAGCGCGGTACCGTAGGCGCCGAAATCCTCGGCCAGCTTGGCGTTGGCCTTGTCGTCCACGTTCACCAGGCGGAAGGTGAGGACGCCGCTCTTCATCTGCGGCGCGAAGGTGCCGTTCAGCACTTCCTTGGTGAGGCCCTCGATGGTGAGGCAGGTCCTGCAACGGTGGTCGGTGTGGAAGTCGATGACGTCGATCCACGTCGTGGCCGTCGTGCCCTGTGCTTTGGCGGGCTGTTGCGCGGAACTGTCAAAGGCCGTGAGCAGTCCGAACAGGGTGATGAGCGAGGAGAGGAGCAGGTGTTTCATGGACATTCACAGGATGAGGTTGAAGAGGTAGCCGCTGAGGATGATGAAGAAGGTCACTGTTCCGAAGTAGATCGCGATCAGCTTCATGCTCATCACTTTCTTCAGGAGGGTGGCCTCGGGGAGCGAGAGCCCGATCACGGCCATCATGAAGGCGATGGCGGTCCCCAGGGGAACGCCCTTCTGCACCAGCACCTGGATGACGGGCAGCACACCGGCGGCGTTCGCATACATGGGCACGCCCAAGATCACCGCCAAGGGAACGGCCAATGGGTTATCGGCACTGATGTGCTCCTCGAAGAAGCCGGTGGGGATGAAGCCGTGCATCAGCGCACCGATGGCGATGCCGATGAGCACATAGATGAGCACGCTCTTCACGATGCCCCAGGCCTCGCGCGCCACGCCGGGAAGGCGTTGGGTGAAGGTGAGCTTCTCTCCGTCGTAGGCGCCTTCCACCTCGGCCTGCTGGATCACGCCCTGCACCCAGGGGCTGAGGTAGCGTTCCAGCCGCATGCGTCCGAGCACCGCACCGCCGATGGTACCCAACAGGATGCCCGTGACCACGTAGATCACCGTGGTCTTCACACCGAACATGCCGATGAAGATGGCGATGGCCACCTCGTTCACCAGTGGGGAGGTGATGAGGAAGGCGAGGGTGACGCCCATGGGGATGCCACCCTTCACGAAGCCGATGAACAGCGGCACGGAGCTGCATGAGCAGAAGGGCGTGATCGCACCAAAGGAGCTTGCCATGAGGTACTCGCCGCCGTAGAGCTTGTTGCGGGAGAGGAAGTTGCGTACGCGGTCGATGGGGAAATAGGCGTTCACGATCCCCATGATGAAGGTGACCAGGAAGAGCAGGATCAGGATCTTGACCGTATCGTAGAGGAAGAAGTGGAGGGCCTGCCCCCAATGGGTGGTCGCGTCAAGGCCTAATGTGTCGTACACCAGCCACGCAACGAGGGAGTCGAGCCAGTCGAACATGGCTTAGCAGCGGTCCGCTCGGTTGCTCTTCGGGGTGGCGCAACTGCTCCTTGCCTTGCGAACGGTGCGGGGATCCATGCTCGTTCCCTTAGGCGATCAGCATGGTGCGCACCTCCTCGGCCGTGGGCACGCGACCCTTGGACATCACTTTTTCATCGATCACCAGCACCGGTGTGGTGAGCACGTTGTAGGCCATGATGGCCTGGATGTCCTCGACCTTCTCCACGGTGGCGTCGATGCGGTCGGAGGCGATCACCTGGCGGACGATCTCCTCGGTCTTCTTGCATTTGGCACAGCCGGTGCCCAGGATCTTGATGTGTTTCATGCGTTGAACGCCGTAGCCCGGCGAAGGTGTTTTCGGTTCATTTCAGCAGATCGAGGAAGAAGGTCCTCGCTTCCTGCCAGTTGGCTTTGTTGATGCAGTACTTCACGCGCGGCGGCAGGATCTCGCCTTGGATCAGCCCTGCGTCCTTCAAGGCTTTCAGGTGCTGACTGATGGTGCTCTGCGCCAGTGGGATCTCCTCCGTCAGGTCGCCATTGTAGCAGCAGGACCGATCGCTCAGCAGCTTCAGGATACGGATGCGCACCGGATGTCCGAGGGCCTTCGCGTAGCGCGCCACGGTCTCCTCCTGCTCACTATAGTCGATATCGGTGGCGGTGCGGAGCATAACGAATGAACGGTCGGTTCTGAGTGGAGCGGTCGAAAGCGGAATGCGGGAAGCAATGTTCATCGCAAAAGAACGATGATCACAGGGTGGGCGAGGTGACAATGGTCACCTGAGGGCCGGAGATGTGTTCAACGCCACGCCACCGTTCCACCGCACAACCACCACGTCCGCCCGAATCCCAGATCACGCAACGCCTGTGCGGCCTGTGCGCTGCGTCCGCCACCTTTGGCGCACACCGTTACGATACGTTGGTTACGCGACCAGCTCCGCGCCTGGTCCAGCAGGTCAGTTAGCGGGATGTTCACCGCTTCGGGTAAGTGACCGCTGGCGAATTCCTCGGGAGAGCGCACATCCACTACCCGGACATCGGGTTTGCCCAGCAAGGGCATCAGGTCCGCTGGTTCCAGACATTTTCGGGCGGAAGGCATGCGCAGCCAGACCACCACACCGCTGAGCACCGTCACCGCACCGATGGCGAGTATGGAGGTCGTGATGCCGAACTGATCGGCGATGAGGCCGGTGAGCAGGGCGCCGATGGCATAGCCCAGGTCGCGCCAGAGGCGGAAGATGCCCACGGCCTCCGAGCGTTGTTGCGGGTGGGTGTGTGCGGCCAGGACCGCCAGGAAGGTGGGGTAGACCAGCGCAGTGCCCAGACCGAGTGATGCGCTGAGGGCGATGTAGGCGCCGTTGCTGTGCACGAAGGGCAAGCCGAGGATGGCCATGCCTTGCAACACCATGCCCAACACGAGCAGCAGTTTGCGGTCCGCATGGTCGGCGAGCTTGCCGGTGAAGAGCTGGCCGATGCCCCATACTGCGGGGTACACCGCCGCGATGGCGCCGATGCGTTCCGGTCCGAAACCCTCGTTGAGCAGCAGCACGGGCAGCAGGCCCCAGAGCATGCCGTCGTTCAGGTTGTTCACCAGTCCGGCCTGCGTCACACTGCCCAGCGTACGGTGCGTGAGGCTGGTCTCCACGAACACGCGCTTCAGTTTGGGCATGGTGCTCTTCGCGCTCTCCGCGGCCACATGGTGCCCGGTGTCCTTCACCCACAGCAGCGTGAGCAGCAGACCGACCACGGCGATGACAATGCCCACTTGGAAGGGCACCGGCCGTGGCCCGTAGTGCGCCGCGAGGTAGCCGGTGAGAAAGGCCATGCCACCCACGGCGAGGTAGCCGGCGAATTCGTTGAGGCCCATGGCCAGCCCACGGTCCTTCTCGCCCACGAGGTCCATCTTCATCACCACCGTGCTGCTCCACGCGAAGCCCTGGTGGATGCCCAGCAGGATGTTGGCCGCCACGATCCAGGCCCAGGCATCGGCGTAGATCAGCATGAACGGAACAGGTAAGGCGAGCACCCAGCCGGTGATCAGCAGCGCCTTGCGGCCGTAGCGCCCGGCCAGCCTTCCGGTGAAGTAGTTGGCCAGCGCCTTGCTGATGCCGAAGGCCATGATGAAGCTGAGCGCCGCGGAGTGCGAGGCGATGCCGAACTCCAGCTCAGCGAGGACCGGCAGCACTGTGCGTTCGATGCCCACCATGCCCCCCACGAAGGCGTTGACGATCACCAACAGGGTGAACTGCTTCCAGTTGGCGCGGAGACCGAGGGTGGTGCTCATGCGTATCGCCAGCGCTTCGCGATCCGCACCAGATGTAACATGATCGGCACCTCGATGAGCACACCCACCACGGTGACCAAAGCAGCGCCGCTGTTCAGCCCGAAGAGGGCGATCGCCACGGCCACGGCCAGTTCGAAGAAGTTGCTGGCCCCGATCATGCTGGCCGGTGCGCAGGTGCGGTAGTTCAGGCCCAGCCAGCGACCGCCCTTCCAGCTGAGGAAGAAGATGAAGTAGGTCTGGATCGTGAGCGGGATGGCGATGAGCAGGATGTCCAGCGGCTTGTCCAAGATCCGTTGTCCTTGAAAAGCGAAGAGCAGCACCAGCGTGGCCAATAGCGCGGTGATGGATACGGGCTTGAGCATTGGCAGGAAGCGCGTCTTGAACCACTGCTCGCCCTTGGTGCTCATGAGCCAGCGATGCGTGAGGTAGCCCGCCACCAGCGGTATCACGACGAAGACGATGACCGAGGTGCTGAGAACACCCCAGGGGATGGCGATGCCGGTGATGCCCAGCAGAAGCTGCACGATGGGGATGAAGAGCACGAGCAGGAGCAAGTCGTTCACGCTCACCTGCACCAGTGTGTAGTTGGGGTCGCCACCGCTGAGGTAGCTCCACACGAAGACCATGGCCGTACAGGGCGCTGCGCCGAGCAGGATGGCACCGGCGATGAACTCGTTCGCCATCTCGGGCGTGATCCAAGCCGCGTAGAGCTTGGTGAAGAAGATCCAGGCAAAGAAGGCCATGGTGAAGGGCTTGATCAGCCAGTTGACCACTACGGTGAGACCGA
>JBGTAJ010000188.1:0-1597 GCA_041749915.1 Flavobacteriales bacterium
GCTGGCCCACGGCCGCACCAAGGTGGCCAAGCGCGGCCTGGAGAAGCGGGTGGTGCTGCAGCGCGCCGACAGCGAGGCCCTGCCCTTCCCCGATGCCACCTTCGATGCCGTGACGGTGGCCTTCGGGGTGCGCAACTTCGAACACCTGGAGCTGGGCGTGCGCGAGATGCTGCGCGTGCTGAAGCCCGGCGGGCGGCTCTTCGTGCTGGAGTTCTCCAAACCGCAGCACACGCCCATGCGGCAGCTCTTCCGCTTCTACTTCCACCGGGTGATGCCCGCCATCGGGCGCAGCGTGAGCAGGGACAGCGCCGCCTACACCTACCTGCCCAAGAGCGTGGACGCCTTCCCTGAGGGCGAGGCCTTCCTGCAGGTGATGCGCCAGGCCGGGGGCCGCGAATGCAAGGCCGAGGCGCTCACCGGAGGCATCGCATCGCTGTACACGGCGCGGAAGTGAACTGATTTCCAGGCCACCGGACACGGATCCCGCGTTATTTTCGTTGCCCCTCCGATGCCCGCCTCCCGCCCCATCCGTTCGCTTCTCCTACTGCTGGTCCTTCTGGCCGCACCCCTGCTCAAGGCCCAGAACCAGGGTGGGGTGAAGGTGGAGAACCTGCCCAACTTCGATCTGCGGCGCTTCCACTTCGGCTTCCTGCTGAGCTACAACAACAGCGACTTCTACACCACGCTCAACGCCCAGGCCCCCTTCCGCGACTCGCTGATGGTGCTGGACCACCTGCGGCAGCCCGGCTTCAACCTGGGCATCGTGGCCTCGTTGAACATGACGGACAACCTGAGCCTGCGCTTCCTGCCCACCCTCTCCTTCCAGGAACGCATCCTCCAGTACCAGTTCCTCACGGCCGAAGGAGAGATCGACTATTTCCAGAAACCGGTGGAGAGCACCTACCTGGAATTCCCCCTCCTGGTGAAACTGCGCAGCGACCGGATCAACAACCTCGCCGTGTACCTCATCGGCGGCGGCAAGTTCAGCATCGACATGGCCAGCCAGAAGGACGTGAACCAGGGGCTGGACGACGAGACCATCGTGAAGCTCGCCAAGTATGATTACGGGGTCGAGGTCGGTGGTGGCTTCGACTTCTTCCTGCAGTACTTCAAGTTCGGCATCGAGCTGAAGCACGGCATCGGCATCCCCAACCTCATCGTGCGCGATGGCACCCGCTTCGACCTGCCGGTGCAAAGCCTGCGCTCGAAGACCTGGGTGCTCACCTTCACGTTCGAGGGCTGAGGCCCACCGCCATGGAACGCACCGTGGACATCGCCCTGCCACCGGCCGAGGCCGCGGACCCCGTGCGCGTGCGCGAAAGCGCGGCCGAAGCTGCTGGTCTGGCCAATGGCAGCGTGCAGTACAGCCTGGTGCTGAAGCGTTCCATCGATGCCCGTAGCAAACTGCCCTTGGTGCGTCTGCGGGTATTGCTGGATACCGAGTTCCGGGCCGACGCGCCGATCACACCTCCGGAGCTTCCGGATGTGCGCAAGGGGGAAGTGGTGATCATCGTGGGCTGCGGTCCCGCCGGGCTCTTCGCCGCGCTGCGCTGCATCGAACGGGGCCTGCGCCCCATCGTGCTGGAGCGCGGCAAGG
>JBGTAJ010000189.1:0-1751 GCA_041749915.1 Flavobacteriales bacterium
ACAGCGACAGCGAAGGCAGCGGCGAAGCCTGGCTGGCAGAGGACCTGAAGTGGGACATGATGGCGGTGATGAAGCAGATGATGAGCGGCAAGGGCGCTGAGGGATGGCAGAAGAGCGGCATGGACGGCCTGATGATGGAGAACACCTGGACCAGCACCGACGGCAAGGAAAAGGTGGTGATGCACACCCGCGATGTGGTGCAAGGCAAGGTGGACGAGGCGCTGTTCTCCACCGCGGGTTATGAGATCCAGGACATGACGGCCTTCCCGATGTTCGGGCAATGAGCATTGATGTTCCCGTCTGGGCCATCGTGGCGGGGGGTGTGGGCCAGATCTTCACCGCTCTGGTCTATCCCTACATCCGGCACCGCGTGTTCGACTGGTACACCGATGTGCGCAAGCTGAAGCCCCTGAACCAGGAGATCGCCAAGACCTACGGGCGCTACATCGTGGGCCTGAACTTCGCCTTCGGGCTCATCGCCGTGCTGTTACCGGAGGACCTGAAGAACGGCACAGCGCTGGCCACCGCGTTGACCGGTCTGATCGCCGCCTACTGGGTGGGCAAGGTCGCCACGCAGTTCGCCTACTACCCGATGTACACCATTCCACCCGGTGCGGTATTCAAGTGGGGCGGATACGGCATGAACCTGCTGTTCGGCTTCTTCGCCGTGCTCTACACGCTGCTCGTGGTCCACAACATCGCCCAGTGGAGCGTCTGATGGAACCTGCCCGCAAACCCACCAAGCTCGATGCCTTGGAGCGCGTGGAAGTGACCAGCCGTGCGCAATGGCGGACGTGGTTGAAGAAGCACCACACCCGGCAGACCGGCATCTGGCTCGTGTACTGGAAGAAGGGTCATCCGGACAAGCACATCGGCTATGTGCCCATCGTGGAAGAGGCCCTTTGTTTCGGGTGGATCGACAGCACGGCGCGCAGCCTGGATGCCGACCGCTCCATGCTCCATGTCTGTCCGCGCAAGCCGAAGAGCATGTGGAGCAAGGTGAACAAAGGCCACGTGGAGAGGCTGATCGCGAGCAAGCGCATGATGCCTGCCGGCATGAAGGCCATCGAGTTGGCCAAGGCCAACGGTTCCTGGGCCACGCTCGATGCGGTGGACAGCTTGGAAGTTCCGGAGGACCTGGCTAAGGCGCTGGCCATGGACCGCTCCGCAAAGAAGCATTTCGATGCCTTCCCCGCCAGTGCGCGCAAGTACATCCTGTACTGGATCGGCAGTGCGCGGACGGAGGGAACACGGGCCAAGCGCATCGCCCAGGCCGTGGACCTTGCGGCGCAGAACATCCGCGCCGGGATGCAACGGCCATGAACGCACAGGCCCTGAAGGCGCTGCTGGACGAGGCCTACGAGCGCTTCGCACATTCCGGCTTCATCACCGACGACCCCATCCACATCCCCCGCCGCTTCGCCCAGCGGGAGGATGCCGAGATCATCGGCTTCCTCACCGCCACCATCGCCTGGGGGCAGCGCCGCACCATCATCGCCAACGCGAACAAGCTGGTGGCGCTCTTCGATGAAGCCCCGCATGACTTCATCCTCCACGCCGGCCCCACGGACCTCAAGCGCCTGGACGGCTTCGTGCACCGCACCTTCAATGGCGTGGACCTGCGCCACTTCATCCGCGGCCTGCGCCATGTGTACGCCCAGCACGGCGGGTTGGAGCAGGCCTTCCTGGACCACGGCGAATTGGGCGACATGGCCACCGCCATCAGCCGCTTCAAGGGCCGCTTCTTCGAA
>JBGTAJ010000190.1:0-2183 GCA_041749915.1 Flavobacteriales bacterium
GTGGTCGTACTGGAAATGCTTGAAGTCGATGCCCCCCACCCAGGCCTTCACGAAACCGGTGTGGGGGTCCATGCTCAGCAGGCCGCTCTGCAGGAAGCCCTTGTAGTAGCGGATGGAGTCCATCGGGCTCATCACCGTGTCGCGTTCTCCCTTCCAAGTGAACAAGCGCATCTTCGTCGGAGTGTCGAAGATCTTCGGGAGCTCCTCCTCTTTCACCACCGGCCAGTAGGTGTCGCAGCCACCCAGGTCCGGGCGGCAGTGGAAATGCTTGTGGCCCTCGTGCATCTTCTGCTCGATGTAGCGTGCCGGACGCTCGCAGTTGCCGCATTGTTTCCCGGTCAGGATGCGGTAGCGCACGCTGCGCTTCATGGCCGTGTTCAATATCCCATCGATCTCCTCCTTGCTCACCCGGAAGTCGAAGGGACGGTTCTTCTTCTTCGCCAGGTCCTTGAAGAAATCCGGTTGCAGCTCGGAGCCCAGGTGCTCCCGCACGCCATGCTCGGCGTACTGCTGCATGCGGCGGTCCAGCGTGGTGTACACCTTCAGTCCGTCGGTATAGATGTCGTAGGGGCTGCCATCCGCCTTGGCGAAGCGGAGCTCCCCGTCCTTGTTCTTCTCGGCGAAGAGCTTGATCAGCTTGGCGCGCAGCACCTCGCGGTAGTAGGGTGCAGGGCCTTCGGTGTGGTCCACGCGCTGGAAGCGGAGCCCCAGGGGAAGCGCCTTCAGCGAATCGTATTGCTGCGTGCTCAGGAAGCCGTTCTTGCGCATCTGGTCCAGCACCACCATGCGGCGTGTGAGCGTGGTATCGGGCCGGCGCAGGGGGTTGAAGAGGGCGGGGTTCTTGCACATGCCCACCAACAGGGCCGCCTCCTCGATCCGCAACGAATCGGGGGTGGTGTTGAAGTAGACCCTGGCCGCGCTGTTGATGCCCACCGCCTGGTTGATCCAGTCGAAGCGGTTCAGGTACATCGCGATGATCTCGTCCTTGGTGTACTGCCGCTCCAGCCGGGCACTGATGATCCATTCCTGGAATTTCTGGAAGGTGCGCTTGATGAAGTTCGTGGAGCGGTTGGTGAACAGCATTTTCGACAGCTGCTGTGTCAGCGTGCTGGCCCCGCCCTTCTTCCCCAGGTACACCGCGGCGCGCATCGTACCGCGCAGGTCGATCCCGCTGTGCTCCCGGAAACGCTCGTCCTCCGTGGCGATCAACGCGTTCACCACGTTGGGGCTGATGCGCTCATAATCCACCGGGATGCGGTTCTCCCGGTAATACTGGCCCATCTGCGTGCCATCGCTGAACAGGATGGCCGTGGCCAGGTCGCTGCGTGGGTTCTCCAGGTCCTCGGTGCCAGGCAGGTCGCTCAGGGCGGCCAGCACCAACATGAAGAACAGGCCCAGCACCGGTGAGAGCACAAGGGCCCACCAGGCCAGCAGCCAGCGGCTGCGCTTCTTAGTTGGATTGACGGCGGCCATGGTCGGCGAAATTACCGGGGCCGGTCACCACCTGTGTCCGGTCGGGCCGGTGTTCTGTCAACACCGACCACAGCAAAGCGGGGGAGCCCTGGGCTGGGAAGTAACGCAGCGAAGCCTTCATTTCGTCCATCGGCCCGGGGAAATGGGTCAGGGCACGCGCTCCAAGCTCACCCCCACGTCCATCACCCCTTCCAGGCGCTCGGTGCGCATGGCCTGCTCCAGGCGGATGACGTAGTGGCCCGCGGCCGGAAAGCGGTTGCCGGTCTTGTACAGCACCTTGGCATCCACTGCGCGGTTGGCGAAGATGAAGCCCGTGCCTTTCCCGTACCAGCGTCCGGTGGGGTCGGCCAGCAGGCATTCCACGGTATCGCGCAGGTGCCGCCCTCCGGGGCCGTGCACATCCACGAAGAGGTACAGGTCGCTGAAGGGATAATCACCCGTGTGCCGGATGTCGATGAACAGGTTGTGGGTGTTCACCGTGTCGGTGATGTCGAACTCGAAGGTGGGGGTGAAGGAGCGCTCCCACGCACCATTGGGCACGGGCACATCGGAACTGTGCACCACATGATCGGCGCACCCTGCCAACAGCAGGCCGACCCCCATGATCAACCCAGCCGCTCGCATCACGCTGCAGGGGGTGCGCTGGGGGGCGGTGCCCCTCCGGGTCCCTTCTCGCCACCGCGCCCACGGCCTCGACCGCGGCTGCGATC
>JBGTAJ010000191.1:0-3420 GCA_041749915.1 Flavobacteriales bacterium
TACCCACATCATCCGTGGGGATCGTGTGACCTGTCGGGCCGGAAATGGCCTGTCAACAGCCCCCAAGGCCACCCCAAGAACCATGGTCCAACTCAACCCCGATGACCAACTTCGGCAAAACCGGTTCTTCGGACTACCCCATTGACATCAAGCAGCTCGATGTGCTTTCCTGGTGTGGCGCCATCCGGCGAGCTGCTGGTCGTCTCGAAAGTTGTCTGGCTGATCAGCGAAAGGTTTGGAAGCTCCATTCCACCCGAGTAGCGGTGATAGTTGGTGATCCTCACCCCCGTGATGCAATTGCTGAAGGTGGACTGTGAGGCGATCAGGCGCCCCCCAAAAAAGCCTGCCACCGGCGTGGTCGGGTTCAGTTCCCTTGCACACCATACCCCTACCACAGCATTGCTCACCACCGTACTGTTGAGATGGACAATACCTTGCACCCCAGAGCTTTGGGATGAGTTCAGCGGGTCGCCTTCCACACGTATGCCCGGCCAGCGTTGGTCGGGGCATTCGAGGCTGCTGAGGGAGCAGTTGTTGAACTTCAGGTAGCCGCCGCGCCGAACAACCACCTTCGCATTGTTGGCGAACTTGAGATCCATGTTACTGATGAACAAACTGGCGCCAGTCTCCACGACCAGGTCGCAGATGAAGACGGCAGCGCTTGACGAAGGCTGAACACCGTTCTGGGGGCCGTTCCACGTGCTTGATGTGCCGGCAGCTTGCGTATAACCTTCCACGGCTGCACCTGGTACAGTCTCGAAGTAGCCGCAGCATTGTTCCTTGTTGGAGGTCGAGAGATGCTGATCGCCTGACACCGCGATGGCGAGGAAGTGCGGCCGGTAAGTTCCTGCACCGCTCACGGATACCGCGATCTGGGGTGGAATGCCGTTGGTGATCGCACCGGTCGAGAACGTAGGACTCGAGCTGTTGAGAACCGTTACCACCCCTACACCGCTGGCCGTAGGGATATACAAAGCATCGCTCGTGCCGATCGGGGCCCGGTTCCGGTAGATCCTCGTGCGCACATAGTTGGCAGGCAATGCCACCGAAGAGGTAAGATCCACGAACTGATCTGCTGCCACATCCACATATCCAAATCGTGGCGTCCAATCAGTGCAGTTGGTGGTGGTCTCCAGGGTCAGGAAGATCCGGTTGCCATCAGCAGCAATAGAGCAACCTGCGAGGCCACCAGCGCTATTGTCGGGCGCATTGCAGGGGCCAAGCGGTGCGGGGAGGATGGACAGCGCCTGGTTCGACCCCGATATGAACGAACCAGTGGAACCATTGAATAGAATTGTCAGTAGGTTGTTTCCTGCATCCGGATCTGGCCATTCGGAAAAGCCCGCAAAGCCCGTCATGGCAACCCGGATATCCCCACTTGGAATGCGGCGCGCATCGAAATCCCTGGAATACTCCACGCCGAAGTTCGAAGGATCCTGGTTGAATTGGGCTTGTAGGGGCATCAGGTCCAAGCCATTGGGAGGAAACTGTGTATCGGACAATGGCTGGACCAGAAAGATCCCAGTACTTGCCATTCGATAGATGTGCAAGGTGGTTGTCAGCTTTACGAAAAGGAAGTGATCATCTCCAAGTTCCGTCCCTTCGACAATACGGAACTGCGGAGCCTTGCTCTTGCCCATTGTATTCAGGGGCAGTTTCCCCATGTAATCGGTTGAGGAACCATTGAATGGTGTCGGGCCAGCAGTTTCATTTAGAAGGCTGAAAGGATCGCTTGCCCAGTCAACAAGGTCAGGATGGCTGGCAGGGAGGTCGCTATCATCAAAGAGATCGATCAGCCGTCCTTTTCGTTGACATTCATCAGTGGAACCAGGGTCTCTGGGCTGTTCCATATCGAGCAAAGCGACCTGAATGTGAGTGGCATTGTAGGTGTCAGATTTGGGCTCGGATGAGAGCAAGTAGTACAAGCCACATTTCCCCGGCACCGGCACGCTCAGGAATTCCATGACCCCTGGAGCCAGGCACTCACTGCAACTACTTCCCCTGGCATCAGCGATCAGATAGCCATCCCCGTCGTAGAGGTTTCCATCCACAGCGAAGAAAATGAGCGCACCCTCGCCGTTGGTGCGGATGTGGTGAGAGCGAGTGGGAATTTGCCCAGCGTAACCGTCCGCACCCCCAGGGGTTGGAAGTGCCAACACTGCCCCCACCTGAGCGACGTTCAGTGATAGATCAACCCAGTTCCCCGCATTTCCGTTCGCGTTGGCAAGCACCCATGCATCCGCCTGACCTTTTGCAGGTGGAGTTGTCCCCAGCAACACTGCACACAGCAATGCAGCGATAGATCCTTGGTTCCAAGGAATATGTTCTCGTACCATGTCCGTTCGTTTGAATTGTGTGGCATGATCGCCGAGCCAAAGCTGCCGGGTCCTGTAGCTCAAATCCTATGGGGATATCGCAATGTTAGATCTGTGATATGTACATCATATTGGCACTAAACCTTGAACCGAATTCAGTGCACCTGGACTATATTGGCCATTCAGCTATTGAGCTTTTCACAAGTTACCCACGAACGATCTTGCGAAATGGACACGAAGCGCTTGAAGGAATTGCGGATCTCTCATGGACTCACCCAGGCAGATGTGGCCGACCACCTTGGTGTGGATACCTCGCAATACTGCAGGATAGAAAAGGGCGATCGTAAGCTCACCATTGATGAGGCCATGAAACTGGCCAAACTGTATCATTGCTCTATGGATCAGGTATTGGGCGAGGCACCATGGTCGCCGGCCACACAGAGCTTCAGCGCTACAGCTCCCGCACGGAGCGAGAAAGAGCAGTTCCTGCACGACCAGCTCGAGAGACGGGACCTGCAGCTGGACCAGTCACAAACCATGATAAGCAAACTGATCGCCCTGATGGAGCGCTTCATCCATCGGCAGGATGACAGCTCCTCACGAACTTGACCTCGCTTACGGTCCTCACCGCTCGGGTCGCCGAGGTCAGGACAAGTTGCTGTAGAATCCCGGAAATGTATATCCTACCGAAAGATCGCGGTATGGAACACCCCGTCACCGCCCACCTGCCCGCGGTACATGCCGCTGCAGTTGAAGTCGAGCACCAGGTTGCCCTGGTGGTCCACGGCGATGAGGCCGCCATCACCGTCCAGCGGGGGGAGTTTCTCGTGCACCACCACACGTACGGCCTCGGCGAGCGATAGGCCCTTGTAGAGCATGAGGGCATGCACATCGTGGGCGGCTACGGCGCGGATGAAGCTCTCGCCATGGCCGGTGCAGCTCACGGCGCAGGAGGCGTCGTTGGCGTAGGTGCCGGCCCCGATGATGGGACTGTCGCCGATGCGCTGCCACTTCTTGTTGGTCATGCCGCCGGTGCTGGTGGCGGCCGCGAGGTGCCCCTGGGCATCGCGGGCCACGGCGCCCACCGTGCCGAACTTCTTCTCCT
>JBGTAJ010000192.1:0-43240 GCA_041749915.1 Flavobacteriales bacterium
TTCGGTCCGCGCTTCGATCCACAGATTACCAACAACGATCAACAGGTTATGAGTCTCCCCCAAACCCCCTCGTTGAAAACCCAACAACATCAACAACAACAGTGATCAAGATCATGACACACTTAATCTAACAGACCCTGGGGCCCACTTCACAGCTCACACCTCCGCAATCACACTTCACATTTCTCATGGGTTTGGGCGTGCCCCCTCGCAAAGCCTCAGGGTCGCGCTTTCCGCTGCAAGTCCGCACTCGTCGTTCCTCCTCGCTTGCGGGCTTTCCGCTTCAATCGCTCACGCGAAACACCAGCATCAATTGAAGACCACTGCTTCAATACTGCAGTATCTCGTCTTGATCGCGTTGTGGTCTTCTTGCTCACACGGAACGGAAACCCATGAAATTATTGGTCTTGACAGCATCAGTGGAAGTGACACATTGTTCATCGAAGGGAACTTTGATGATTGCGGGGAATGGGGAGGCCATTCAGAAAAGATCAGGGTGTTCCGAACCAAAGAAGGAACAATGCATGCGACGTTTGAAAGGGATACAGTGGTTTGTCCCAATCCCGAATTGTTCAATAGAAGGGTGATCGAACAGAAAGAAGCGGTTCTGAAAGAAGAGCACCAAGCGCTCGTTGTATCGTTCATTCAAGAATTGGTGGAGAGATCACTCGAAGAGATCTACTTCGGTCATGCAGGGAACGCCTACATCGTGACCAGGCTGCCGCGGGGGTTCCACGGCTTGCACGTTGTCCATGTCATGGATTCCAAGTGGCCTGCTTTCGAGGAATTGAAGAAGACTTTGTTTAGCGATTGATATGATAACCACCAGCTCCGGTCTCGAGTCACGCCGCATCACCCCGGTTTCCTCCTCGCTTGCGGGCTTTCCGCTGCAATCGCTCACGCGATCCCCGAATGCTAGACCATGAGAGTTACTCTGCACATTGGAGGCGCTGTGGTCGATGGACTACATCAAGTCATAGAAGGTAGGTGTATTCACGGTCCTCTAAAAGTCGGTGATCATTTCACGACGATCTACACGGTTCGGTTGAACCCCGACCACACTACAACGTGGACCCTTCAGAGGGATACGATTGATCTGAAAGTTGAACGTTTGGAAACGTACGGAAGGACAATGAAGTCTATTGACGAAGGGCTAACCCTCAAGGCTTGGGTGTCTGGAAATGGGTTCAAAATTCTGACGTTTGGTCAGTATGTGTCAAATGACAATGCGATAACGTAGCGATGATTGAGATCATGTCCATCCCCACCTACTCCGGCCTTGAGCCGCTCCGCATTTTCCAAGGCAGCAACTTCGTCAACATCGGTGAGCGGACGAACGTCACGGGCAGTGCGGCCTTCCGCAAGCTGATCAAGGAGAACAAGTACGACGAGGCCGTGACCGTGGCCCGCCAGCAGGTGGAGAACGGCGCGCAGATCATCGACGTGAACATGGACGAGGGCCTGATCGATGGCGTGCAGGCCATGCGTAGGCTGCTTAACCTCATCGCTGCCGAGCCCGACATCGCGCGGGTGCCGGTGATGGTCGATTCCTCGAAGTTCGCCGTGATCGAGGCGGGCCTGAAGTGCCTGCAGGGCAAGGGCATCGCCAACAGCATCAGCCTGAAGGAAGGGGAGGCCGAGTTCCTGCGGCAGGCCAAGATCATCAAGCGCCTCGGCGCGGCCACCGTGGTGATGTGCTTCGACGAGCAGGGCCAGGCCGACACCTTCGAGCGCCGCATCGCCATCGCGGAACGTGCCTACCGCCTGCTGACCGAACAGGCCGGCTTCCCGCCGCACGACATCATCATCGACGCCAACATCCTCACCGTGGCCACCGGCATGGCCGAGCACGATCACTACGCCGTGGACTTCATCCGGGCCGTGGCCTGGATCAAGAAGCACCTGCCCGGAGCGCTCACCAGCGGGGGCGTCAGCAACGTCAGCTTCAGCTTCCGCGGCAACGATCCCGTGCGCGAGGCCATCCACACCGCCTTCCTCTACCACGCCATCAAGGCCGGGCTCGACATGGGCATCGTCAACGCCGGACAGATCGGGGTCTACGACGACATCCCGAAGGACCTGCTGGAGCATGTGGAGGATGTGCTGCTGGCCCGTCGCCCCGATGCCACCGAGCGCATGGTGGCCTTCGCGGAGCGCTACAAGGGAGCACCTTCCGCCGAGGTGGTGGCCCAGCAGGCCGCGTGGCGCAGCACCTCCGTGGAGGAGCGGTTGAAGCACGCGCTGGTGCATGGCATCACCGACTTCATCGACCAGGACACCGAGGAGGCGCGTGCCACCTTGCTCGACCCGGTGCTGGTGATCGAAGGCCCCTTGATGGCGGGCATGAACGTAGTGGGCGACCTCTTCGGCGCGGGGAAGATGTTCCTGCCCCAGGTGGTGAAGAGCGCCCGCGTGATGAAACGCGCCGTGGCCTACCTGGAGCCCTACCTCTTGGAGAAAAAACGTTCGCTGCCCGTCGCCCAGCAGGGTGGGGGAGCCAAGAAAGTGCTGATGGCCACTGTGAAGGGCGACGTGCACGACATCGGTAAGAACATCGTGGGCGTGATCAAGGCCTGCAACGGCTGGGAGGTGATCGACATGGGCGTGATGGTGCCCTGCGAGAAGATCCTCGCCGCGGCGAAGGAGAAGAAGGTGGACATCATCGGCCTCAGCGGATTGATCACACCGTCACTGGACGAGATGGTGCATGTGGCCAAGGAGATGGAGCGCGAAGGCTTCACCACGCCGCTGCTGATCGGTGGCGCCACCACCAGCCGGGTGCACACCGCCGTGCGCATCGCACCGCACTACAGCCAGCCCGTGGTGCACGTGATCGATGCCAGCCGAAGTGTGCCCGTGGTGAACAACCTGCTCAGCGACAACGAACGCGAGCGCTACGCGGCGGAGGTGAAGGAGGAGTATGCGAAGGTGCGCAAGCAGTACGAAGGCCACGAACGCCAGAAGGAGTACGTGCCCATCGCCGAGGCGCGCGCCAAGAAGCTCGCGATCGACTGGGCCAGCGAGCCACCGGTTCCGCCGAAGAGCACCGGCGTCTTCACCTACCGCAATTTCCCGCTCGATCAGCTGGTGCCCTACATCGACTGGACGCCCTTCTTCATGGCCTGGGAGCTGGCCGGGAAGTACCCTGCGATCCTGATGGACGCGGTGGTCGGCACCGAGGCCACGCGCCTGTTCAATGATGCGCAGCAGATGCTGGACCGCATCGTGAAGGAGCAGTGGTTGCAGGCCCATGGCGTGGTGGCGATTTGGCCCGCGAACACCGTGGACGTGGATGACATCGAGGTATACCGCGATGGCGTTCGTTCCTCGACGCTCGGCTCGTTCCACACCTTGCGCCAACAATCGAAAAAGGCCGCCGGTCAACCGCAACTGGCATTGGCCGACTTAATCGCACCGAAGGAGACCGGCCTGATCGATCACATTGGAGGCTTCGCTGTCACCACGGGCCACGGAGTGGACGAGCGGGTGAAGCTCTTCGAGGCCGCGCACGACGATTACAATGCCATCCTGTTGAAGGCGCTCGCCGACCGCCTGGCCGAGGCCTTCGCCGAGAAGCTGCACGAAGTGGTGCGGCAGGAGCTCTGGGGCTACGAGGCCACCCGCCTGAGCAACGAGCAGCTCATCAGGGAAGAATATCAAGGCATCCGCCCGGCACCGGGCTACCCCGCCTGTCCGGACCACACCGAGAAGCCCGAGCTCTTCCGGCTCCTGGACTCCACCACGCACACGGGCATCACGCTTACGGAAAGCCTGGCCATGTCGCCGGCCGCTGCGGTGAGCGGCTGGTACTTGGCGCATCCCCGGGCGAAGTACTTCGGTGTGGGGCGTGTGGCGCGGGACCAGGTGGAGGACCTTGCCCGCAGGAAGGGCATGGACCTGTCCCGACTGGAGCGCTGGCTGGGCAGCAACCTGGCCTACGAACCCTGACCGTGCCATCTGCGTAGACACGGCCCTGACGGATGAGAATTTGCTTCATCATGAGCATGGTCGTGGTCCTGAGCAGTTCGCTCCAGGCCCAATCACCTGCTGGCCTTACGCAGGATAATGGCGACTGTATGGGCGCCATCGTCATCGCTGATTCCGTGTACCACCAGCCCTCCGCCGTGCGCGGCTTCGGCAACAAGTTGGAGATCAAGGAGAACCCCAAGGAGGACCTGCAATGGTTCGAGCGTGAGCATCACAGCACGTGGTACAAGTTCCGCAGTCCGGGCGATACCAAGCTCACCTTCGAGATCATCCCGGACAACATCGAGGACGACATCGATTTCCTGGTCTTTGAAGGGGCCATACCGGGCATCTGCGACAAGATCGCCACGCGCCAGGTGCAACCCATCCGGAGCAACATCTCCCGGAACGACAAGAGAAACCGGTCCATCTGCGGGCTGCGAAAGGATGCCACAGAGGATTTCGTGCGCAGCGGTGTGGGCAGCAGTTTCAGTCGGGCCATCGAGGTGAAGAAGGGCGATCTGTTCTACCTCGCCATCGACTACCAGGAGCGACCGCTTGCGGGGTACACCATTCGTTTCCACTACGATCCACCGCCCCCACCGGAACCCGAGGAGAGCCCCGAGAAGAAGAAGCAGCAACTGGTGATCAATGTGCTTGACGCCAAGACCGGCAAGCCACTGGATGCGACGCTCACCATCGATGGCATGCTGTTCGATGAGGTGGTGGAGGCCAAGGGGAAGAGCCAGTACAACTTTGAGATGGACATGTACCGCAACCTGAAGATCAGTTGCGTGCGCAAGGGCTACATGTTCCAGACCCTGCGGGTGAAGGGCAACACGGAGCCCACGGTCACGGTGGACCTGAAGCTCACGCCCATCGGGCCGGGTGAACGGGTTGTGCTGGACGACATCCGCTTCGTGGGGAACGAGGCCAAGGTGATGCGTCAATCCGAGGCTTCGCTCTTGATCCTTCTGCGCTTCATGCAGGAGAACACCAAGGTGAAGATCGAGATCGAAGGCCATGTCAACGGTCCCACCTTCAAGAACAAGAAGGAGTTCATCGACCTGAGCACTTCGCGTGCGAAGACGGTGTACGACTTCCTGTTGGTGAACGACATCGAGCCGGAGCGGATCGCCTACCTCGGACTGGGCAACTCCCAGATGCTCTTCCCCGAACCCAAGAACAAGGAGCAGAGCGAGGCCAATCGCCGGGTGGAGATCAAGGTCATCGCCATGTGATCGGGTCGGGCGGGCCGCACGGCACCTTTCGCCCCGGAACTCCACCGTTCGTCATAAGGCACAGGTACTACGAGCGCCACGGGATAATTTTGGTTGCTCCGTGTGCCCCCCAAGGCCCGGACCGATCGGCATGCGCTCATTACTTCCCATCCTGTTCATCCTTTCAATGTTCGATGTCCACGCCCAAGGCGCATGGACCCTGGAGCAATGCGTGGCCCGTGCCGAGGACAAGAACCTGAGCATCCGCGCGGCCGCCTATGACCGTGACTTTGCGGTGGAAGGGGAGCGCGGTGCCAAATGGGGCTTCCTGCCTGACCTGAACGCCGCTGCCACGCATGGCTACAATTGGGGACAGACCATTGACCGCTACACGAACCAGTTCGCAACGGACCGCGTACGCACCAACAACTTCTACCTGGGCAGCAACTGGATGCTGTTCGGTGGCCTCAGCCAGCAGAACCAGTTCAAGCGCTCGGAGATCGACCGGCTCTCCGCCGAGGAAGCCCTGGCGGCAGCCCGGGTCGACGTGCTTTCCGCCGTGGTGGCCCGCTTCATGGAGATGCTGAGCGCCGAAGAGCGCATCCGTGCGGCGACCATCAATGCGGATCGCACTCGGGAGCAGATCACCCTCACGGAAGCCATGGTGGAGGCCGGACGCACCGCCCGTGTGGAACTGCTGGACATCCGCTCGCAGCTGGCCCGGGAGGAGTACGACATCATCACCGCCGAGAACCAATATCAGCAGGCAACGCTGCGCATGGCCCAGTTGCTCCAGCTCTCCCCGCAGGAGTCGCAGGCCTTCAGCATTACCGCACCGGAACTCCAGGCCTTCGAGCCCCAGGCACCCACCACCACGGTTGAGCAGGTGATGGTGCGTGTGTTGGAAACACATCCTGCCTACAAACGAACCAAGCTCAATGTGGAGAGCGCGGAGCGTTCCGTGGAGATCGCCAGGGCGGGAGGCATCCCATCGCTCCAATTCAGTGCCAACGTCGCTTCGGGCTATTCGGGCTTGAATGAGATCGTGGTGGGCGAACCCATCTTCGGGGCACCGATCCTGGCCGGGTCCACGGCCTCCGGTGAGGCGGTGTATACGCCGAACATTTCGTATAACACGGCCACCAAGTCCTTCGGGGAGCAGTTGCAGGACAATGTCAACTACTCCACTTCATTCACATTGAGCATCCCGATCTTCAACAACCTGCGCACCCGCACGGGCACTCAGCAGGCCCGCATCCGATACGAGCAGGCACGCCTGCAACAAACCGACCAGGAGCAGCAGTTGCAGCTCAATGTGCAGCAGGCCATCGCCGATCAGCGCGCCTCCTTTCGCCAGTACCGCGCAGCCCTGAACGCGTTCGAGGCTTCCCAGGAATCCCTGCGCTATGCCAATGAACGCTTCGAACAGGGCGCCGTGACCGCTTTGGAGCTGAGCACCGCCAAGGCCAACCTCAACCGGTCCAACGCGGACATGATCACCGCGCGCTACAGCTACCTGATGGCGCTCAAGTCCCTGGAGATCCTGCAGGGCCTGCCGATCACACTTTGACTTGTCGTTCCCGATCGGGTGCGGTTCCTTCGCGGCACATGCCACTGATCCTAGCCATTGAGACCGCCACCAAACTGTGTAGCGTTGCCTTGGGCCGCGACGGAGAGATCCTGGCCCTGCGTGAGCTGGAGAGCTACCAGCACATCCACGCCGAGAAGGTGAACCTGTTCATCGCCGAGGTGATGGCCGAGAGCGGTCTGTCGCTCACGGACCTCGATGCCGTGGCCGTGGGCATCGGGCCAGGCAGCTACACGGGCCTGCGGATCGGCCTCAGTGCCGCCAAGGGCCTGTGTTACGCGTTGGACAAGCCCATCATCGGGCTGAACACCCTGGGCACCTTGGTGCAGGCAGCGCGCGCAGCCCCTGGAACGCTTCAAGGCGTCCTGTGGCCCATGATCGATGCACGTCGCATGGAGGTCTTCACGCAACCGCATGATGCCGAAGGAAAGCCCTTGGAGGACGTAGCGCCCCTGATCCTGGAAGATGCATGGGCGCTGGCGGATGGAGCACGAACGGTGTTCGGTGATGGGGCCGACAAGGTGGCCGATCTCTGGGCCGGCCATACCCCGATCGTTCACCTGGCAGGTATCAGGCCTTCGGCGGGCGCTATGCTGAAAGCCGCGGAAGAGCGCCTTGCCGCCGGCGATCACGATGACCTGGCCTACCTGGTACCGGCCTACGGCAAGGCCGCCAACGTGGGCAAGGCAAAGGAGGTTCCTGGCAGGTGACCGGTGTTATCCCGGGAAGACCACCACCTTGAACACCATCAGCTCGCCCGGCGGGTCGAAGGACTCACCGTTGCGGTCCATCAGCACCTGCACGGATCCGGGACGGCAGGTGAAGCGCCAATTGACGCCATGGGGAGCGTTCTGCGATGCCTGCATGGGCAGTTCCGCCCAATTGTTGATGCCACGTTTCACATACACGCGTACCGTACCGTTCTGGATGATCTCTTCCGTGAGCAGGTATACGTCGCTGATGGCGGAATAGCCTTGCGTGTCATCGCCCGGCGTGCCCTGTGCCTCCCAATCCTCGGCCTTCACCTTGAACCCGAACTCATAGCCGCTGAGCTCCTGCTGGCTGAAAGGTGGCCGGGCATCGGCATCATCATCCCGGGTGCAGGCACCAAGCGTAACGGACAGGACAAGGGCGAGTAGGACTTGGGTGCGCATGACGTGGGTATTGGTCATGCAATGTTAAGCAGCCGGAGATGCCTTCACAACCCCGACAGGACGGCCAGCAGCGCGATCATTGGCACGTTGCCCTCCACTTGCAGGATCCCGTCGGTCTTGCGTGCGAACGGTCCTTCGGCAAGGAACACCGTGTTGCCCTCGATGAAGAAGGCTCCTTCCGCCTTGGTGCAGAAGGCGCCATCGCCGCGGAATACCTTGGCACCGTCCAGGATCAGGGAACAGCTGCCTTTGGAGCAGAACGAACCCTGGCAGCGAAAGAAGTTGCCGCCCTCGGCACGGAAAGCGCCCTGGCCTTTGGAGCCGAAGGCATCGGCGCTGTGGTACACTTCCTCGGCATTGAACACGTAGATACAGGGGCCTTTCTGCCCGAAGGGACCTGCCGCCTGGTAGATCCGGTCGCGCTCCACCACGAAAGCCGCGTCGCCCACCTGGCCGAAAGGGCCATAGGCCCAACGGATGAGTCCTTGCTGCGCGCTCAGGACCAAGGGCAGCAGGAACTGGAGGACGAGGAGCGCGCGGATCATCAGTAGTGTTCGGTGGTATACCGCACCACATGAATGATGCCACTGGCGATGTTCCGGGTCAGACGGGCCTTCAGCAGCATGGAATGTTCCTCGTAGAGGTATTCATCCTGGTCCATCTGCACATCGTCATGCCACAGGGTTCCGGAGATCACGTTGCCCGCCTGGTCATAGGTCCAGGTGCGGCGCATCGTCCGCGGCCGTTGCAGGTCGGGTTGCTCGGTGCGTTCGGCGAGCCGCCCCTGTTCATCGTAGCGGAAGGTGATGCGTGAGGTGCGGTTGCTGATCAGGTACCGGTCCTCAATGCTCCGCAGATATCCCAGGTGGTCCTTGCGGTGCACCTGCTCCCGGTAGGGAAGTCCCAGTTCGTTCAGGAACACCTGGCGCCAGCAGCTGTCATTGATCACTTCATGGCGGTAGTGTTCGTCGCTGATCGCGGTGACCTCGCCGGGTTGCAGCGCGTAGCGGTCGGTGCCCAGGTTGGCGATCCGTGTGTAGGTCTGGCGCACGGCACGGCCCTCGGCATCCCGCTCGATGTTAAGGGCGAAGTGACCCGACAGATCGTTCCGCATGCGCTGCTTCACCAGGCCGTTCTCATCATAGGTCACCATCATCGAGGTGGTGTCCCGGCCACTGCCCGGCTGTCCGTAGGAGTGGTTGGCATAGGTGGTGCGCCCCTGTGTGTCGAAGCGGTACAGGTGCTTCTCCTTCTGGGGATACATCGGCTGGTTGTCCCGCTTGACCAGACGCTGGCCCACCACGGCCTTCACACGGTTCCGGGCGATGAAGGTCTCGTTGAACACCAGCTCTCCCGGGTCGTCGGTGCCGGGACGCACGGCCACCATCTGCGCGGTGGCGGCAAGCGGGAAGATCAGGGACAGGAGGATGAGGATGCGTTTCATGGCAACGAACGGATGGCTTCTTCCACGGTCAACACGGGCAACTGGCAGGCATGGTCCACGCACACAAAGATCTGTCCATCGGGGCTTTGTTTACCGGCGAGCAGGGGCAGGTCCGATGTGGTGCGGCTTCCGAGGAAGATGCTGTTGGGGATGAAATGCGGGGCGAACTGTGCACGAAGCTCCACTGCGGTCGGTCCGGTGATGGCGATCTCTGCGAAGGGATACGCGTGGAACTGCAAGAGTTGGGCCCAATTGGCGTAGCCCATGGGATGCTCCAGCATCCGTGCCAGCATGGCAGTGAGCATGCGGTCGCTCAGGTCGCTGTAGCACTGGTCGTCGAACAACCGTCCCAGCACGAAGAAGGATCGGGCCAGGCTTGAATTGGAGGACGGGATCACCGAATCCGTGACCTCCCGATGCCGGGTGATCAGGGGCGGGTCCAGGTCGCTGGTGAAGTGGAACAGACCGGTGCCGGGGTCGTGGTAGTGCCGGATGACGTGCTCTGCCAGCGCGCGCGCCTCCTGGAGCCAGCGCTCGTCAAAGCTCACTTGGTAAAGGCTCAGGAGCGCCTCGATCATGAAGCTGTGGTCCTCGAGGTAGCCATTGATGGTGGCCCTGCCGGACTTCACGCTGTGCCAGAGCCCGCCATCAGGTCGTTTGCAGCAGGCCAGGGCGCGCTCCATGCCCGTCACCGCAGCCTGCAACCAGCGCTGTTCCCGGAAGGCTGCAAAGGCATCGCAATGGGCCTTCACCATCAGCGCGTTCCAGCTCGTCAGGCACTTGTCATCCAGTCCCGGTCGGGTGCGTTGGTCACGGGCCTTCAGCAGGATGCCCTCGATGGCGGCGATGCGCGTGCCCAGTTCTTCGGCACTGATGCCGAACTCCGCAGCGAACACCGCGTCATCCGCCGGCCGCAGGAGGATGTGCTCCCCGTGTTCCCAGTGCCCGCGTCCGTTCACGGAATAGTAGGCCTCGGCAAGGTCGAACTCCGCACCCAGCAAAGCCTCCAGTTCCTGCCGCTGCCAGATGTAGTAGCGTCCCTCCACGCCTTCGGTATCGGCATCCAGCGCGCTGTACCACAACCCGTCCGGTGCGGTCATCTCCCGGGCGATGAAGTCCAGGGTCCGGCGTACGGTGCGTTGGTACAGCGGACGCGCTTCGTGCTGGTATGCTTCGCTGTACAGGCTCACCAACTGGGCATTGTCGTACAGCATCTTCTCGAAGTGCGGTACTTTCCAGAGCACATCGGTGCTGTAGCGGGCGAAGCCTCCCCCCAGCTGGTCGAAGATCCCACCGGTGGCCATGCGTTCCAGGGTCAGGCGCACATGGTCGAGCAGTTCACCGTCGCGGCCCAGCAGGCCTTGTCGGAGCAGGAACTGGAGCTCGTTCGGCAGGGGGAATTTCGGAGCATGGTCCGTGCCGCCATGCAGGCGGTCGAAACGGGGTTTCAGGGCGGCGACGAACTGGTCGAGCACCCGCGCATCGAAGGGAGTATCGCTCTCCACGGGTTCGATCACATCGCTGGCCACGATCCCCAGGCGTAGTTTTTCGGCGTGGTGCACCACCCGCTCGGGTTCGCGTTGCCAGGTGGCATGCAGGCCTTCCAGTACCTGTTGCCACTGGGCAGGCGGGAAGTACGTTCCGCCATGCATGGGGCGGCCATCGGGGAGGGTGAAACAGTTCAGGGGCCAGCCACCACGGCCGGTGAGCAACTGCACGGCGGCCATATACACGTGGTCCACATCCGGCCGTTCCTCGCGGTCCACCTTGATGCAGACGTAATGGGCGTTCATCACGGCCGCGATGGCGTCGTTCTCGAAACACTCCCGTTCCATCACATGGCACCAGTGGCAGCTGCTGTAACCGATGCTCACCAATACGAGCTTGTTCTCCGCCCTGGCCTTGGCAAATGCCTCCTCGCCCCAGGGGTACCAGTCCACCGGATTGTGGGCATGCTGCAGCAGGTAGGGACTGCTTTCCTGTGCGAGCCGGTTGGCGGTTCGCGTGCTGTTCTCTTCCTTCGCTGCCATGTCACCCCAAAGGAACAGCGGCGTGGTGCATGCCGGACGCGGTGCAGGGCCTGCCCATCAACATCGGCCGGTGAAAGGGAGGGTGCGCGACCAGCAATGGCCGGGAACCCTGATGGGCCTGGGGATCTTTGTGGCCCTGGGCACCCTTTTCACCGTGGTGCCGTGGACCTTGATGGACCCCGATGTGCTGTTCCGGGTCTTCCTGGGGTTCTGCTTCGGGGGCAACATCATCGGTTATGCGCGATCGGGGCTGCGACTGGGGATGGAGCGACTGGAGTGGTTCCTGTTCAACCTACTGGCCGTGGGCCCCATCCTCACCAGCCTGCTGCTGTGGACCAACTACCTGGGCCATGGCCCGGAGCAGGTCACGGACCACGATGTGCGGAAGGTGGAGCAGGTCAACGGCGTGCTCTTCTACGAGTTCCGCGACGATTTCCTGGCAGCGTATCCCTTCGCCCGGGCATCGCACCGCGACAGCTATGCCATCGTGGGTGATCGGATACACGTGTCGCTGGCCGATGGGCTCTTCGGCGTCCCGGTGGTGGTGCGGAAGGAGCCCTTCGTTTCAGGGTCTTGAGCGCAGGTCGATGCGTTCCTCCAGCTCGAAGGGGAAGCGTTTGCGCAGCATGCCCGATCGACCCACCACGGTGCCTTTGACCCCGAGCTTCATCTCTCCGGAGAGGGCGCCCGAGAGCAGCATCATCAGGAGCGGTCCGCCGGCCAGGTCGGCATGCAGGTGGATGGGGTAGACCTTGGTGCTGTTCCTGTCAAGGACCAGCGCGGAGTCCAGTGCACCCTTGCCCACGTATTGGTCGTTCAGGTACAGGTCCACATCAGGGTCCTCCACGTGGATCTTGGACCCATTGGGGTTGGACACCAGGGCATCCACCCGCAACGCGATCGTGCGGCCGTCCATGTGCAGCACCTCCACATGGGTGATGTCCTTCAGTTCGACCTCTTCATACGCCGAACAGCTTGCGGCCAGCAGTGGAATGCAAAACAGCAGCGCATAGAATGCCGCCGTTCTCATCGATCCTGCCTTTCGGATGCGCGTACTGCGGTGCACCGGTGGAAGGTGGTTCATGTCGCAGGCCTGACAAACCCCGTACCGCGCCCGCTCACGCCTTGAAGCCCGAGGCGGCAAAGTGCTGGAAGAAGCGCGGAATGGTGCGGATGCCCATGAAGTAGTTGAACACCCCGTATTTCTCGTTCGGGCTGTGGATGTTGTCCGAATCCAGGCCGAAACCGAAGAGCACGGTCTTCAGCCCCAGCTCCTGTTCGAACAGGGCCACGATGGGTATGCTTCCACCGCCCCGGGTGGGGATCGGCTTCTTGCCGAAGGTCTCCTCCATGGCCTTGCTGGCGGCCAGGTATGCAGGGCTGTCGATGGGCGTCACGGCGGCCTCACCACCGTGGTGGGGCTTCACCACGACCCGGATGCCGGGAGGCGCGATCTTTTCGAAATGGTCCTGGAACAGCTTGGTGATGGCATCGCTCTTCTGGTTCGGCACCAAGCGCATGCTCAACTTGGCGTAGGCCTTGGAGGGCAGCACGGTCTTGGCCCCTTCACCAATGTATCCTCCCCAGATCCCGTTCACGTCCAGTGTCGGGCGGATGCTGCTGCGCTCCTCGCTGGTATAGCCCTTCTCACCACGTACTGCACTGATGTTCAGGTCCTTTTTGTACTCTTCCTCATCGAAAGGGGCCTCGGCCAGCGCAGCGCGCTCGGCAGCGCTCAGCTCCTGCACGGCCTCGTAGAAACCTGGGATGGTGATGCGGCGGTCGACATCGTGCAGGCTGGCGATCATCTCGCACAGGGCGTTGATCGGGTTGGCCACCGCTCCACCGTACACACCGCTGTGCAGGTCCCGGTTCGGGCCGGTCACTTCCACCTCCACGTAGCTCAGTCCGCGCAGGCCGGTATTGATGCTCGGCGTGTCGTTGGCGATCATGGAGGTGTCGCTGATCAGCACCACATCGGCCTTCAGGCGCTCCTTGTTGTTGGCAACGAAGAGTCCGAGGTTGTCCGAGCCCACTTCCTCCTCGCCCTCGATCATGACCTTCACGTTGCAGGGCAGTCCGCCACTTTGCATCATGGCTTCGATGGCCTTCACGTGCATGTAGAACTGGCCCTTGTCGTCGGCACTGCCACGGGCGTAGATCATGCCCTCCTTGATCACCGGCTCAAAGGGGCCGCTGTGCCAAAGGTCCAGAGGGTCAGGAGGTTGAACGTCATAGTGGCCATACACCAGCACGGTCGGCAACTTTGGGTCGATGATCTTCTCCCCGTACACGATGGGGTGGCCGGCGGTGGGGCAGACCTCCACCTTTTCAAGACCAGCCTCCTGCATGCGCACCCTGACCATTTCGGCACAGCGGGCCACGTCCGCCTTGTACTTGGGGTCGGCGCTCACGCTGGGCACGCGCAAAAGGTCCAGCAGTTCGTTCAGGAAACGGTCCTCGTTGGACTTGATGTACTGGTCTGTTGCTTGCACGGCAGGGCGGTTTTTGGAAGTGTGCAAAGATAGTTGGGAGGGGGGGAGAGAGGGCAGGAAGGCACGCCGGGGCAACTTTTTGGCAGGCCCATGGGTCCTGCTTAACGCCGGATCGTCTATTTTCAACGCTTCAATGCTCCAGGTACCATGAGATCGCGTGTTCCCCTGACACTTGCCAGCTTGGTGCTGACCATCGGTGCGACGGCCCAATTGACGGTGAACAACACCTTGTTCCCCACACAGTTGGTGCAGAACGTGCTGCTCGGCGGCGGGGTCACCGCCACGAACATCACCTTCAATGGTGGGCCTGGGAACGTCATGAGCGAGCAGATGGGATCCTTTGACGGCACCACTAGCATAGTCGGGCTTGATGCCGGACTGATCATGGCCACCGGAGATATTCAACTAGCTCCCGGGCCGAACGATGCTGGCGGTGCTACGGAGGGTGGCGGGAACTTCGGTATAGGTGACTCCGACCTGGAACTGCTCAGCGGTGTCAACACCAATGACGTGGCTGTTCTCGAGTTCGACTTCGTTCCGACCGGCGATTCGCTCAAGTTCCGCTATGTCTTCTCCTCGGAGGAATACGACGAGTATGTATGCGGGACCGTGAACGATGCCTTCGGCTTCTTCCTGAGCGGACCCGGTTTCAACGGACCGTTCAGTAACAATGCGGTCAATATCGCCCTGATACCCGGCACTACCATACCAGTGTCCATCAACACGGTGAACAGTGGTCTGGTGGGGGCGAACGGCACAGAGAGCAACTGTTCCGATCTCGACCCCAACTGGGAGGCGAACAACTTGTTCTACGTCTCCAACGCCACGGGCAACACCATCCAGTATGATGGACTGACGGTGGTGCTCACAGCCTTCGCGTTGGTGGACTGCGGCCAGCAATACCACATCAAGATGGCCATCGCGGACGGAGGGGACTCCGCCTTCGACTCGGCCGTGTTCCTGGAGGCGGGAAGCTTCACCAGCACTGGCCAGGTGCAGCCCACACTGACCAATGGCTTCGGGGTGAACGGCGACCTTATCCTCGAGGGTTGCGGTCCCTATGAACTGGTGTTCACGCGTCTGGGTGACCTGAACAACTCGGACACGGTGACCTATCTCTATGCAGGTACCTCGACGGCCGGTGTGGACTACTTCCCTGCACTGCCCAACCAGATGATCTTCGACCCGGGCGTGGAGTCTTTGGTATACACCCTGGATGTCCCCTTTGACGCGGATGGCCCGGAGACCTTGGTGATCAACGTGGAACAGTTGGTCGCCTGCGCCGGCATCGTGGTGGAGACGATCTTCACCTTCACCATCGACAGCCCCCCACCCTTGGAGGTGGTCTCCACCGATATCAACGGTGTCTGTGGACAAACGCACACCCTGAGCCCTGTTGTGACCGGAGGTATGGAACAGTATTCCTTCCTCTGGAGCACCGGGGAGACCACGCCCTCCATCACGGTATCGCCCGGCGTCACCACCACCTACTACTTCACGGTCAGCGACATCTGCGCCGTGGTTCCCGTGGAGGACAGCATCACGGTCACCCTGCCCGTGTATGAGCCCCTGGTGATCGAAGTGTCACCCGATGTGGCCGTGAACTGCCTGGGTACCGAGGACATCTCGGTGGTCAGTGCCGTGGGCGGTAACAATGTGTTCAGTTATGAATGGACCGTGGCCGGTGTGACGGTCGGGAACACAGCGACCATCTCCGTGCCCTCCGGTCCACCCACCTGGTATGTGGCCACCGTGACCGAAGGTTGCGGTACCTCCGCGCAGGACAGCGTGCTGGTGAGTACGGTGCCTCTGGACCCCATCGTGATCACCACGACAGGGGACGTCACGGTCATTTGCCAGGGTGATACGGCCGAGGTCGGTATTGTCACCATCACAGGAGGCAATGGGGTGTACGGCCGATCGTGGACGGATGCGGCCGGGACAGTAGTGGGAACAGGCTCTGCCATCATCGTGCCCGTTCCTGCCGATGCCACCTACACCATCGAAGTGGTCGATCAATGTGGGAACACCGGTTCGGCAGTTGTCAGCACATTGCTGCCCCAGTATGCCCCCTTCCAATTGACCCTTCCCTTGGACCAGTGGATCTGTGCCGGGGATAGCTTGGAACTCCGGGCTGCGGTGGCCGGCGGTTCGGGATACTATTTCATCACCTGGTCGGACAGCGTGCACACGGACCCCACGCGCTGGGTGGCTCCCATGGAGGACACGCAGTACTCGGTGACCGTCCAGGACCGCTGCGGAGAGGAGCTTACGGAGAGCATCGTCCTGCAGGTGGAACATGTAGAAGTGGGCATCGTGGTCACCAACAAGGGCCAGGATGATTGGTACCTCCAGGCCGCCACCCTGCCTTACGCACAGACGTGGGTTTGGGATATGGGCGATGGCGAGCGGTACCGGAATGACGAGGTTTACCACAGTTACTTCGATACGGATGATCACTGGGTCACTCTTTCGATCATCACGCCGAACGGTTGCTTGGGCGAAGATTCGGTCCTCTTAAAACCACCCGCACAGTTCCATTTCCCGAACGCGTTCACGCCGGATGGTGATGGTATCAATGATCTGTTCGCTCCGGTGGGTGCCGAGATCACGGAGTATGAGCTGTCCATCTTCGATCGTTGGGGAGAGCAGGTGTTCACGTCCACGTCCATCAACACCCCCTGGGATGGATCGGTGAACGGGAGCGATGCAGCCATGACCGGTGTGTATGTTTACAAATTCAGGGTCGCAGGGCATTACTTCGCACCCTTGGAAGGATATGGACATGTCACCCTCATTCGGGGAACAACAACAGCACAGTAACGAGCACCACATGCGCAAGGCCTCACTCATAGCGATCCTGGCTTCCACTTTGTTGGCGGTCCCCGTCTTTGGTCAATTGCAGGTGACCAACACCCAAACACCGGCCGAACTGCTTACGGATGTCCTTCTCGGTGGTGGCGTAACGGTCACGAACGTGACCTACAACGGGGCTGCCGGTGACGTTCTGAACGAACAGGCCGGAGCGTTCAGCGGTGCTGCCGGGAGCATCGGTCTGGAATCCGGTGTGATGTTGGCCACCGGGAACGTGAACGTGGCCTTGGGCCCGAACGATGCCGCTGGCGCCACCGAAGGCGGGGGCAATTTCGGTTTCGGTGACCCCGACCTGGAAGTGCTTGCAGGAGTGGCTACGAACGATGCCTCCATCCTGGAGTTCGACTTTGTGCCGGTCGGCGATTCGGTCACCTTCCGCTATGTGTTCGCCTCCGAGGAGTACAATGAGTACGTCTGTGGAACAGTGAATGATGTGTTCGGTTTCTTCCTGAGCGGACCGGGCATCACGGGGCCCTTCAGTGACAATGCCATCAATCTGGCACTGGTGCCTGGCACAACCGTCCCGGTGTCCATCAATACGGTCAACAATGGTACGGTGGGGAACAACGGCCAACTGATCAACTGTTCTTCGCTGGACCCCAATTGGACGGCGAACAACATCTACTACATCGACAACGGAGTGAGCGTGGAGGTGCAGTTCGATGGTCAAACGGTCGTGCTCACTGCACGGGCCGAGGTCATCTGCGGCCAGACCTATCACATCAAGATGGCCATCGCCGATGGTGGGGATACCGCGTTCGACTCGGCCGTGTTCCTTGAAGCGGGCAGCTTTCTCAGCACACCTTTCATACCCTCCCTCACACCTGGTCCAGGCATCGTGGGCACCAACACCATTCTCGAGAGCTGCTACCCGGTCACGCTCGATTTCCTGCAACAGGGAGCTGGCGAGGACACCAGCGTGGTATACATCACCGTGGGCGGCACCGCCACTTCAGGCATCGATTTCGTGCCCCCTTTCCCGGATTCGCTGATCTTTTTGCCTGGGGACACGGTGCAATCCTTCACCTTCAACTGCCCGATCGATCTGGATGGTCAGGAGACCATCATCCTGACCCTGACATCGCAGTCCGTTTGCTCCGGCATTGACATTGTGAACGAGTTCATCTTCTTCATCGAATCCGTTCCGACATTGGCCATCACTGGTGGTTTCGCAGAGATCCCCTGTCTCGGGTCCACCATCCTGGAGCCGGTGGTCGTAGGTGGTTATCCGCCTTATACCATAGCATGGTCCGATGGTTCCACTGGACCAACGCTGGAAGTGGCCCCTTTGGATAACACGGTGTACACGGCGACGGTCACCGACGATTGTGGGTCCACGGCCATTGCCCAGTTCTTTGTGGAGCTTACGCCGCTGAACCCTGTTCAGATGACGATCATCGGCTCGAACACACTGCTCGAAGCGTGTGAAAGCAGCCAGTTGAACATCATCCGCCCTGTCGGCATCACCGGCGATCTGACGGTCACCATTTCCGGCTCTGGCGATGCGGTGTTCGGCGAGGACTATGTGCTTCCTGGCAGCACTGTGATACCGGATGGTGTGCTGAACGTTCAGGTGCCCTTCGCCCCGCTGGAGGATGGCATCGATGATGACGGTGAACTGGCCATCATCACCGCCACGGTCACCGATGCCTGCGGCCGCACGGCCACGGCCTCGGTCACGCTCACCATCGTGGATGCACCGGCCATCCTGCTCACCGGTGAGGACGTGCTGGTGCCCTGCTCCAATGATTCCCTGCTGCTTGTCGTGGATGCTTCCGGAGGGGTCGGCCAGCTTCAACTTGAATGGTCCACGGGGGACATCGGGAACGCGGCCTGGGTGCCTGCCTCGGAACGCGCCACCTATACCGTGACCGCAACGGATGACTGCGGTCGTTCCGTGGAGGAGACCATTGAGGTCGCCCTGATCTGCGATGTGGTGATCCCCAACGTGATCACTCCCAACGGGGACGCGAACAATGAGCTGTTCTACATCGAGGGCATCCAATACGTGTCCAACACGGTGCGCATTTTCAACCGCTGGGGGCAGATCGTCTACGAAGCGACGAACTATCGGAACACCTGGAACGGTGGCGATGTGCCCGATGGGACGTACTTCTATGAAGTGGTGGTGGAGCAGCGTGACGAGCCCTACACGGGCCACCTGACGGTGCTTCGTTAACCCGGTGACTACCTCTTAAGCAGGGATGAGCCCGTCATTTCGACGGGCTTTTCCACGTTCATCAGGTCCAGGATGGTGGGGGCCACATCCGCCAGAATGCCGGAACGTAAACCGTTCACCGGGCTGTTCACCACCACGATGGGTACCGGGTTCGTGCTGTGTGCCGTATTGGGCGATCCATCCGGGTTCAAGGCCTTGTCGGCATTCCCATGGTCGGCAATGATCACGAACGAGTAGCCCGAGGCCAGGCCCGCCTCCACCACTTGTCGCGCACAGTCATCCGTGGTCTGCACGGCCTTCACAATGGCATCGAACACCCCCGTATGGCCGACCATGTCGGGGTTGGCGAAGTTCAGGACCACCAGGTCCGGGTTCCCTTGCTGAAGCTCGGGTACAATGGCGTCCACGATCCCCTGTGCGCTCATCTCGGGCTGCAGGTCGTAGGTGGCCACCTTGGGTGATGGCACCATCAGCCGGGACTCTCCATCAAAGGGCTTCTCGCGCCCCCCGCTGAAGAAGAAGGACACGTGCGGGTACTTTTCCGTTTCCGCGATCCTGATCTGTCGGAGCCCTGCGCGGGAGACCACCTCGCCGAGCGTCATGGTCAGGTCATCCTTCCTGAACAACACCTGCACGTTACGGAACGTGGGGTCGTACTCTGTCATCGTCACATAGTGAAGGTCCAGCGGCTCCATTCCGAATTCGGGGAATGCACGCTGGGTCATTGCTTCGGTGATCTCGCGGCAGCGGTCCGTGCGGTAGTTGAAGCACAGCACCACGTCACCCGGCTGGATGGTGGCCAGTGGAACACCGTTCGTGTCCGTGACGATGAAGGGTTCCACGAATTCATCCGTGAGGCCCGCGCTATAGCTGCGGTCGAAGGCCTCCAAGGGATCGGTGATCGCCTCCCCCCGGCCATGTACCAGCAGATCGTAGGCTTTCGTCACACGTTCCCATCGCTTGTCCCGGTCCATGGCATAGTACCGGCCCACCACACTGGCCACCCGGGTGCCGGTGCCTGCGGTGTTCGCCAGAAAGCGCTCCATGTATCCCTTTCCGCTTCGCGGATCGGCATCCCGACCATCCGTGAAGGCATGGACGAACACGTTCGGCACACCCGCCTTTTCGGCCATGTGGCACAGGGCTTCGGCATGGGTGCGCATAGCATGCACGCCACCGTCGGAGAGCAGACCCATCAGGTGCAAACGCGCGCCGGCTCGTTTCGCTTTGGCAAAGGCCTCCTGCAATACGGGGTCCTTTTCCAGTTCTCCCTCACGGATGGAGCGGTCGATACGCACCAGGTCCTGGAAGACGATGCGCCCGGCGCCTATGTTCATGTGCCCCACCTCACTGTTCCCCATCTGCCCTTCCGGCAATCCCACATGCTCCCCGTCGGTGAGCAATGTCGCGTTGGGAGCCGTCCGCAACAGTTCATCCATGAACCGGGTGCTGGCCTTGGCGATGGCATCCGTCGCATCACCGGCCCCGATGCCCCAGCCGTCCAGAACGATCAGGACCACCTTGTTCGTTGCCATGTTCAATGTTTGGGGAATGAGGCCACGAAGATAGCCCCGTGCTCTGCGGCGTTCCTGACCTGGATCACCCCGCCCAGGCGCTGCACCAGGCGCTGCACGATGTAGAGCCCCAGGCCCGTGCCCTTTGCGCTACGCGTCTCCTCATTGCCGCTGCGGTAGAACTTCTCGAAGATGCGCTGCTGCTCATGCCCGGGAATACCTGGGCCTTCGTCGCTCACCAGCAATCGCCAACCATTTGCGCCGCTTTCCACGGTCAGGGTGATGGGGCGTCCTTCGGGTGAGTATTTGGCGGCATTCTCCACCAGGTTGTCGGCGATGCTGCGAAGGACCTGCTCATCACTGCGGATCATCAGCGAGCCGGGACCCTCGTACTTCAGGGGATGGTTCCGGGCCACATGCACACGCGCCCTTTCCAGCACGTCCTGCATCGCACGCGCAACATCCATGTCGGCGAGCTCCAAGGCGAGCAGCCCGTCATCCGCCTTGGTCGCCAGAAGGACCTTGTCCGCCAACAGGGCCAGCCGGTCCGATTCGGTGAGGGCCTTCAGGCGCAGGTCATCGCGTTGCTCCTGGGTGAGGCCTGTGCGCGCCAGGGTCTGTAGTTGCAGTTTGATGGCGGCGATGGGCGTCCGCAGCTCGTGGGTCACGGCCAACAGGAAGTTCTGTTGTGTACGTACCAGGGCAAGGTCCCGCTTCACCGCCCGGAAGGTGAGGAAGAGGATGCCGAGCAGGAACGCAAAGAACACGCTGGCCTCGCCCACGACCATGCGCAGGCCGCGGTCCGGATCGGGTTGGGCAACGATGGGACCACCCAGGGCCTGCACCTCCAAGGCCAACTGCAGCGCTTCGCGGTCCTTACGGAGCAGCAGGACCGCCCACCAAGTGAACTGGAGCACGATATAAACGCTGAGCGCTCCGAACAACAACAAGGTGCGCTTGTGCGAACGATCCGTCATGGGGCACAAAGTTAGCGGGTGCGTCAGGTGCCTTATATTGGCTGGCCCGGGGATCATGGACGTAGAATCGGCACGGACATATATTCTGCAACGGCTCAGGAACGAGCTTCCTTTGACGCGCACCTATCACAGCTTGGAACACACACTGGACGTTTATGCCAGTGTCATCGACATCGCCGAAAAGGAAGGTGTGTCCGGCGAAGGACTGGCCCTTTTGAAGACCGCTGCGCTGTACCATGATTCAGGGTTCGTGATCCAGGACAAGGAACATGAGAATGCGGGCTGTGTGATCATCCGCGAGCAGCTCCCTCAGTTCGGGTTCACCCCGCGGCAGGTGGAGCTGGTCTGCGACATGGTATTGGCCACACGGATCCCCCAAAGTCCCCGGAACAAGCTGGCTCGGATCCTTTGCGATGCGGACCTCGATTATCTCGGTCGCGGAGATTTTGCTCCCATCGGTGACCTGCTTTTTGCGGAGATGAAGGTCTATGGTGTATTGACGACCGAGCGGGAGTGGAACGAACTGCAGGTGCGCTTCCTGGAGCGCCACCAGTACTTCACCGTGACCAACAAGCAGCTGCGCGAACCGGTGAAGCAGGCGCATCTGGCCAAGGTCAAGGAATGGCTTGCCGAACATCCGGAATGAAAAAAAGCCCCCCATCAGGGAGGCTTTCGTTCAAGTGGTGCCTCCCAGAATCGAACTGGGGACACATGGATTTTCAATCCATTGCTCTACCAGCTGAGCTAAGGCACCATTACTTTGACCGGCAGTGCTGGTGGCGTTCACCGGACAAGGGCCGCAAATATAGATAAGTCTTCGATCCGTGCCATATCACGACCCACACTTGGTCATTGACATCGGGAACACGCGTTCCAAAGCAGTGGTCTTCGACCGGGGTGCAGTGGTGCGCAGAGCGGTTTTGCGGGACCGCAGCTTCACCTCCGTACTGGAATTCCTGGATGGCATGCGTCCCACGGCCATCGTGATCGGTTCGGTGGCGGACGATGTGACCGGGCTGGCTGATGAGTTGAACGGATTGGCCCCAGTACTGGTCGTTACGGGGGCCACGCCACTGCCCATCCGGAACGCTTATGGAACACCCTTGACGCTCGGCGTGGACCGTTCCGCGAACGCGGTGGCCGCGGTGCGACGCTTCCCGGACCGGAATGTCCTGGTGATCGATGCGGGCTCCTGCATCACCTATGACCTGGTCGATGCCGCAGGGGTATTCCGCGGAGGGGCGATCAGCCCTGGCCTTCGGATGCGATCAAAGGCCATGAACACGTATAGCGCACGTCTTCCCCTGGTGGACCTGCCAGGGTCACCGCCGTTGCTGGGTGAGACCACCGAGGAGGCCCTGCAAGCAGGAGTGCACCACGGCGCGATGGCGGAGATGTCCGGTTTCATCCGCCAGTACGCAGACCAATTCCCGCAGCTTGTCGTTATCCTCACTGGTGGGGATGGGCTTCGGGCCGCCCGCGCCTTGAAAAATGGCATCTTTGCCGTCCCTTTCCTGACCCTTGAAGGCCTGCATGCGATACTCGAGCATCATCTGGACCCTGGCGGCCGCCTGTCCCATGGCGGTGCTGGCCCAAGGGCAGCAAGGTAGTGGGTCGCCCTATTCAGCGTACGGTTTCGGAGAGCTTCTGGGCAGTACTCAGGTGGTGCGTGCGACCATGGGCGGTGTGGGCATTGCGACCTTCGACCCTTATGGCGTCGATGCCACGAACCCCGCATCGTACGCCGGATTGAACCGTCCGGTGTTCGAGACCGGTGTGGCCCTCCGTAACATGCAGTTCAGTGCTTCCGGGGTCAACAGCACCGGAAGCCGGGCCGATTTTCTGGGCTTCTCGTTGGGGGTGCCCTTCAACAAGGGAAAGTCGGGCTTGGCCTTGGGTCTCGCACCGGTCTCCGAAGTGGGATACCTGATCTCGAACAGTGAGCCGCTCAGCTCAGGTGAAGCGGATGTGCGGTACGAATACAGTGGTGATGGCGGGCTGAACAAGGCCTATTTCGGCCTGGCACAGTCCATTGAAGGCAAGCGGGATTCGCTTGGTCACGGAAACCGATTGAGCCTGGGTGCCAACCTGAACTACCTGTTCGGTCGGGTGGATGAGACCCGTAAAGCGATCTATCCCACCGGTGGGTTTTACAACACCACGGCCTATAATTCCCTCTACGTGGGTGACGTGGTGTTCACCGTTGGTGGCCAGTTCCAAGGGGACCTGGTGAAGCGGTCCTCCAGGGAGTCCAGCGGCCTTCGTTACATGGTGGGCATTTCCGCAGAACTCGGGACGGAACTGGGCGCCAAACGCACCGAGCTGGTCAGTTCCTTCTATTATGGCTCCACCGGAGTGGAGATCCCGTACGATACTACGCAGTACGTCGAAGGAGCGAAGGGGTCCATCAGCCTTCCGGCCAGCATCGGCATCGGTGCCGGGGTGTTCAATACCCATTGGAACATCTCCGTGGAGCATCGCCGGCGTGATTGGACCCAGCTCACTCGTGAAGGGGATGGTATCCAGCAGCGCGGAACCCTTGCCCTGCAGGGCATCACCTCCCTCGGAGCCAGCTACCGCCCTGCGGGTGATGTGGGAGGCACCTTCTGGGAACGTTCCATCTATCGCATGGGCCTGCGCTATATGCAGGACTATCTGGTGGTCAACGAGACCCAGCTCTCCGAGTTCGGCATGTCCTTTGGAATGTCCATTCCCGTGATGGGGAGTTCCACCCGCAGCAGGATCAGCTTCGGCGCTGAACTGGGCGAGCGAGGCACCCTGGCGGACGGCCTGATCAAGGAACGATTTGCGGATGTCTACATCGGGATCTCCATCACACCCGACATCAGAGAACAATGGTTCAAGAAACGAAGGATCGAATGAAGAACTTCCTCCATGGAGCGGGGATGGTGGCAGCCATCGCCCTCACGACCGGTGCACAGGCACAGAGCAAGTACGGCAACACCCCCGAGGATAGCGTGAAGTGCGTGCAGAACCTTTCGCTTTACCAGGAGTTCATGAAACAGGAGGGCGGCATCAAGGATGCCTATGGCCCCTGGCGCGAAGTGGTGAACACCTGCCCCACCTCCAGCAAAGGGGTTTACCAGAACGGTGTGAAGATCCTGACGACCTTCATCGAGGAGGAGAAGGACCCCATCCGCAAGGGGGTGCTGGTGGATTCCCTATCCCTGGTATACGACCTGCGCATCACCCACTTCGGCGAGCGGGCCTACGTCCTGGGTCGCAAAGGGTATGACCTGCTGACCTATGCTCCGGAGCGCTGCAAAGAGGCGTATGAGATCCTCAAGGAAAGCATCGAACTGGGCGGCGCCAAGAGCGAAGCCGGCACCCTGAGCGCGTATTACCAGGCGCTCAATTGCATGTACGGCAAAGGGGAGGCGACGAAGGACCAGATGCTGAAGGACTACGTGATGGTGATGGAGCACATCGATGCCAACCTGGCCGATGAAGGATTGAAGGAGGAGCGCCGCGATTATTACACCAAGGCCCGTGATGTGGTCAACAGCCTGTTCTTCAAGGTGGCGGACTGCGCCGATATCGGTCGCATCGCCGGTGAGATGATCCAGGCCAAGCCGGACGACATGGACATGAAGAACCGCCTGTTGAAGGTCCTCAACGGCAAGGACTGCACGGACGAGAAGGTCTACCTGACCATCGCGGAGGATGTGCACCGGGCGAACCCCACCAGTGAAAGCGCCTACAGCCTGGGCCTATACAAGGCCAAGCAGGGTGACATGGCAGGTGCCCTGAAGTACATGAAGGAGGCCGTGGACCTTTGCAGTGGCTGCAGCGACAAAGTGAAGTACCTGCTGAAGGCCGGCCAGGTGGCCAGCGCCAGCGGCAGCCATGCCCAGGCGCGCAGCTATGCCAACCAGGTGTTGCAGGTGGAGCCCAAGAACGGCGAAGCGCTCATCCTGATCGGGAATGCCATCGCCGCACAGGGCGGTAGCTGCGAAGCTCCGGACTCCTGGGGAGCCTACTGGCTGGCCTACGACTACTACCAGCGCGCGCGCAGCCTCGACCCCAGCGTGGCCGACAAGGCCGGCGACCGGATGGGGTCCATGTCAGCCCGCTTCCCCACGCAGCAGGAGGCGTTCTTCTACCAGCTCACCGATGGTAAGTCCGTCACTGTGGCCTGCGGTGGCCTGGGCGAGACCACCACGGTGCGCACGCGCAAATAGCAGCAGTGGCCCTACGGTCAGCGATCAAGCAGTGGAGCATTCCCGCCCTGGTGGCGGGAATGCTTGTTTCCTGCAGCAATGATCTGGACAATGTGGCCGCGATCGACATGGGCCAGGGATCTCCTGACCGTGTCACGCAACAGGCCGAATACATCTACACCGATTCGGGCCGCGTCCGTTACCGGCTGCGTGCAGGCCGGATCGCTGAGTGGGCGTTGGAGCCCAAGCGGACCGAGATCACGGAAGGCTTGGAACTGGTGTTCTTCGACAGTGCCGGGGCGGAAGGGAGTGTCCTTACCGCGCGCCGCGGAGTGATCCTGCCCGGGCAGAAACGCATGGAAGCCTACGAGCAGGTGGTGTTCGTCAACACCAAGGGCGAGCGACTGGAGACCGAGGAGGTGATCTGGTACCAGGACAGTGCGAAGATCTTCACGGACAAGGCGGTGCGTATCCAGCGCGGTGGTGATGTGATCCATGGCCAGGGACTGGTGGCCGCCGAGGATTTCAGCAAGTACAGCGTGCGGCGGATCACGGGAACGCTCCGTATCGCTTCCGATGATACCTTGGCCGCACAATGAACAAGCTGGCCCGTTTCATGGAGCATTTCTGGCTGGCGGTGGCCATCGGTACGGCCATCGCTGCGGCATGGGTCACCGTGCAGGACGGGGTACAGGCGGGCCTGCAGTGGTGGGTGTTCCCGGCGGTGGCGCTGGCCATGTACTTCTTCCGGAAGTTCACCCGCAAACGCCTGGAGGCCATGGAGGCCACCAAGAGGTCGTCCTGATCCGCAGCAGGTTATCTTCGCCCTCGCTGGCCGAACAGGCCAGCGTACACAGTGGGTCCTAGCCTGTCCGATCTCATCATCATCATCGTTTCCATCGTGGTCTCGGGGCTGTGCTCGGGCTTGGAGATCGCGTTCCTCAGTAGCAACAAGCTGTATATCGAGCTGGAACGGAAACGGGGCGCCATTTGGGCGCGCCTCCTCAGCACCCTGCTCAAGCGCCCTGAGCGGGTCATCGGAGCATTGCTGGTCGGGAACAACATCGCCTTGGTGCTCTATGGCATCGCCATGGCCAGCCTGCTGGAACCCTGGTTGCGCACCTTCGGCATGGGAGAGGGCTTCGTGCTGGTGGGGCAGACGCTCCTGAGCACTCTGGTCATCCTGGTCCTGGCCGAGTTCCTGCCCAAGACCCTGTTCCGGCTCGACCCCAACGGGGCGATCAGCTACTTCACCATTCCGCTCCAGGTACTGTACGTGGTGCTTTGGGCCCCGATGATGTTCATGACCGGGATCAGTACCGTGGTCCTCCGCCTCTTCGGTGTGAAGAGCGCCAATGCCCAATTGGTCTTCGGTCGCATCGACCTGGATGAGTTCCTCAAGGAGGTGAGCGCCGATGGCAACAAGCGCACGGACATGGATGCGGAGGTGGAGTACTTCCGCAACACACTGGAACTGAGCAACATCAAGGTGCGTGAGCTCATGGTGCCGCGCGCGGAGATCGAAGCGATCGATGTGGAGGACACCGTGCAGGAACTGCACGCCTTGTTCGTCAGCACAGGCATGAGCAAACTGCTCACCTACAAGGACAGCATCGACAACATCATCGGGTACGTGCACGGATACGAACTGTTCCGGCACCCCAAGAGCATCAAGGCGGTGATGCGTCCCGTGAACTTCATACCGGGCACCATGCCTGCGGACGAGGTGCTCCAGCTGTTCATCAAACAGCGGAACCATGTGGCCGTGGTGGTGGATGAGTTCGGAGGCACCGCCGGCATGGTGACCATGGAAGATGTGGTGGAGACCATCGTGGGCGACATCGAGGATGAGCACGATACCCCTGAGGACGTCCAGGAGCGCTTGGGGCCCAACGAGTTCCTGTTCAGCGCTCGGGTGGAGGTCCCGCATCTGCGCGAGACCCACCTTCTGGCCATTCCCGAGAGCGAGGAGTACGACACCCTGGCCGGTTACATCATGCACAGCACGGGCGAAATGCCTGACCAAGGCCAGGTCATCGATCTGGGTCCCTTCCGCTTCACGGTGGCCCAAGTGGAGCATGGCCGCATCGACCTGGTGCGGCTCGACGTCCTGGACCAGGAGTCCGGATTCCTCCCGGAATGATGCTCGCAAGGCCCTGATAGCGTAGTGTTTGCACGGTTTGATGCGGTCCATCCCCCGCGTACCGGGCCGGATCCTATATTTGCACCCCTATTCCCCCAAGGCAAATGGCAGTAATTGGTAAGATCCGCGAGCGAAGCGGACTGCTCCTGGTGATCGTTGGCGGCGCCATGGCGGCGTTCATCCTTACGGACCTGTTCTCCGGTCGTGGCAGCGGTCGGCAGGACGCGGTGCTGGGCGAGGTCGGCGGCGAGGAGATCGGCGTGATGGACTTCGAGAAACGCGTAAGCGATGAGATCGAGAGCTACCGCAACGACTTCGGTCAGCAGGTGAACGCCCAGATGACCGAGCAGGTGCGCAACAGCGTCTGGAACGAGATGGTCAAGGAGAAGGTGATGCTGGGCCAGGTCCTGGATGCCGGCTTCGCACTCACAAAGTCGGAATACGACGACATCCGTTTTGGGAACAACATCCTTCCGGACTTCCGCAGCCAGCCCAATTTCCAGGGTCCGGACGGCCAGCCGAACAAGGAAGCCCTGCAGCAATACTTCACCAACGTGCAGCTGAACGCACCGGTCTACCACGAGATCCAGAAGCGTCGGATCACGGAGAACCGCTTGTATGCCAAGTACACCACGCTGGTGAAGAAGAGCGTATTCGTGAACACGGCCCAGGCGCGTGATGACCACGAGGGCAAGAACTTGAAAGCCTCGTTCAGCTTCGTGGCCAAGCGCTATGATTCCGAGGCCGACAGCCTCTACACGGTGGGCGACAATGACCTGCGTCGATTCTACGATGAGCACAAGAGCGAGCTCAAGTACAAACAGAAGCCGTCCCGCAAATTCTCCTACGTGCTGTTCCCCGTTCAGGCCAGCGAGGCCGACCGTCAGCAGATCCTGGCCGAGCTGGCCGGGCTCCGCGAGGACCTGTTGAGCACAACGAACGATTCACTCTTCGTGATCGCGAACAGTGACGACCGCACCTACAACAAGGCGCCCTACACCGAAGGCTCGGCGGACAAGTTGAACGATTCCCTGATCGTGAACGCAGCCGTGGGCGACGTGGTGGGTCCCTTCTCGGAAGGGGAGACCTGGAAACTGGTGAAGGTGAAGGAGCTCGCTGATGTGCCCGAGGCCCGTGTGCGTCACATCCTGCTGAGCACCCAGGAAGGCAAGAGCGAGGACGTACAGAAGCAGCTCGCGGACAGTCTGCTGGCCGTGGTGAAGAAGGACCGCAGCAAGTTCGAGGACCTGGTGACCAAGTTCAGTAACGATCCCGGAAGCGTGAGCACTGGAGGTGTGTACGAGTGGTTCGACAAGCAGCGCATGGTGCCCGAATTCACTGCTGCCAGTTTCGACGAGAAGGTGGGTGCGATCACGATCGCGAAGACAAGCTATGGTTTCCACATCGTGGAAGTGCTGGGGCAGCGCACACGCCAGGAGCGCCGTGTGGTGAGCCTGCAGCGCACCATGAAGCCATCGCCGGCCACCTTCAAGGAGGTGTACAAGAAGGCCAACGACTTCTCGCTCCGGAACAAGACCGAGGAGGCCATGAAGGCCGCTGCCGAAGAGGCCGGCCTTCAGCTGACCGCTGTTGAGGAGCTTCGTCCGGACCAGCGCTTCGTCAGTGGCCTGCAGGAACCCAACAGCACCATCAGCTGGGTGAACCGCGCTGAATTGGATCAGGTGAGCGAGCCTCTGGAGGCTGGTGACAACTACGTGGTGGCACTGTTGACGGGCATCCGTAAAGAGGGTGTGCCTGCGTTGGAGGATGTGCGTGAGCTGTTCACCAAGGAAGCGGCCAAGGCCATGAAGGCCGAAGCGTACATCGCCAAGATGCAGGGCAAGACCGATCTGAACGCACTGGCCACGGAACTGGGCGGAAGTGTGCAGTCCGCAACGGACATGCTCTTCAACAGCTTCAGCATCCCCGGCGGCTACAGCGAGTTCGAAGTGGTGGGTCGTCTCTTCGCCTTGGAGAACGGCCAGACCAGCGTTCCCTTGAAAGGGGAGAACGCCGTGTACGTGGTGAGCATGACGAACAAGACCCCCGCCGGTGAGGCCACCGACCTGAGCGCGGAAAAGTCCAGCCTGCTGCAGCGTGCGCAGGGACGTGTCGACAACGGCGTGTTCAACGCCCTGCGCGAAGCAATGGGCGTAAAGGACAACCGTAGTTTGTACTACTGATCATTGGGTCTCATGGCCCTGTCGAACGCCGGTCCGTTGGGCCGGCGTTCTTGTTCAGGGTCTTGGTGAGGGTCATCCGTGACATGGCCATGCAGAAATGCGATAGGCCTACGGGGGGCGTTCCGGTCCTCTGGGTCCATTACGACCAGTTGGTTCGAACAGGCCAGGCGGCCAGTTCTACGCGTGTATAAATGTTCGGGTGTTCTGACTTGAAGCCCGCCTCAACGCAGTTGGCTCAACCGCTCGGCATCCAGTCGCAGCAGGATGCCCAGCAGGATGGTGAAGCCCATCATGCTGCTGCCGCCATAACTGAAGAAGGGCAGCGGGATGCCGATGACCGGTGCCAGGCCGATTGTCATGCCCACATTGATCATCAGGTGCAGGAAGAAGATGCTGGCCACACAGTAGGCGTAGATCCGCGTGAATTTGGATCGTTGCCTGTCGCTGATCTGCAGGATGCGTAGAATAAGAACGGTGAGGGTCAGTACGACGAAAGTGGTCCCCAGGAAGCCCCATTCCTCTCCCACGGTGCAGAAGATGAAGTCGGTGCTCTGCATGGGTACGTACTTGAATTTCGTGAGCGTGCCTTCCAGGTATCCTTTGCCGGCGAAGCCTCCGCTTCCGATGGCGGTCTGGCTTTGTTTCACGTTGTAGCCCAGGCCCTGGGGATCCTCCATCTGTCCCAGCATCACCAGGATGCGGTCGCGCTGGTGGCTGGCCAGCACCTTCTCGAACGCATAATCCACGCTGCCGATGAAGAACACGGATGCCAGTGAACCCAGGATGATGTAGCCGTAGAACCGCCTGCGCAGACGCTTCAGCACCAGGTTGTGCACGAATAGCCAGGCGAGCAGCGCCACCACGATGATCACGATCATGAGGAAGTACTGGCCCCCGATCACCCGATCGGTGAACGGGAGGTCGAAGGTGGATTCCTTGAAGATGAGCGACAGTACGGAGAGGATCGCGGCCAGGATCGCCAGGAGCAGCACGTTGCCCGATAGCCCTTCGCGGTAGAGCACGAGGATGAACGCACCTGAGACGAGTGCCGTACCGGTATCGGGCTGGAGCATGATGAGCGCCACCGGCGACAGGATGATCGCGGCACTGATGACACGGGACCGTACGTCCACCAAGGCCTTCAGCCCGCTGAGGTAGCGGGAGAGGGCCAAGGCCGTGGCGAACTTGGCGAACTCCGCAGGTTGGATGCCGAAGCCGCCGATGGCGAACCAGGCCTTGGCGCCGTTCACCTCCTTCCCGAAGAGCAGCACCGCCACCAACAACAGCAGCACGAAGGCATAGATCACGTTGGCCGCATCGCGGAACACCTCACCCCGGATGAGCAGGATGCCGGCACCCAGCAGGAAGCTGATCCCCATCCAAACCGCCTGTTTGCCGTATTCCTTCTCGAGGTCGAATATGCTGGGATGCGTGGGGTCATACGCCGCTGAGTAGATGTTCGCCCAGCCCATGAACATGAGCAGGAGGTACAGCACCAGGATGGGCCGGTCGAAGTTGGCGGCTACGTTCTCCCTGGCGCTCATCGGCGACGTGGTTTCTTGGGTTTGCGTACGTAGCTCTTCTCCGCCTCGATGAGGTCGGCGTTCACCATGCGTTCCACCACATCGGGTCGTGTGATGGTGTCCGTCAGGTACTGTTCCATCAGCAGGCTGGCGATGGGTGCGGCCCAGGTACCACCGAAGCCGGAGTTCTCCACGTACACCGCGATCGCGATCTTGGGATCCTCCATGGGGGCGAAAGCGATGAACACGGCATGGTCCTGCCCGTGCGGGTTCTCGGCGGTCCCGGTCTTGCCGCACACGTTGATGTTCGGTATGCGGGCCTGTCTGGCCGTCCCCCCGGGTTCGTGCACCACCCGTCGCATACCCTCCTGGATCAGGTCGTACCAACGGGTGTCGATCTGTGTCTGGTGCCTTTCCATGTAGCGCGTCTGCACGCTGTCCGGATGCCCCACCGCCCGCACCACGTGGGGGTCGTAGTACCAGCCTTTGTTGGCGAAGATCGCGGCCAGGTTGGCCATCTGCAGGGGCGCCACCAGCACTTCGCCCTGGCCGATGCTTGCTGAATAGATGGTGCTGAACGCCCAGCGTTCCTTGCCGTATTTGCGGTCGTAGTAAGCTGGACCGGGCAGGTTGCCCCCCTTCACCGCGGGCAGGTCGATGCCCGGCCGCTGGCCCATGCCGAAGAGCTTCATGCGTTCTTCCCAATCGCCAAGGCCCAGGGCGGCATCGCGGAAGCGGTTCGGATCGGCATCTCGCTCCACCAGGCGTTTGAACACCTGGTAGAAATAGGGGTTGCAGGAGAACTGGATGGCCTTCTCGATGTCCGTTGCGGTGGGGTGGTTGTGGCAGCCCACCAGGTTCTTGGCACAGGGGAACCCGGTGTTCTGTTGGATGACGCCCGTCTCCAGGGCGATCAGCGATTGCACGATCTTGAAGATGGAGCCCGGGGGGTACTGCGCCTGTAAGGCCCGGTCGAAGAGCGGTTTGATGGGGTCGCGCTGAAGCACGCCGTAGTTCGTATTGCGCACACGGCCCACCAACAGTTCGGGGTCGTAGGTGGGGCTGCTCACCAGGCAGAGCACCTCCCCGGTCTTCGGGTCCAGGGCCACGATGCTGCCCTTCTTGTTCACCATCAGCCGTTCGCCCAGCAGCTGCATGTCCAGGTCGATGCCGGTGAACAGGTCCTTGCCCTCCACGGCAAGCGTATCGTAGATCCCATCCTTGAAGGGGCCTTTCACGTTGTTGTGCACGTCCACCAGCACATAGCTCACCCCCCTTCGCCCGCGCAGCTGTTCCTCGTAGTATGATTCCAGACCGCCCACCCCGACCACGTCACCGGCCCTGTAGTAGGGGTCCTTCTCCACCTTGGCGGGGCTCACCTCACTGAGGTAGCCCAGCAGGTGTGCAGCGGCATGCGGCGGATAGGTACGCAGGGTGCGGCTTTGGCCATAGAAGCCGGGATACTTGTGCAGGTGGACGCTGATACCCGCGAACTGATCGGCGGGGATCTGCTTCTCGATCACGCTGGGCTTGTGGCGCGAATAGGAGCTGGCCGTGCGGATGCGTTCCCGCAGGTCGGGGACGGAGACACCGATCAGTTCGGAGAACGCGGCCGTGTCAAAGGCCAGCACCTCCTTGGGCACCATCATCAGGTCATAGACCGGGGTGTTGGCCACCAGGAGCTGTTCATGTCGGTCATAGATCAGGCCGCGGGAGGGGTAGACAGTCACCTTGCGTTCGGCCATGTTCGCGGCCTCGGCCTTCCACTTGGGGTCCACCACCTGGATCCAGAACAGGCGCAGGATGAATACGCTGCTGATGAAGATCACCGCGGCGATCAGGACGTATTTCCGCGACTCGAAGTTCATGACCGGTCGCGGCTGGGCCGTGAGGTGAGGAACTGGGCCAGGAGGACCAGCACCAGGGTGAAGGCCCCACTGAGAACGGCGCGGAAGAAGGTGCCGAAGAAGCGCTCGAAGCGGAACAGTTCCACGAAAAAGAGCCAGAGGTGATGCACCAGGATGAGCACGCCTGCATAGGTGATGAACCAGGTGATCCCCATGCCGGGGATGGTGGGACGCATGCCGTATTCATAGCCCTCCCGCGGTGCCAGCAGGCGCAGCAGGTGGATGCGGGCGAACATCATCACCACACAGGCGCTCATGTGCATGCCAGGGGTGCTGCTGAAGGTGTCCAGCACCAGCCCGGTGAAGGCGCCGATCGGCAGGGTGATCCATTCCGGCAGCTCGAACGGGAGCATCAGCAGGAACAGTACGTAGAGGTAGGGCACCATGTAGCCATTGGCCACATCCAAATGGTCCAACACCAGTACCTGCAGGAGCACCAGCACCATGAAACGCAGGAGGTTGGCCCCGATGGTGGTGATCATGGGAGCTGATGTGCTTTTTCCAACGAATCGCGCTCCGCCCGTTGGAGGTCCTTCACCACATAGACGAAACCGGAACGGGTCATGTCCTCCGCCAGTTCGATGATGATCTCGTGATAATTGCTGCCCGGCTGAGCGTTCACCTCGGTCACAATGCCCACGGGCACACCGGCGGGGAACGTTCGATCACCGCCGCGGGTTTCCACCGTATCACCCAACTGCACCCTGGCATGTTTGGCGATGTCGATGACCGAGGCCGTGCGGGGGGCGTTCGTATCCCAGAAGAGCAAGCCGAAATGGCCCGTGCGCCGCAGTTGAACACTGGTCTTGATATCCGGGCTCAGCACACTGATCACGGACGCATAGTGGGGGCTTACGGCACGCACCACACCCACAATGCCAGCGCTGCCGATCACTCCCATGTCCGCGTGGACGCCTGCGATGGCTCCCTTGTTCAGCGTCAGGAAATTCTTCTGTTTATGCCAGGTGCTGTTCACCACCTTGGCCGTCAACACACTGTATTCCTGGCGACGGATGGTGTCGTTGATCCGCACGAAGAGGTCTTCAACGGGGGCGTAGGAGCTGCTGTGGCGGTTACGCCAGTCCGCGTTCTCCTCCGCCAATCGGCGGTTCACCTCCTTGAGGTTGGCGTAGTCGGTGATCTCCTTACGCCAGCCATAGATGGTGGCCACGGTGGCGTTGCTGGAGCTGATGGCGGCAGAACGGTGATGCACGTTCCCGTTGGCCAGCAGGACGAGGGAGAAGGCGAGCAGGAGCAGGAACACCAATGTGTTCCGGATGCGGTAGAGGAAGCGGAAGAGGTCGCGCATTGGGCCGTTGCATCACCGGTATGGCAATGCGGGGTAGGGGCGCATGATCATGCGCCCCTACTCCCGCATCAAGAACTGGAAACGATCAATGTTCTTCAGGGCGATACCGGTACCGCGGGCCACGGCGCGCAGCGGGTCCTCACTCACATGCACCGGCAGTTTGGTCTTGATGCTGATCCGCTTGTCCAACCCGCGCAAGAGGGCGCCGCCACCGGCCAGATAAATGCCCGTCTTGTAGATGTCGGCGCTGAGTTCGGGCGGGGTGGCCTCCAGGGCGCTGAGGATGGCCTCCTCGATCTTGCTGATGCTCTTGTCCAGGGCCTGGGCGATCTCGCTGTAGGTGACGGTGATCTCCTTGGGGATGCCCGTCATCAGGTCACGACCACGCACCGCGTAGTCGGGTGGCGGATTATCGAGCTCGGTCATGGCGGCCCCCACTTCGATCTTGATCTGCTCGGCCGTACGCTCACCCACCAGGATGTTGTGCTGGCGCCGCATGTATTCCTCGATGTCGTTGGTGAACTCGTCACCGGCCACGCGGATATTCTTGTCGCACACGATCCCACCCAACGCGATCACGGCGATCTCGCTCGTACCTCCGCCGATGTCGATGATCATGTTGCCCATGGGTTCTTCCACATCGATACCGATCCCGATGGCCGCGGCCATGGGCTCATGGATGAGGTACACCTCCTTGGCGCCAGCATGTTCGCTACTGTCCTTCACCGCGCGCTTCTCCACCTCGGTTATCCCGCTGGGGATGCAGATCACCATGCGCAGGTTGGGGGTGAAGAGCTGCCGACCGGGCTTGATCATGCGGATCATGCCCTTGATCATGTCCTCCGCGGCCTTGAAGTCGGCGATCACGCCATCGCGCAACGGGCGGATGGTCTTGATGTTCTCGTGGGTCTTGCCATGCATCTGCTGGGCCTGTCGGCCCACAGCGATGACCTTGCCCGTGGTGCGGTCGATGGCGACGATGCTCGGCTCGTCCACCACGACCTTGTCGTTGTGGATGATCAGCGTGTTCGCCGTGCCAAGATCGATGGCGATCTCCTGGGTGAAGAAGTTGAACCAGCTCATGGTCGGTTCGATCAGTGTTTGAAATGGCGGTTGCCGGTGATGCACATGGCCATGCCGTGTGCGTTGCAGTAGTCGATGCTGTCCTGGTCACGGATGCTGCCCCCCGGATGCACCACTGCGGTGATCCCCGCCTTGTGGGCGATCTCCACGCAATCGGGGAATGGGAAGAAGGCGTCACTGGCCATCACGGCCCCGTTAAGGTCGAAGTTGAACTTTCCGGCCTTGGCGATGGCCTGCTCCAAGGCGTCCACCCGGCTGGTCTGGCCGGTACCGCTGGCCAGGAGCTGGTTGTTGCGGGCCAATACGATGGCGTTGCTCTTGGTGTGTTTCACCAGGATGGTGGCGAACACCATGGCCGCCACCTCTTCGGGGGTCGGTGCCTTGGTCGTCGCCGTGTGCATGGTGCCGGTATTGGCCACCACCCGATCAGCCTCCTCGGTCAGGATGCCGTTCAGTGCGGTGCGCACCTTCATGTGTGAGCGCGCGGCCGGCCTGCGTTCCAGGATCATTCGGTTCTTCTTCTTCATCAGCACCTGCAAGGCATCCGCATCGTAGCCGGGCGCGGCGATGATCTCGAAGAACAGGGGGGCGATCGCTTCGGCCGTGGCCTTGTCGATGCGTGCCGTGGTGATCAATACGCCTCCGAAGGCGCTCACAGGGTCGCCGGCCAACGCGGCGTCCCATGCTTCCTTCACAGTAGGTCGCACGGCCGCACCACAGGCGTTGTTGTGCTTCAGGATGGCGAACGGTACACCAGGCAGGGTGGCCAGGTCGTCGATCAGTTCCACGGCGGCATCCAGGTCCAGGAGGTTGTTGTAGCTCAGCTCCTTGCCGTTGAGCTGGGCGAACATGCCGTTCAGGTCGCCATGGAAGGCCCCTTTCTGGTGGGGGTTCTCGCCGTAGCGCAGCACCTGGGTGGGACCAGCGCTCAGGCGCAGATCTCCGCTGCCTCGGCTGAACCAGTTGTAGATGGCGCCATCGTAATGGGAACTGACCGCAAAGGCGGCCGAGCCGAAGGCCTTGCGCTGGGCCAGGGTGGTGTTTCCGTCCTGTTCCGTCAACAGACGCAACAGTTCAGCGTAGTGGGCCATGGAGGGCACGATCACCACGTCGCCATGGTTCTTGGCCGCTGCGCGGATCAGGCTGATGCCGCCGATGTCGATCTTCTCGATCACGTCGACCTCCGTTCCTCCAGCCGCCTCCGTGGCCTCGAAAGGATACAGGTCCACGATCACCAGATCGATGGGGGGGATGTCGTATTCCTCCAACTGGGCCACATCGCTGTCCAGGTCACGCCGGCCCAGGATGCCCCCAAAGACCTTGGGATGCAGTGTTTTCACCCGCCCTCCCAGGATGCTTGGGTAGGAGGTGAGGTCCTCCACGGGGGTCACGGCCAGCCCGAGTCCTTCGATGAAGGTCTGCGTGCCGCCGGTGGAATAAAGGTGGACGCCCAGCCGGTCGAGTTCACGGACGACGGGTTCGAGCCCGTCCTTGTGGAACACGGATATGAGCGCGCTCTGGATACGTTTTTGCCCGTCCAATGTGGTCTGCGTACGAAGTTGCCGTGGATAACGGCACAAGTTTACAGCCAAAAGGACCGTATCACCCCGGAAAGCCTTGAGGTGTTACGCAAAGGTTACCAACAGCCGGTCCGACGAATGACCTTAGAACCGGAGGCCGATGCCGAGGTGGATGTTCAGCACATGGGTCCGGGAGCTCCGCGTGTCGTAGGAGATGTTCCCGTCGTCCGTGATCGCCAGGGAACGTGGATCCACGTAGGACACCTCGCTACCGGTGAGCCGCTCCACCCGACCTTCCACGTAGAATGCCCGGGACGGTGCGATCTGCAAGCCCACCGCCCAGCCTGTGCTCCAGGAGAGCGCTGTTTCGTTGCGCTCCTCGCGCAAGGGATCATCGATGCCGTCCACCTCGATGGTCGTACGCGTGGCGAAGTGACGTGCACCGGCCATGCCTTCGATGTAGGGCATCACCATCCCGTTCAGTGGTTTGAACCTCAGGAGCCCATGGTAGCCCATCACAGTACTGCGGACGCTCATGTTGCCGGTGGTGGCAGTGAGCAGTTCTTCCTGGATCTGCACTTCCCGGCTTTCGCTGGCCAACGTGCCATAGGAATAGTCAAAGCCCAGGTCGAAGGGCAGGAGACGCATGGGGACTGTGAAGTTGGCGCTGAAGCCCACGATGTTCTTGTCCAGGCTGTCATTGAACGCACCGCGCGGTATGCCCACCTCCAGACCGCCACCCAGCGTGGCGGTGCGGCGTTGACGGGGCTCCCGCTGGGCGACGGTGGTCAGGCCTAGCAGTAGGGTGGAGAGGAGCAGAAGGGCACGCATGGTCAGCAGGTTCCTGCGCAAGCTAGAACCAAAACCTATGCCGAACGTGGCGCCGGTACCTTTGGGGCACGCCGATCTGGCGCTGATCGCTATGGAACTGGGGGAATGGTGGCTGGAGATGGGGTTGCTGGGCTTGTTCCTGGCGTCCTTCCTGGCGGCGACCATCCTCCCCTTCAGTTCGGAGTTCGTGCTCCTGTCCATGACCGTGGGGCCTTGGGGCACCCCGGAGCTTTGGGTGGTCGCCAGCCTGGGCAATTGGCTGGGGGGGATGAGCTCCTATGGCTTGGGCCGGCTGGGTGATCCGGACCGCATCGCCCGATGGTTGCGCACGGATCCGGCGAAAGCACGGGCCTGGCGTGTTCGGCTGGAGCGTCATGGGGCCTGGGCGGCCTGGTTGTGCTGGTTGCCGATCGTCGGTGACCCCATTGCCATCGCCCTGGGCCTGGGCCGAACGCACGTGCTCTCGACCGCATTGTTCATGCTCCTGGGCAAGGCCCTGCGTTATGCAGCGGTGCTTGCCCTGTTCCGCTGATCGCAGGAGCCTGTGGGGGTGAACGCAGAGAGGCCCCGCTTGCGCGAGGCCTCTCCTTTACCGAGCGGGTCAGTTGCGATGTACCGGACTCAGTTTTCGATCAAAGGGACAAGGTCCAACCAGTGGTCCAATCGTCCGAGGCAGGAACAGCACCCTTGTAGGACACGCTGGAGAACCAGGCATCCACGGTCGAGGGATCAACGGCACCAGCTGCATCGGTTCCCACGAAACCGGTCAGTGAGGGACCAGCCACGCTGTTGGTCGGGTCGGTCTCGATCGTTCCGGCGTTGTTGAAGTTGGTGGCGTTGGAGTAGATCGCACTGTTCTTCACGAAAAGTGAACCGTCGGCCACATAGGCATCGCACTCGCTACCTACACGCACGCCCTGGGTGAAGCCGGTCACCAGGCCGTTCCAGAGCTTGCCCTTGGTGCCGTGGCGCAGACGCATGCCGTGGTTGGGGGATCCATCATCGGCACCGACCAGCGTGAAGTTGCTGATCATGGGCTCGCTGAAGGGAGTGACGGTGTAGTTGGTCTCCCAGTTGTCGCACTCCATGCCGTTGTCACCGGTCACGGCATCCTGCTGCACCACCCAGAACTGGCCCTTCCCGCGCCATCCGTGTGTCCAGTCGAAGCTGTCATCGCTGTTGCCTGTGGAAACCGCCCATTTCAGGTTCACGGTACCACCGAAGAACTCGAAACCGTCGTCGCTGCCCTTGTAGGCCTGAAGGTGCTCGAGCACCGTTTGCGCGCCGACACCGTTGAAGGAGAACCCGTTCAGTTCGTTGTCCGTGCCGAGGATCTTGCCGGCATATTCCACCCGTACGAACTTCATGGTACCGCTGTTGTCGTTGGGGTCCGTTCCGCCGTACACGCCGGAACCACCTTCGCCCTCTGCGGTGCAATCAGCCGTTCCACAGATGTTGATGGGAGCGTAGCCGTTGAGAACGATCCCGCCCCAATCCCCGCGATCGGCACCACCGGTGATGGTCTTGATGGTGGTGAACACGATGGGTGCGTTGGCTGTGCCCACGGCATTGATGCGGGCACCACGCTGGATGCTCAGGAACGGCGTGGTGGCATCGTCAGCGGCGTAGATCCGGGTTCCCTCCTGGATGGTGAGGGTGGCACCGTTGGTCACGAACAGACCGCCGGAGATCAACCAGGGTCGGTCCGAGGTCAGGGTACGACCGGTGCTGACGTTGCCGGACAGGATGGTGTACGTGACACCGTTGATCACCGTGGTGGGATCGGCTGCCGGTGTGGCGTATTCGCAGCAGCAATCCTTGTCGGCATCAGCATCGTAGTTGATCGCTGATGGATCGGTGCATCCCTCTTTTTTGCTGCAGGAGGTCAGTGGGGCTGCGAACAATGCGGTCAGTGCGACAAGGAGCAAGCTCTTCGGCAGGGTCTTGGGGTTCAGGTTCATGGTCAACGCTTGGTTCGTTTTTCTATGGCAACAAAGGTCCGGGCGTCACCTTAAAATGGCATTTTCCTCACCTTATGTTTACGTTAACGAATGGTGGTCCTGTGTTAGATCCGATCGTGGATGGAGATCGGACATCCCCAAGCAAGTACCGGTCGAAGGCGGAAGCCTTCGACCGGTACACGGAGATCTGCGGATAGCAGCGGCGATCCGGCCACCACCCCTGGTCACAGGATGCGATAGCCGATCCCTGCACCAACGCTCATTCCCACCCTGAAATCATTGATCAAGGACGAACCGTTCGGGGTCTCCTGTTCGATGCGATAGCGTGCATCCAAGATGTTTCGGATGTTCAGGTTGGCCTGCCAACGCTTGCCGATCTCCCCACGGAAGATGAGGTTGAGCGTGTTCACAGGTAGTTCATACTGGTCTCCCAGGCCATTGGCACCGGCCGCAAAGACGCGTGGTCCATACACGTTGTAAGCCACGGTGAAGGTACCCTTGAACTCCGGTGAGAACGTGCGCTCGTAGCTCAGGTCGAGGTTGAGCAGGTAGGGTGATGCTCCCTGCATGGGCCGGGACTCGTTGGTCAGGACAACTGCGGCCCCCGTGGTGGGTCCCTGGTCCTTGTTGATGGTCAGTTCGGAATAGAGCAGGGCTGCGTTCAGGCCGAAGCTGAGCGCGTTCCAGATGGCGCTATCAGTGCCCAAGAGGGCTCCGAGGTTCTTGACGGCCTCCACCTCGATGCCGGCCACCTGCGCCCGTCCCGTATTGCGGAAGGACTGCAGTTGGCCGCTGGCGGTAGCGATGGCCACTTTCTCGATCGTGTTGTCCAGCAGTTTGCCGAACAAACCAACGGCGAACAGCTCACCGGGTGCGGGGTAGCGCTCATAGCGGAGGTCCGCGTTGTAGTTCTCGCCGTTCTGGAGATCAGGGTTGCCCACGTTCTTGGTGCCGGCGAAGAACTCCGTGTATTCGAAGGGGGCCATTTCGCGGAACCCTGGTCGGCTGATCGTCTTGCTCGCACTGGCACGCAGGACGTTCTTGGTCGTCAGGTCCACCTTCAGTGATGCATAAGGAAGCACGTCCACCGAGGAGATGCTGGCCAAGCGTGGTGCCTGGTAGAATGAATCGCTCTGCTTCCGGTAGCGGATCTGCTGTTCGCCCTGTTCCACGCGGAGACCACCCATCACTTTCACTTTGGCGGGGACCACATCGTATTCAGCGTCCAGGTATCCGGCCGTAATGTCCTGCTGGATGGTGTGGTCTGCCTCGGGTCCGCTCAGGTTGGCGATGTTGAACTCGTCGGCCTGGTAAGCGTCATTGTCCAGATAGTCGTCCGGGGCGTTCAGTGCGACGCCGCCTGGATTGTTGGCATTGATGGTCTGCAGGCTGTAAGCGAAGATGTCATAGCCGAAGTTGCGGTCCTTGCGCTTCAGTTGGGCGCCGGTACGCATCACCAGCACGGGGCTGATGCCCTCCGCGGTCTCGCGCTGCAGAAGGCGATAGCTCAGACCAGCGCGTGCGGCGGTCTCTTCCTCCTGAAGGTCGCTGTACCAGCGATGGTTCTCCAAGCGGTCGATGGCATTGAAGCGGTATGCGTTCTCGCTGGCTCCAGGCTGGTAGAGGTACACCAGCTGTCTGCGGTCCGGTTCCGCCGCATCCGCCGTGCTCATGGACCCGCTCCAATCCACCACCAGTCGGTCCTTGATGCCGAAGGCATGCCGTCCCGATACCTGATTGGTGATCAAGGTGTTCTGCCGGAACGTATAGCGCCGGGCATAGACCTTGTCGTTGTAGTCGAAGTGATCGCCGTAGGTGATCCGGTGCTCATCGGAGGAGAGGTTCATGTAGAGGCTGGTGAACCCGATCGTGTGGTTCCGTCCCAGGTCCAAGGAAAGAGAAGCCAAAGCCGAGGACTGCGTGTTGAACTGCCAGCTCTCCGAGTCGTAGTCGATGAGCGCCGTGTTGCTCGTGTTGATGATGCGGACCTTCCCTGCGCGATACCGGTTCTCGTTGCGGTAGTTCGCCGTCGCCAGGACGTTCAGCTTGATGGATTCGGAAAGTTTGAAGCTGGTCCCGCCGAAGATCCCGAAATTGAGGTCCGGTGAAGCCTTGCTGCTGGTGGGGTTGAAGTTCACGGCGAACGGGAGGCTCTCGCCACCTACGTTCACACCCTGCGAAAGCACGCCGGGAGGCACCGCCCGGGTTCCATCATCACGCCCCCAGAAGTCGCTGCCACCGCCGTTGTAGGAACGTTGTTCCTGGAAGGTGCTGCGTGTGTTCAGTCCCCCTCCTAGGCTCACCTTCAGGATGTTCTCACCGGTGGCCCGTTTCGTCGCGATGTTCACAGCACCACCGGAGAAATCACCATACAGGTCCGGAGTGAAGGCCTTGGTCACGGAGATGCTCTCCACCACATCCGTGGGCAGGATATCCAAGGGCGGTACCTTCATGTCCGGGTCGGGAGAGGGGAGCGGGAGGCCATTGAGGTATGCCGAATTGTATCGGTCGCTCAGGCCACGTACGACCAGGTAACGGCCACCGACGGTGCTGAGACCGACCACCTTCTGGAGGCCCTCGGCGACATCACTGGCGCCCTTTTTCTTCAGTTCCTGTGCGCCGATGCTCTGTACGAGGGCAACGGACTGTTTGCGTTCCATGAGCTGTGCCGATTCGCGCTCGCGGTCCATGGTGGTGACCACCTCGAATTCCTTGATGTCGATCCCTTCGCTCTCCATGAGGATATCGACGGTAACGGAGCTTCCTGCCGAGACCGTCACCGGCCGTTCCACCGGCTCGTATCCCACGAAGCTCACCACCAGCACATGCGCGCCGGGCTCCGCCTGGAAGCTGTACTTGCCATCGAGGTCCGTGGTGCCCCCGGTGTTGGTGCCCTTCAGGGCCACGTTCACGAAGGGCATGGGCTGCACTTTTCCACCCTCATTGGCCGTGATGGTGCCAGTGATGGTCCCCTTCTGGGCCAGCAGTGCGCCGGCCAGGATGAGTGCAAGGAATACAGTAATGATCCGGTACATCGCAGATGCGAAGACCTGTATGGCCTTTCGCGCTGCAAAGGTCCCGCACAGGTGTTACCCGGTCCTTGGCTCCGCGTTAACGATCTGTTAGGCAGTGGGGCTACTTTGTTAACCCACCGTTAA
>JBGTAJ010000193.1:0-14040 GCA_041749915.1 Flavobacteriales bacterium
CTTGTGCTCATGCTGCTGTTGGCCGCCATCACCACATCGGCATTGCCGTCGCCGGGGCAGGTGTACACCGTGGTGGCGCCATTGCTGTTCACCATGCCGCCATCGGGCATGTCGCGCACCGTGAGGATGTAGTTGTCGCTCAGATCGAAGCAGTCGTCGCTGAACATCGCCATGGTCACATCCATACCCACGCCTGCGGTGAAGTTGCCTGTGTAGCTAAGGCCGTAGATCCGGCAGTTACCGGGGCCGGCGCCTTCCACGTCCACCATATTGCCCGGTGGCAGACCCACGATGATGCCGACCGCATCCGTGACCACGTAGCGGTACTGGCTTGTGCTCATGCTGCTGTTGGCCGCCATCACCACATCGGCATTGCCGTCGCCGGGGCAGGTGTACACCGTGGTGGCGCCATTGCTGTTCACCATGCCGCCATCGGGCATGTCGCGCACGGTGAGGATGTAGTTGCTGCTCAGGATGCAGCACCCTGATGCGATGTCCACCAAGGTGATGTCGTCACCCACCGATGCGATGATCGTACCGGTGTAACTGAAGCCATAGATCCGGCAATCGCCTGAGCCTGCGCCTTCCACATCCACCGTGGCCGTGGGAGGAAAGCCCAAAATGATGCCATTGCCGTCGGTGACAGCATAACCGTACATGGCCGTGCCCAGGTGTTCGCTCTGGGCGGTGATCGCGTCCGGGTTGCCATCACCGGGACATGTGTAAACGGTGGTTGCGCCAGTGCCTGCCTGGCTTACCGTGCTGAAGCCGCATTGCGCGGCGCCGAGCAGCGGGAACAGCATCATTGCCGCTCCTGAAAGGACGTGTTCTCGTAGGTGCATGATCGTTGGGTTTTGCGTTGATGCAAACCTCCCCGTATCCGATCACGGCATGATCACAGCGGGATCACATGTCCGTCGCGATCATGCTACTCCCTTATGACCACCGCGCGTTGAATGGTCCCTGCACCCTCGTTGGCCACGTGCAGGATGTACGCCCCAGGTGCCTGTCCGCTCAGGTCCAAGATCAGTTCGAGGCCTTCCACAGAGCCGGCCAGCACCGACCGCCCCAACGCATCACGGACCACGTATGGTGCGTTCGTCGCTCCCTGTGGAAGTGTGATGAAGCACCTTCCGTTGGTGGGGTTCGGCGCCACAAAGAGCCCCTGCTCCATCACCTCATCGACGCTCACACCGGTCGCTGTCACCAACCACACGCTGTCCAACACCGTTCGCGCGTTACCGATGCCACCGGCGATGATGAAGCTGTTATCGCCCAGCTCACCCGCACCGCGCAGATCCATCACATGAGGGTCCGTGGTGCCCGCGTTCACCAACGCGCTGCCGTTCCAGTGCAGCATCGCGTTCGCCGGTTCCACCACCCCGCTGCCGTTGTAGGCCAGTGCATCGTAGTTGTAGCTTGTGGACGAACCACCGACCCACAGCGGAGCATCGTCCACCACCACACAGGCCGGGCGGTAGCGCGCACCGAGCCCGCCGGTGATGGCAGGCAGCCACGTGATGCTAGTGGGGTTCTGCGGGTCGATCACCCCCCTGCGCAGCCTGTCCTGTGCGGGGAAGTTGGAAGCGGTACTTGCTCCGCCGAAATAGAAGATGGTATCACCGATGATCGTTCCGTTCGCACCGAAGGCCTTGTACAGGTTGGTGTTCGGCACGGGCGTTCCTGCGCTCCACACGTCCAGCGCCGGATCGTACACTTGCACGTTCGGTACGTTCGTGTTGTCGCTCCAACCCGTGATCACGTAGATCAGGCTATCGCGCCACACGGCCTGCACCTGGTCATCGATCGGCACAGGCACCGGTGCGCCATCGGGCAGCCAGGTATCGGTGAGCAGGTCCAGGCGATGCACCTTGTTGGAACTGAGCTCGAAGGGAGCGCCATCGAAGACGTGGTAGCCGCCGATGACGTAAGCCACCGAACCGACCACACTGGCCGATGACGCGATCTTGCCCAAGGTGTCCGGCACATCGGGCAGCGCGGCCCACTGGTCCAGTGCCACATCGTACACGAACGCGTTGCGGTGGATCTGTTCGTTCGTCAGCCCCGTGGTAATGCCACCGAAGCTGTAGACCTTCCATGCCCCATCCACCTGTCCGGCGCAGAGCGCGTGGTTGGCCGTGGGCATGGGCAGGGGAGCCAGAGGGATCCACGTGAATTGGGCCATGAGCACGGTAGGCAGCATGGCGAACGCAAAGAACACGACAGACACAGCGGCATGGCACAAGGACTTCTGCATGCTGTAAAGATGCATCGGCGCTACGCCGCCTTCCACACCCGCAGTCCGAAACTGAACTGCGCCCCTTCATTGGCGCGGCTGATGGCCTTCACCGTGCTGCCGTGCAATTCCACGATGCGTTTCACGATGGCCAGGCCAAGGCCGCTGCCTTCGGAGTCGCTCGATCGGCGGCCCCGGTAGTAGCGGTCGAAGATGAAGGGCAACTCGTCCGTGGGAATGCCGGGCCCCGTGTCGCTGATGCGCACGTCCACCGCACCGTCGCTGGCATCCAGCTCCACGGTGATGCGATCGCCGGGCGCGCAGAACTTGATGCTGTTCTGGATGATGTTCTGCAACACGCGGTCGATCTTCTTCACATCCACCTCCACGATGGGCAGGTCCTTGGACATGATGATGTTGAGGCCCACGTTCTTCTCCTGCGCATGGAGCCGCAGCTTGTTCACCACATCATGCACAAGCTCGCCCAGGGAGATCGGCTCCAGGTCCAGTTTCACCTGGCCTGCCTCCAGCTTGCTCAGGGTGAAGAGGTCGTCCACCAGTTCCTTCAAACGATCGGTGCTCTTGACGATGATGCCGAGGTGCGCGCGGCGCTCTTCGGGCGAAAGCGTTCCTTCCTTCAGCAGCAAGGTCTCCGCATAGCCTTGCACGGCAGCGATGGGCGTGCGCAGGTCGTGGCTCACGTTCGCGATCAGCTCCTTCCGCAGCTTGTCCAACCCTTTCAGCTCGTCCATGTTGCGCTCGATGGTGGCGGCCATGTCGTTGAAGGTGGTGGCCACTTGCGCGAATTGGCCGTTGCCTTTCTGCTCGATCCGCACATTGCGTTCACCGGAACGGAAGCGGCGTATGCCATCCAGGACACGCTCGATGTTCTGCGTGATGAACCAAATGGCGAGCAGGCCGAACACCAGGGTGAAGGCCAGGGCGATGAGCACCGATCGACCACCCAGCCGCAGGAAGTAACTGCCGAAGAGGGTCTCTGTGGCGCCCACGTATTCCTGACCGGCCAGGATGATGTACACGTAGCCACGCGCCACGCCGTTCTCCATCACCGGGGCCGCGCTGAAGATCTTGCGATCGCCGGGGGCACGCGGATCATCGCCCACCAGGAGGCCATCATGCTCGGTCTTGGCCACGAACGCGCGAACTGGGGCTAGGTCCACCCGGTCCGACTTCACTTCGCCCTCAAGAGCCACGTACTTCAAGATGATACCGGCAGTGTCCAACACATAGACCTCGATAGCGGGGTTCACGGCCATCATGCTGTGCATCAGGGTGCCGATGGCCTCATCCGTCACCTCGCCATTGAGGAAAGGCTTGATCTCGCCCACCGTGTGCTGCGCGAGGTCGCGGTTCATCCGCTGGGTGACCTCCAAGGCGTGGTTGCTCGATGCGGTGATGTGGATCTTCAGCACGATCGCCGTGAACACGAGCAGCAGCGCCAGGAAAATGGCGGAGACTTTCCAGAAGAGCGAGTTCAGCATGTGATCAAGCGTCGATGAAACGGTAGCCCACGCCCCAAGTGGTGAGGATGAACTCCGGCTTGGCGATGTCGCGCTCCACCTTGTTGCGCAAGCGGTTGATATGGCTGTTCACCGTGTGCTCGTAACCGCTGAACTCATAGCCCCACACCTTGCTCAGCAGTTCATCACGCGTGAAGGTCACGCCCGGGTGCGTGGCCAGGTGCAGCAACAGATCGTACTCCTTCGGTGTGAGCTCCACCCGTTGGCCATGCACCTCCACCACGCGCTTGGCCGTTTTGATGCGCAGCCCGGGAACGTCGATGTCGCCCGCCTGTGCGCTCGGTGCGGGTGCGCCTTCCATCCGTCGCAACAGTGCCTTCACCCGGGCTACCAGTTCGCGAACGCTGAAGGGTTTGGTCATATAGTCGTCAGCCCCGGTCTCCAGGCCCAGCACCTTGTCGATCTCCTCGGCCTTGCTGGTGAGCATCAGGATCGGCGTGCCCACTTTCGCTGCCCGCAGGCGCTGGCAGATGGTGATGCCGTCCATACCGGGCAGCATCAGGTCCAACACGATCAGGCAGTGTTGCTTATCCATGGCGCGCATCAACCCTTCGGTACCGTCGAAGACCTGCTCCACCTCGTACTGCAGGTCGCTCAGGTGGATGCGCACCAGGTTGCTGATGTCGCGATCGTCTTCGATGAGGAGGATCCTGCGCATGCCGGTTCAGAACGCCGCGCGCAACCCGAGGTTCAACACCATGCTCCGGGTCAGTCCATCAGGCCGCACCTCACGCACCACCAGTGGTGAACCGAACGCTGCTTCGATGGACCAACGGTCGCCCAGTTCGTAGCGCGCATCCACCGTAAGGTTCAAGGTGGTACCTGCGGACCCATCGATGGAGACCCGCTGGACCGGCTCGCCCAATGTGCCGCGGGTGTCCTCCGCCAGGTGGATGATGCCGAGCAGGCCCGGCTGAACGGTCAGCTTTCCGATGGGTATGGCATACTGCACGCGCACCACGGCATCGTTGGCCCGCTCCAGTTGGTACGACGCGAAATAGCCGGCGGCGGCACTGCTGTCCGGGCTGCCGGCCCAAACACCGGGCAGAAAGCCGTTCGCATTGTCCTGCGCAAGCACGTGCTGGTAGGCCATGGCCGCGCTGAGCCGCTTCCATTTGTAGTTGACACCCAGCAGCAGGTCCGTGGTGCCCAGGCTGGTCTGGTAGGGCATGGGCAGTGCCAGTCCATCGGCCAGGGCGTTCGCATCACCGGAATTGACCTTCACGCCCAGCATGCCATCGAGCCGTTCCTTGTCCGTTCTGAAGAACCGGTATGAAGCGGTCAACACCGGGTCACCGAGGCCGCTGTTGCTGCCCAGGTCACCGCTCACGCTGATGTAGGGCACCTTCAGCTGGAAGGAAAGGCGGTCCGTAACGCCGATGCTCACCTCCGGCACCACCTGCAGGATGGAGGTGCCCTCTTCACCAGCGGCCAAGCTGAAGGAGAGGCGTGCGAAATGGCGGGTCGGGGAAGCCGTGCTGTCCGTCACCGCGTGCAGTTCACCGATGGGGCCTGCGGTGCAGACACCCGCATCGCTGCAGCCCTGGCCGCGGACCTCACCCAACAGACCAAGGAATACGAGGGCAACGCAAGTCGTTCGGTAAGGGGACATGGTGTGCAGGCCTGTGTGGTGTTTCATGGGCACGCGGGGGAACACAAAGCAAGGTCGGGAAGTTCACGGAAGTATCACGCATAGCGCACCAGCACGTCCTTCAGCGGCTTGCGCACCAGGTCAGGCACCGCGCAATCCTCAGCCGGGTAGCCGATGGGGATGAGCAGGTAGGCCCGCTCGTTCGCCGGTCGGCCCAGCAGCTTGGCCAGGAAGTTCATCGGGCTGGGCGTGTGCGTGAGGGTGACCAGTCCCGCATGGCGCGCGGCGGCCAGCAGGAATCCGCAGGCGATCCCCACGCTCTCCTCCACGTAGTAATTCTTGCGTTTGGTGTCATCCGGCATCGGCTCGTAGGCCCGCTTGAAGACCACGATCAAGCAGGGGGCCACCTCCAGGAATTCCTTGTGCTGGTCGGTACCCAGCGGTGCGAGGTCCTCCAGCCACTCCGGGGGCATGCGGCCGCCGTAGTTCTCCTTCTCCTCTTCTTCCGCCGCCGTGCGGATCGCGCTCTTCAGCGCAGCGTCCGTCACCACGCAAAAGGTCCACGGCTGCTTGTGCGCGCCGCTGGGCGCGGTGCTGGCCGTACGCACCAGGTGATCGATCACTTCGTCCGCGACGGGCTCCGGGCTGAAATGGCGCACGCTGCGTCTACCATCCAGCAAGGTGAAGAAGTGCGCGGCCAGCTGCGCCGTTTCCTCTGCACTGTAGCGCTGTGGCCGGTAGCTGATGTACCCGGGTGCAGGGGGCACGGATGCCGATGGCCCGACACGCACATGGCGCTCACCCGCTCGGTCGGCCGCGCTCATCGGGCCACCACGAAGCGTTGCGCCCGCCCGGCCATGGTCAGGATGTAGGTGCCGCTGCCAAGGCTGCTCACATCCAGGGTCACAGTACCACCCCCCATGTACCCTTGCTGCAGCACGGTACGTCCGGCCAGGTCACGCACCTCCAGTGCACCATCGGTGCGTTGCGCACCCCCGGTCACCTGAAGGATCGCTGAGGCCGGTTGCGGGTAGAGCAGCAGCTGCTCGCTGGCATCCACATCCTCCACACCGGTGGCCGTACCGTTCGCCACGATCTCCACGGCATTGTGCACTTGCCCCTGGTAATCGCCCACATAGGCCACCACATCGCAGTTATCGATGTTCCAGCCCATCGGCACGGTGGCCGTGTAGGTGCGCTGCTCCAGCGTGCCTTGTGCGTTGGTCGGCAGTTCATCACCCCAGAGCGGGGAGAGGTAGGTGCGCAGCACGTGCTGGTGCGCATAGTTCGCCCCGCCCGATGCCTGGAAACCGATGATGTCACTCTCGGTGAGCAGCACGCTCAGGTGGTCATTGTTTCCCGTGCCCGTGGACGTGTAGTACACTTCCACGTTCACTGTCAGGATGCGCGTGCCTTCATCGAACTGGGCCGCCGCACCGATGTTCACCGGTGCAGGCGTGGCCAGCGCTGCGTTCAACGCGCCGGACCATTGCGAACGGCCCAGGACCAGTTGCCCGGCGAAGGGCGTGCGGTTCATGATCCCCAGGGGCTGCGCGTTCACACCGAAGAAATTCCACAGGGATGTCCCCCATGATGTGCGGAAGTCGGGCTGGCTGCCCGATGGCACAGAGAGCCCCCCGCCATGCACACCCACCACGATGAGGTCATCGGGGTTCGCAACAAGCAGGTTCGCGGCTATGGCGTGGCCCTGGGGGCAGATGGGGCAGTTCACCGCTGTGAACTCCTCCAGGATACCGGTGCGGTTGCCCGGTATGGTGGATACCAGGGTCTGGGAGGCGAGCGTGGCGGGGGCCAGCAGGGCGAGCAGGGCTAGGCGCATGATGGTTCAAGATCGTGTGCAGCAAACGTATCGGCCATCTATCACGCCAAGGTCACAGGCCCATTTTCGGGGGATCGAATGCGGCGCTGGTGGATCTCCCCGTCCATCCCTGCGTCAGGTAGCGATAACCACGGACCATGGATCCCGCTTGTCGATCAACGTTCAAGTGCTTATTCCACCTCCGGCACATGGGCCATCATCCAAGCCAGGACCAGATCACCCGCCGCACGGAGAGTGCGCAGCGCAGGCCAACGGCACCACCTCCCCGGTCCGCACTGCCCTCGTTCATCCACCAAGGCCCATTTCACATTCATCATTGTTCATTCTCTTCCCCAGGGCAGGCTCACCTGCAACGCACGCAACCAAACCCCGCCTACCACCACAGCCACGCCGCTGCTCCCCCTGCCAGTACCGCCGCGGGCACCAGGCAGCCCACCGTGGTGCGGTTATACACCCGGTTGTAGGCCGCCTTCTTCGGATTGGTCAGCCAGCCCCAGCCGCGCGGGGCCTTCAGGCCCATGCTGTGCCGCACGTAGCGCTTCACGCTGGTGCGCGCTGCGATGCGTTTCTTCAGGGAGGGCGTGCGGAAGCCGAATTTCATGGGGCGGGAGCGCGTTGTGCAAGATAGATCGGAGGGCCTGCGGCTACGCGCAACACCGCAGGCTCTGGGTAGCCTAAGGCTACCGTCACTGCGCGTAGCCTGCGGCTACGCGCAACATCGTGGCCATCGGGCCTTTAGCTGGCGTGTCCCTGCGGTAAGGCGGGAGCGTTTGTGGAGGACCCAGGGTCCATTGCTCACTGCACGATGAAGGTGCTGCTGCGCTGCGCAGTTCCTTTCTGTGCTTGCCACGAGAGGTGGTACAGCCCCCGGGCCATGGTGGGTAGCCGCAACTCGTACACCACCTGCGGGGCGCTCACGCTCACCGTGCTGATCAGTGCACCCGTGCTGTTGCGCACGGACACGATCCCCGGCTGCAGGTCCCCGATCACGAGCGCTTCGCCCACGTGGATGGGGTTTCCCAAAAGGGTCAAGCCCGTCGGTCCGGCCAGCTCTGCCGTACCCACCAGGTTGCAGAGCTCCAGCATCACCGGGGTGGGCAGCTCAGTGGCCGTCGCGGACACAGGCTCGGAGGAGGCAAAGGCCATCATATCCGCGCTCACCGGTGTGTAGGTGATCACCGTCGTGGCAGAAAGGGGAATGGGCTCGCGCACCACAGAGCCCGCCTCATGCTGGCACCCCTCCAGGGCGGCGCCCGTGGCATAGGCGCCGATGAACGGCCGTTGCGTGGTGGCACCGAAACTGATGGGTGTGGAGAGCAGGTAGCCCCCGGCCAGCAGCCGGTCGTTTACCATGGCGGTGTTCACCCACACCTGGCCCACATTGCTCGGGGGCACCTGGGTGTTCACACCAAGGGTTGTGGCCACCACGCTTCCATCGTTCTCGATCTCCAGCACCTTGGGCACGGCGCTGAACAGGAGGCTGCCACCATCGTTCGTGGCGTGCGCACCGTAGGAAAGAAAAGCATCGGGCGTCCCATAGGCATCCGCTTGGATCACCGAACCGTCCACATCGATCAGGATGCGGACGATCTGCGGTCCGTTCATGGTATTAAAGAGGCCCGATGCCTCGCAGGTACCATCGGCGTGCATCACTAAACCCTTGAAGATCTCGCTCGAAGCCCCTTCGATCACGTAGCGGTTCACCCAAAGGATGTCACCATTGGCATCCGCCCGCACCAGGAACATCCTTCCCGTATTGCTGGAAGCTACATCTCCACCGATCACGTATCCGCCATCCGCTGTGCGCGCTGCCTGCCAGTCGGATGCGTCGTTGGTATTGAAATACGGCAGGTTGAACAGGGTTCCGTTCCCGAAGGAACGCAACCGCACCGTGTTGCCGTTCGCATCCAGGCGCCAGGTATACCAGCGCATCTCCCCGGTTTCATAAAGCTGTATGAACACATCCACTTCCCCGTTCGCGTCCGCAAGAACGATCACGTCGGTCAAGATCAGCCCCCCTGCCGGGGAGCCAGAAAGATCCAAGCGGCTGCCCCAGGTCCAGTTCCCCGCTCCATCAAGATGGTCGATGTAGATGGGGTCCGCTTCGCCTTCATCAGAGCTTCCTTGGCGGGCCGTGTACAGCCCTTCACCCCCATCCGAAGCCATGCAGTGCAAATAGCTGAAAGGCTCACTGCCTGTTGTTCGTTTGCTCCAGAGAGGTTGCCCTTGGTTGTCAAAGCGGTGGATGTCAATGACCCCATTTGTCGGCGCATGGGTCAGCAGGAACTGCCCCCCGGATGCGGTGCCGGTGGAGCCGAATACCATAGGTGGCCATGCCTGGGTGGTCACCGAATCCCAGACCAGTTCGTAGTACGCTTGGCCGTGAAGCAGCGATGCGAGGCCCAGTGCAAGGGCCATTACCGGAACGCGCAGGGCGTTCATCGTCGTCTGGGCTGTTCTCATCATCTGCGAGTTCGTTGGTCTGAACGAATGTAAGACGGCGGGCAGGCCTTGTCCGCTGCTTGCATCCAGGACCGGGCGAGCAGAGCAAAGGGCCCAGGCCTGCCACCGGCGTGGATCAGGCAGCCCCGTCACTGCGCGTAGCCTGCGGCTACGCGCAACACCATAGGCTCTGGGTAGCCTAAGGCTACCGTGTTGCAGTCTTGTCGAGCGTAGCCGCAGGCTACGCTCAGTTGGTCGCCTCGTACCTCAGGAGACCCAGCGCAGGCTTGGACACCCCCTTTCGCTCAGATCACCTCCGCGCGTTCGGGGTGCTGGCGCAAGGTGGCCTCACTGGCAGCATACAACGCGGCGGCGGCGCGGTTGATCGCTTCCACCGGTATCGTGCTCCACACCGCAAGGTCCTGTTCAACCCCGCGTTGGAGGAGCATCTCCGAAAGCCTTGTCATCAGCACATGGTTCGCGTAGGGGTGCGAATGCGAGCGGTCAGCCCCGTCGGCCTCCCGAACGAATTGCGCGATCCGGTCCTGCATGGTCGCCTCCGTGCAATACATCAGCTCGATCAGCTTGGACCGGTACTCCAGGTCGGCAGCGCTCAGGTTCGGGTACGCGTTCAGGTCCGTGAAGTGCAAGGTCTCGTGCTTCAGGTAGGACACTTTGAACAGCTCCGATCCCAGGTCGTACTGGTCCCTGTTGCAGTAGAGCGTCGCGCTCTCCTGCACCGCCCACCCGCCCACTTGCGCAGACCCGAAGGTGGCATAGTCATCGTAGCCGTTCAGGGCATAGTCCGTGATGAAGACCACCGTGGTCCGCACCGTATCCTTGGGCAGGGCCACTGTGTACTGCTCACGGGAATCCTGGTTCCAGATCAGCACCTCCTGGATCCCGTTGCGCAGCAGGAATTTCGACTTGAAGCCCTGCTCTCCAAGGATCCGGCCCAGCTCCACGTCGTTCTTGATCGTGCGCTCCAGGCTGTCCCGCGTAAGCGCCGTCAACCCTTGGCTCAGCATATAGTCCGCAAGCGTGTGGTACAAGGTGCTGTCCGTCCGGGCCGCGGGATCCGTCTTCATCAGTTCAGCCCGCCAGTAGGCGCGGTAGATGTTGGACACATCGTTCACGATCGTGTTGTCCGAAGTGTTCTCCAGCACCTCTTCGTGCGTGATGAAGCGCGCCACCAACTTCTTCATCCAACGCTGATAGCTCAGGTTTATCAACGGGTTCTGGAACCCACTGATGCTGTCCATCCGCTGGAAGGCCAGGCCCAGGTCCCCATTGCCCACCATCGCCTTCAGTTCCAGCAGCGCTTGTTTGTCCCGCGCGAAGTGGCGCATGCCATAGAAGCCCAGGGCAGCCAGGCAGACCACCACAAGGAGCGATATTCGAAGGGCTTTCATGGGGGTGTGCGGCCGGGCTGGCCCAGGCGTGCCGCGCTGGTGCCGGTGGCCCAAGGTAGAAATGTGCGGAAGTGCTCATCGACCATTCATACCATTTCCAGCCGGTGTTCGCTCTGGCCCCCACGCAGCGTTCATACCCCAGCGCAGTTCAACGCCACCACCTCCCCAGCCCGCTGTGCCCTCGTCCAGCCACCGACGCCCATTTCACCCCCGAGGCCTCGGGGCATCATTTTACTTTCATCATTTTTCATTCTCTTCCCTTGGCGGCTCCGGCACTGATGCCGCTGGTCCAACATCGAAAGACCCGGCGGAGGCCTGGAGGCTACCGTGTTGACGGTCTTATCGAGCGTTCACCGTACGGCGGACGCTCAGTTGGGGGATGCCCGCGAAGACGGCACGCCCCCCCGTAGACGTCACTCCGGGCCTGCCACGAGCATCCCAAAGCGCTGCACTGCCCGTACTGCGCATGGCATGCAGCGCAAGTGCACGCGCCCTTCGGTGCGCCACAACGCGCTTGTATGGATACCGGCCGCGGCCTACTTGCAGGCCTCCAGATGGCAAAGGCGGGTGAACAGGAGGCCCTTCCGGGTGCGCAGGCAGTTCGTGTTCTTGTCCTTGGTCCACGTGGCGAACAGCGCTCCGTCGGCCGTTCTCAAGGCCACCTTGTCCCCCTCCATCGTCCAGGTCCCGGAAACATCCAGCAGGTTTCTGCTGTCCGTGCGGTCCACAAAGTGGAAGCGCTGGTCATCTTCCAAGGCCAGTTCAACGCTGGGTACGGTCGCTTCACTGCCCTCACAGGCGCACACCCCATAGGTGCCGCTGCGCAGGGCGGGAGCAGATGAGGCGCCCGGTGGTGTGAAGGACACGAGCATCAGGCCAAGTGAAAGCACAGCGTACACGGAAGCGGTTCTCATGGTCTTGGGTTTGTTTGCGGTGAATGGCGGTGAAGTTGATCGCTCGGTGGCGATCACACAGGACAAGGTAGATCCCGCAACGTGCGCTTGATCTGCCGTTCATGGAAATCCCCTCCCCCCTCACTGCGCGTAGCCTGCGGCTACGCGCAACACCTCAGGCTCTGGGTAGCCGAGGCTACCGTGTTGCCGGTCTTCTCGAGCGTCCACTGTACGGCGGACGCACAGTTGAGCCCGCACTGCCCTCGTTCATCCACCGAGGCCCATTTTACCCCCGAGGCCTCGGGGCATCACTATCCATTTTTCATTCATCCTTCACACTTCCTGCTTCCTCCTTCGGCTTCCGATCCTGGATCCGGCGGATGATCATCCGCCCTTACGGTCATCCTCTGTTGATCATTTTACATTCATCATTATCCATTTTTCATTCACCCTTCCTTCTTCCTCTTTCGGCTTTCGATCCTGGACTCGGGCGGATGATCATCCGCCCTTACGGTCAGTCATCATTCCCCTCCCAGTTCGGATGCCCTCCCTGACGAGTGTCATTCCCATGAACACGGCATGGATCTACGTTAGCGCTCAGGCACCGGCCTGAACAACCACCGCATCCCATGGCCCACATCCTGCTCCCCACGGACTTCGGTCACCACGCCCTGAACGCGTGTGCCTACGCGCTGGACCTGTATGGCAGCGAGGGGAACGTCTTCACCTTGGTGCACAGCTACGTGGACCCGGTGGCCGGCTATGCGGAAGTGGTGGAGATGGGCAGTGCCTTCTATGCGGCCTCGGTGGAGGGGCTGGCGCTCTTCACGGAACGCTTCCGGGGCCTGCCCGGTGGCGCCGATGCGCAGGTGTTCAGCGTGGTGGAGTACGGACCGCTGGCCACGGCGCTGCAACGGCTGTCCGCAGCCAAGGGGGCGGAGCTGATCGTGATGGGCAGCACGGGGGCCGGGGGCTTCAGTCCCTTCGGCAGCAACGCGGCCGATGTGGCCAAGGCCAGCGCTGTGCCAGTGCTCATCGTGCCGAAGGATGCGCAGTACAAGGGCCTGCGGCAGATCTTGCTGGCCGACGACCTGAGCGGCGTGGAGGCCAGGCGCATGGAGCTGCTGGTGAAGCTGGCCCGTGGCACGGGAGCACACATCACCATCGCCCACGTGCGGCGTGAAGGGACGCCGGCGCCCGATGTGCGCTCGCTGGCGGTGTACGACGAGCTGCTGGCCGATGTGCCCTACACGGTGATGGAGCTGGGCGATGATGATGTGGCCAAGGCCTTGAGCGACACGGCCGAAAAGCAGCACATGGACCTGGTGGCCGTGCTGCACCGCCACCGGAGCTTTTTGGACGGCCTTTTCCATGCCAGTGTGACCAAGCGGCTGGCACTGCACAGCAGCATCCCACTACTGGTGTTGGAGCGCTGATGGAACGCCCACCCGGTGCCGGGTGATCATGTGCCCGAGAGCCCTGGTGTCGGCACCCGGTGCATGGATGGATCGGGGCATTCCATCCCCAGGCCGGGGGAAGTGCGGGGGGGCTGTTCCACGGGTGCTGCGGGGCAGCCTTGCCGGACCCAGCGGTGGCCGGCGGGAGCTGCATGGAGGCACGGTGCTTGGTGCCATGCAGCGAACCCCTAAACCCTGAACACCATGATCCGTTGGGTACTCACCTTCCTCATCATCGCCCTCATCGCCGGGGTGCTCGGTTTCACCGATATCGCCGCAGGTGCTGCGGAGATCGCCAAGATCATCTTCTACATCTTCCTGGTCCTGCTGCTCCTATCGCTGGTCTTCGGGGGCATGATCTGGAAGAAGGTGAGCTGATCGAGGCGCCTTTGCTCGTGCCTGGACCGCCCGTGGCACCCTCCCTCCTCCCCTGACGCAGAACGCCCCGCACGTTTCCGTGCGGGGCGTTCCCCTGTTGGTCGTTGAACCTTACGGCTGGATCACCAGACGCTCGGTGTAGGTCTTGTCACCAGCGGTGATGTTCACCAGGTACATGCCTGCGGCGAGCTCGCCGTTGAGGTCAAGGGTGGTGTTCACATTACCTCCGGAAATGGCGATCGTGCGGGCG
>JBGTAJ010000194.1:0-1987 GCA_041749915.1 Flavobacteriales bacterium
GTGCCATGGCTGGGGTCCTTGTCATAGGGAATGAAGGTGGTGCTGAATTCCTGGGCCAGGACCGAGGCGGAGATCGGCAGGGCGAAGGCCGCGAGGAGGAGGGTGCGTGTCATCGGGGGTGGGTTGGAATACAAGTATAGGTGTTGGGATGTGAAGGGAATGGGGGGATCGGCGCTGCAGCTCTCGTCGGCCATGGTCGTTGGTCCGAAGCGCTCAGTTGCTATTTTGTACCCATGTACCCCGAGCTGATGAACATGCAGGCCTTGCGCATGATGCCGCGGCACGTGCAGGTGCAGGAACTGCAGCGGGGCACACAGCTGGGGGTGGCGGTGTTCCGCAACTACGTGGCGCACTACCACTGCTACGCGGACTTCTACGTGGCCCTGTGCAGCACGCTGGACGGAGTGGACTTCACGCTGGTGTTCAAGGATGGCCGCCAGTACATGGAGATGCGCGATGCCATCGGGCTGAGCAAGCTGCCCAAGGGCGTGAAGGGCCACACCCGCGCGCAGCTGAGCAAGGCGCGGGACGAGGAGGCCATGGCGCAGTTCCTGGCACGGGGCGTACACCCCCTGGAGGAGGACCGTTCGGCGGAGCGGATCGTCCTGGAGCAGCAGTACGGCATGGCCTTGCAACTGGACGAGGGCATGGCGTACTACCGTTCGCTGACGATGGAGGAACAGGTGCTGCTGCTGCCCCGGGAGAATTTTCTGGGCATGGGGCAGCACGAGCATTACGTGTGCAACTACTACCGGATGCACGAGTTCTACGCGGCCACGTGCATCACCCGCAACTACGTGCCCTTCTCCCTCGCCTTTCAGGCAGGCTGCCTGGCCCATGAGCACATGCTGAGCACTGTGGGCCGCGAGAAGCAGCGCTGAGGTGCCTGCCGGGCCTGCTGTTCGTGGTTCAGCGCCCAGTGTCCCCAGCACCGGTCATCCCTCCTTCCCTTCCGATCCATTTCCTTCGCGTTATGAAGCACTTTGGAGCCACCCACCTGGACGAGGTGTTGTGCGTGGAAGCGCGCGGATACCGTCTTCCCGATGGCATGTCGGTGTACATCTTCCTGGCCATGGACGCCGTGTCACTGCATGCCCACCACCACGAATTGCGCGTGACCAACACGCTGGATGATCACCTGGCCTTCATTCGCCAGCTGCCCGGTCGCTGCCCGATGCCGCGGGGTATGACGCTGGCCAGTTCCCTACCGGCCATACACCAGGCGCAGCTGGCAGCCGCCTTCCCGCAGTTCGGCAAGGTGCTGTGCGATGCGGAGGGCGTGGCGCGGGTGACGGAGGAGTTCCACACGGGCTTTGCCGATGAGACGGGGCTGCGGCCGATGGAGCCTTAGTACCAGCCAGCAATTTCTACCGCCACGTGCACTGAACCGGATCGAAGTCCGCATTCCCTTCACACCGCACAACGATCACTTCACACATCACCGTTCAAGGAGGTGTGAGGTGTGAATGCGGAGGTGTGAGCTGTGAAGTGGGGCCGAAGTGCCGTGGGGCCTGTGGATGGCACGCCGGCCAAGCCTGCCCCCTTCACGATCCTTAACGCCCCGTGCGCTGCGGCCATGCCGAAAGCCCGCTATGTTCGGGCATGCCAACACGCTACCTGCTGCCTGCACTGTTGTTCTGGGCCTGTACCAACGGCGGTGCAGCGCGGCCGCAAGCGGAAGGGACGCTGCCAGCCACGGAGCGCGACCGGCTGGTGGCCGGGGACCTGGCCGTGTGGTGCACGGTGGATACCACGGAGGCAGCGGCACAGGCGGATGTGGCCTGCCTGCAACGCTTCTTCGCGCACAAGCTGGACAGCGGCGCCGCGCAGGGCTTCTGGTGGCAGCCCGATATGGAGAACTATGTGCGGCCTTACGAGGACCTGCTGTACACCGAGTATGACAGCGAGGCGCGCGTGCGCTACCTGCCCACGCTGATGGAACGGCGGCCGCTGCCCGATGACACCCGGCTGCTGCGCGTGAAGTGGG
>JBGTAJ010000195.1:0-99326 GCA_041749915.1 Flavobacteriales bacterium
CCGCGGCCGAGGCGCAGTACGCCCGCGCCACCGAGGCCCGACAGCAGGCCGCCCGCGCCAAGGCCGCGGACTACAGCCGCATGCGCTATGCGCAGTTCGATGCCGACGTGTTCGATTCGGTGGCCGGCTACGTGTTGCCCAAGATGTTGGGCTGCCTGGGCATCGGTGTGGTAGCCGTGGTGTTGGTAGTGTTGCTGGTGTTGCTGGCCCAGCAAGTCGAATGGCTGTGGGGGCCTGTGGCCATCATCCTCGCTCTGGGCTTTATGCCCGGGATCGTCTATGCCAGCATGCAGTTCGATAGCTGGCACAATGCCCGGCAGCGGGCGAGGAAGGGGCGGTAGGGGGGCGATCGAACGAGAAGTTCTCAGAACTCCGCACCTGCCTCCGGCAGGCAGGCTCTTCGGTGTGGACTAGAACTCGGCCGACTTTGGCGTCCGTGGGAATGGAATGACATCGCGGATATTGGACATGCCCGTCACGAAGAGCACGAAGCGCTCCAGCCCCATGCCGAAACCGGCGTGGGGCACGGTGCCGAAGCGGCGGGTATCCAGGTACCACCAGAGCTCTTCGGCGGGCACGTGCATCTCCTTCATGCGGGCCTCCAGCACCTCGAGGCGTTCCTCGCGCTGGCTGCCGCCGATGATCTCGCCGATGCCGGGGAAGAGCACGTCCATGGCGGCCACGGTGGTGCCTTTGTCGCTGTAGCCGAAGTCGCCGGGCGCGTTGGTGCGCATGTAGAATGCCTTGATCTTGCCGGGGTAGCCGGTGACGATCACCGGCTTCTTGAAGTGCTTTTCCACCAGGTAGCGCTCGTGCTCGCTCTGCAGGTCGATGCCCCACTCCACGGGGAACTGGAACTGGCCTTTCTGGAAGGGCTTGCTGCGCAGCAGGATGGTGATGGCATCATCATAGGTGATGCGTTCGAAGGGGTTCTCCAGCACGAAGTTCAGGCGATCGATCAGGCCCATCTCGGCGCGTTGCTCCTTGGGCTTGGTGGCCTCCTCCTCCTTCAGGCGCGCGTCCAGGAACTGCAGGTCGTCCATGCTGTTGCGCAGCACGCGGGCGATGAGGTGCTTCAACAGGCCCTCGGCCAGGTCCATGTCGCCCTTCAGGTCCATGAAGGCGGCCTCGGGCTCGATCATCCAGAACTCGGCCAGGTGGCGCGCGGTGTTGCTGTTCTCTGCCCGGAAGGTGGGCCCGAAGGTGTAGACCTTGCCCAGGGCCAGTGCGGCCAGTTCGGCCTGCAGCTGGCCGCTCACAGTGAGGCGGCTTTCGGCACCGAAGAAGTCCTCCTTGAAGTCCACTTCGCCGGCCTCGTTCAGTGGTGGCGTCTTCGCGTCCAGGGTGCTCACGCGGAACATCTCTCCCGCGCCCTCCGCATCGCTGGCGGTGATGATGGGGCTGTGGAAGTAGTTGTAGCCCAGCTGGTCGAAGTACTCATGGATGCCGAAGCTCACCTGGTGGCGGATGCGGAAGATGGCGCTGTAGGTGTTGGTGCGGAAGCGCAGGTGTGCGTTCTCGCGCAGGAACTCCAGGCTGTGCTTCTTGGGCTGGATGGGGTAGGCCTCCGCGTTGCTGTCGCCGATCACTTCCACGGCGCTCACCTGCAGCTCCACCCGCTGGCCGCTGCCGTTGCTCTCCACGATGGTGCCCGTGCACTTGACCGCCGCACTCGTGGTGAAGCGTGCGCGCGTGGCGGCATCCACCTGCTCCTGGTCGATGACACACTGCAGGTTGCGGATGGTGCTGCCGTCGTTGAGGGCGATGAAGCGGTCGTTGCGGAAGGTGCGCACCCAGCCGGCCACGGTGACGGTGGTGTTGGTGAGGGCGCTGTCGTCGAGGACGTGTTTGATGGAGTGCATGGTGGGAGGGAGGCGGGGGAGGTGAGGGAAGCGAGGGAGGCAAGGGAAGTGAGGGAGGGGTTCAGACCTCCATATCCTCCTTCACCTCCATCACTTCCCTCCCCGCATTCCGCCGCAAAGGAACGAAGGCGCAGGTTCACAACAGCCCCCGCAAGTGCCCGACCTTTCCGTGACGCTCCATGTTGAAGGTGTTGCTGGTGGCGTTAAGGTGCTCCAGGATGGCCAGGGCCTGCCGCAGGAGCTGCACTCTCCGGGCGTCATCCGCCGTGCATTCGGCCATGGCCAGCAGCAGGTCGGCCAGCAGGTCCTGGTTGGCCTCTGTGGCGGCGAGGTGCTGCTCCAACTTGCCCAGCAGTGCTTCCGGCGCCATGCTGGCCAGGCTTTCGGGCTGCAGGTCCAGGGTCTCGCTCAGGGTTTGCTCGATCGCATCCATTTGCAGCACCGGTTCCATGTGGTCTCCCTGACCCAGGGCAGCTGAGAGCAGGCGACACAGCACCATACCCAGCTGCTCGGTCTGGCGGGTAAGGTGGTCCTGGTAGGCCATGGGGTAGTGGTGAGGGAAAGTCGTGTCGTGACCAAGGAGCAGGTATGAAGCTCCATTGCATCCATCACTTCTAATAGCGCATTCCTCTCAGCAAAGGAACGAAGGCGGAGGCCATGCCGGAATACCTGTGGCAGCATCGCCGAGCGGACGGCCGGCAAGGAAATGTGATAAACGGTGGAAACAAAATGATGGTCGGAATGTTTCCATTGTGTTTTGTCTCCCTACATTTGCGGCCCGAACGGCCCGAAGACAGGGACGAGAGGCCCTGAGAACCACCATGGAAGAGCGCGAACAACAGATCATCGCCGAGGCAGGCAAGGTCTTCATGCGCCTCGGCATCCGCAGCGTGAACATGGACGACGTGGCCCAGCACCTGCGGATCAGCAAGAAGACGCTTTACCAGTACGTGAAGGATAAGAACGAGCTGGTGCAGCGCATCATCCGGCACATCACGGACACGCATCGCGAGTGCATTCTGGGCATCTGCAAACAGGGCCACACGGCCATTGACGAGAGCTACGAGATCACGCGCTTCGTGGCTTCACAGATCGGGCACATGCACCCCAGCATCCACTTCGACCTGGAGAAATACCACCCCGAGGCCTGGAACCTGTTGCAGAGCACCTCCCGGGAGGACATCTACCGCTGCGTGAGCGAGAACATGGCCAAGGGCATCAAGGAAGGTGTGTACCGGGAGGACCTGAACATCGACGTGATCGCCCGCATCTATATCTCGCGCTTCGATGTGGCTTTTGATGGGGAGCTCTTCCCCTCGGACAAGTACCGTTTCGAGGATGTGATCTGGGAGACCTTTCGCTACCACATCCGCGGCATTGCCAGTGACAAGGGCGTGAAGTACCTGATGAAGAAAGTTGAGAAGGAACGAAACACCGCACCGGCCGCACCGGTGACCCGCAAATGAGGAACGTATCCCTATACATGACAGGCCTGCTGTTGCTGGTGGGCCTGACGGTCCGCGCACAGGGACCCGTGAGCCTGACACTGCAACAGGCGGTGGAACTGGCCGCGAAGCAGAGCTACCTGGTGCAGAACAGCGAGCTCGAAGCCGAGAAGGCCCGCATGCGCATCAAGGAGGTCATCGCCATCGGCCTGCCCCAGGTCAATGCCTCGGCCGGGTTGATGAACTACATCGACGTGCCCACTCAGGTGATCCCGAACTTCTTCGGTGAGGGTCCCGAGTTCATCCAGGCACAGTTCGGTCTGCCGTGGAGCGCCAACGGTGGTGTGCGACTGGACCAGCTGATCTTCGATGGCAGCTACATCATCGGCCTGAAGGCGGCGAAGGAAGGACGCATCATGGCGGATGAGGAACTGGAGAAGAACGTCAAGGCGGCCCGCATCCAGGCGGCCAAATCCTACTACGCGGTGCTGGCGGCCGATGAGGGCGCACGCCTGTTGAGCGAGACCGTGCCGGTGCTGGAGCGCAGCCTGCGCGAGAGCGAGGTGATGCTGGAGAACGGCTTTGCAGAAGGCACCGATGTGGACCGCCTGCGTATCGAAGTGGCGAACGTGGTGGACCAGCGGCTGGTCTTCCAGCGCCAGGCTGAGCTGGCCCGCAACTACCTGCGCTTCGTGCTGGGCCTGCCGATGGCGACGCCCATCACGCTCACGGATGAGCTGCAGGCCCTGATCAACGACCCGGCGGAAGTGGCCCTGGCCGAGGAGCCCTTCAACCGCGAGGCCCACATTGAGCAGCGCATCGCCAACACCTATGTGCGTGCAAGCACCCTGGAACTGAGCAACGCCAAGGCGGCCTACCTGCCGAACCTGGGCGGTTACTTCAGCTATCAGCAGCAGTGGAACGCCAACACATTCGAGCCCATCGACGGTCCCATTCCCTGGTTCCCTGCAACACTGTGGGGCGTGCAGTTGAACGTGCCCATCTTCAGCAGCGGAATGCGTTCCAGCAAGGTCTCGCAACAGCGCCTGGCACTGAAGCAGGCCGAGGTGAACCTGGCACAGACCACCGAGCGCCTGGACCTTGAACACGCACAACGGCGCTATGACGTGATCGCCGCGCAGGACCTCTATCGCAACGAGACCCAACGCCTGGAACTCTCCCGTCGGGTCTTCGACCGCACCAGTGTGAAGTTCACCGAAGGCGTCTCCTCAAGCTTTGAGCTGACCCAGGAGCAGAACCAATACCTCAGCGCCCAGCAGAGCTACATCCAGCGTCTGGTGGACCTGGTGAACGCCCGCGCGGAACTGCGCAAAGCACTTGACCGTTTCTGAATCCCATGACCGCACACATCCCCATGCGCCTTCTCTTCTTCATCCCCCTGTTCACCCTGTTGGCCGCCTGCGGCGGATCCACGGACACCGCTGCCGACCTGCAGGCCAAGCGCACCGAGCGCGACTCCCTGAAAGCGGAGCGTGAAAAGATCAACGCCGCCATCGCCGAGGTAGAAGGCTGGCTGGCCAAGAACGACCCCGAGCTTGCCCGCACCCTGCCCACGGTGACCACCTTTGCGCTGGCGCCCCGCGAGTTCGCGCACTACACCGAGGTACATGGCAGCGTAAAGGCCGATGAGAACGCCCTGCTGTTCAGCAGCACGGGTGGCGAGGTGCGCCGCGTGCTGGTGAAGCCCGGCCAGTCGGTGAGGAAAGGGCAACCGATCGTTGACATCGATCTCGATGCGCTGCGCCAGAACATCGAGCAGGCGCGTTCCAGCGTGGAGTTGTCCCGCACCGTGTACGAGCGGCAGGCCAAGCTCTGGGAGCAGAAGATCGGCAGCGAGGTGCAGTTACTGGAGGCCAAGGCCCGCAAGGAGACCAGCGAGGCACAGCTCGCCGGGCTGCAGGACCAGTTGCGCAGCGCGCAGATCATCGCGCCCTTTGATGGTGTGGTGGACGAGGTCTTCCCCAACGTGGGCGACATGGCCAGTCCCATGCAGCCCGTAGCCCGCGTGGTGAGCCTGGGCAAGGCCAGCATCGAATGCGACGTGGCCGAGGACCTCTTGAGCAAGGTGAAGGTGGGCGATCCCGTGCAGGTGGTGTTGCCCGAGAGCGGGGAGACCACCGAGGCCCGCATCGATCAGATCGGCCAGTACATCAACCCGAACAACCGCACCTTCAAGATCACCGTGCGCATGACCAACGGCAGCCAGCTGCGGCCCAACCAGTTGGCCAATGTGCGCATCCGCGACGAGGAGGCGAAGGACGCGCTGGTGATGCCCGCCCGCCTGGTGATGGAGAACAGCGCCGGCGCGAGCTATGTGTACGTGCTGGACCAGAAGGACGGTACCGCCCGCAGCCGCAAGGTGATGGTGAAGGTGCTGAGCGCACAGAGCGGCGAACTGTTGATCGAGCGCAGCGAGGCCGGTCTGCAGGGCGGCGAGACGCTCATCGATCAGGGTTCGCGCCTGGTGGTGGACAAGCAGGAGGTACAGGTGATGAAGGGAGCATGAGGGGTCGCAGGCCTGCGATATGGTGCCGAAGGCGACCGTAGCGCCTGCCTGTCCGGTAGGCAGGTCGACCCACTGGGTCGACCCAAGGCCAGCGATGGGAAAAGGAACAGAGAACGTTTGGAAGACAACCGTTGACCATTCAACGCACGAGCATCATGTCACAGGACAAGGGTAACAGTAATCAGGACAAGCAGTTCAGCCTCAGCACGTGGGCGGTGGACAACCGCGCCACCGTGATGGTGCTCACCGTGCTGATCGCGCTCACCGGCATCATGGCCTACACGGGTATGCCCCGCGAGGCCTTCCCCGAGGTGGTGACGCCGGAGATCTATGTGGGCACCGCCTATCCCGGCAACGCGCCGGACGATATGGAGAAGCTGATCACCCGTCCGCTGGAGAAGGAGATCAAGACCATCACCGGCATCGACGAGATCAACTCCACCAGTGTGCAGGGCTTCAGCACCATCCAGGTGAAGTTCGATTTCAACGTGACGCCCACCGAGGCGCTGCGCAAGGTGAAGGATGCCGTGGACAAGGCCAAGGCCGACCCCGATTTCCCCACCGACCTGCCCGCCGAGCCGAACATCTTCGAGATGAACCTCTCGGAGATGATGCCCATCCTGAACATCAACCTCAGTGGCGACTACAGCCTGGACCAGCTGAACAAGTGGGCCGAGCAACTGGAGGACCGCATCGAGGACCTTCCCGAGATCAACAAGGTGGAGATCCGCGGCGTGCCCCAGAAAGAGGTGCGCATCAGCCTGGACCTGCCCAAAATGGAATCGCGCCAGATCAGCTTCCAGGATGTGGCCGGCGCCATCCAGAGCGAGAACGTGAGCATCAGCGGCGGTGAGGTGCTGGTGGACGGCCTTCGCCGCAGCATCAGCGTGAACGGGGAGTTCACCGACATGGAGCAGGTGCGCTCCATCATCGTGAAGCAGGAGAACCTGGACATCGTGCGACTGGGTGAGATCGCCGATGTGGACTTCACCTATGAGGAGCCCAACAGTTTTGCGCGGGAGTACGGTGCGCCGGTGGTGATGCTGGACGTGATCAAGCGCAGCGGCCGTAACCTGCTGGTGGCCAGCGACAGCATCAAGAGCATCCTGGCACATTACCAGGAGAACCACTTCCCCAAGGACCTGCATGTGACGCTCACGGGCGACATGAGCGACCAGACCCGCACGCAGGTGGAGGAGCTGGAGAACAGCATCATCTTCGGCATCCTGCTCGTTGTGGGCGTGCTGATGTTCTTCCTCGGCCTGCGCAACGCGCTCTTCGTGGGCATCGCCATCCCCATGAGCATGCTGCTCAGCTTCCTGGTGCTGAACGCCATGGGCATCACGCTGAACATGATGGTGCTCTTCTCCCTGGTGCTGGCCCTGGGCATGCTGGTGGACAATGGCATCGTGGTGATCGAGAACACGCACCGCCTGATGAGCGAAGGGCAGGACCCCATCCGCGCCGCCAAGAACGGTGTGGGCGAGGTGGCCTGGCCCATCATCGGCAGCACGGCCACCACCGTTGCGGTGTTCATACCGCTGATGTTCTGGCCGGGCATCATGGGCGAGTTCATGAAGTTCCTCCCGCTCACCCTGATGGTGGTGCTGGCGAGCTCGCTCTTCGTGGGCCTGATCATCAACCCTATGCTGGCCGCCCGCTTCATGAAGGTGGACCAGGAGGGCCCCACGCGCTTCCTCACCTTCAAGGTGGGTGGGTGGATGACCGTGCTCGGTCTCCTCTTCGGCATCCTCGGCTATTTCGTTGGCATCAAGGCCCTCTTCACCCTCGGCACACTGGCCTTCTCCTTCGGGGTCTTCGGCTACGTCAACCACTACTTCCTCTACCCCTGGTCCATGACGTTCCAGAACGTCACCATGCCGCGTTTCGAGAAGTGGTATCGTGGCTTCCTGGCCAGCATCCTCGTGGGCCGTCGTCCGCGCTACATGCTGCTGGGCACCGTGGGCCTGCTGATCTTCTCCTTCATGCTGCTCGGCATGTTCCCGCCGAAGACGCTGTTCTTCCCGATCAACGAACCGCTCTATGTGAACGTGTTCATCGAGAAGCCCATCGGTACGGACATCAAGGAGACCGACGCCACCACACGCGAGATCGAGGCACGGGTGTTCCGCCTGCTCTCCGATCCGATGTACAACGAGGTGGTGACCGATACGCTGCCCGATGGAACCACGCGCCAGGACACCGTGAACTTCCTGGTGACGAGCGTGATCGCCCAGGTGGGCGAGGGCACCAGCGACCCCGCTGCGGGCCCGTCCATGGCCGCCACACCGCACAAGGGCCGTGTGCAGGTGAGCTTCGTGAAGTATGCCGAGCGACGCGGTTTGAGCACCCTGGATGTGATGAACGCCGTGCGCGAGGCGGTGCGGGGTGTGCCCGGCGTCACCGTGATGGTGGACAAGGACGCCGCCGGACCACCGGCAGGCAAGGCCGTGAACATCGAGATCAAGGGCGATGACGTGAACGGCCTGATCACCGAAGGCGAACGCCTGCGCCAGTTCCTCATCGGCCAGCACATCGCGGGAGTGGAAGAACTGAAGTTGGACATCGAGCTGGGCAAGCCCGAGATGCCCGTGGACATCGACCGCGCCAAGGCCCGTCGCTATAACGTGAGCACCTTCGCCATCGGCGATGCCCTGCGCACGGCGCTCTACGGCCGCGAGGTGAGCACCTACAAGGAAGGGGAGGACGATTACCCCGTGAACCTCCGCCTGAAGGACGAATACCGCTATGATCCCGAGGTGCTCACCGGCATGCGCGTCACCTTCCGCGACCAGACCAATGGGCAGATCCGCCAGGTGCCCATCAGTGCGCTGGCCACCACGCGCTACACCAGCACCTACAGCGCGGTGAAACGCAAGGACCTCACCCGCATGGTTCAGGTGCAGAGCAACGTGCTGGGCGACTACAATCCCGGCGAAGTGGTGCAAAAGCTTCAGGATGCCATGCAGGGATATGACAAGGATCCGCGCTACACCTACGAGTTCACCGGGGAGATGAAGGAGCAGGCCAAACAGATGAGCTTCCTGAGCACCGCGCTCATGATCGCCGTGTTCCTGGTGTTCCTCATCATCGTGGCGCAGTTCAACAGCAGCAGCCTGCCTGCCATCATCATGTTCTCCGTCATCTTCAGCCTCATCGGGGTGTTCCTCGGTCTCGTTATCTTCCGCATGGAGTTCGTGGTGATGATGACCATGATCGGCATCATCTCACTGGCCGGTGTGGTGGTGAACAACTCCATCGTGCTCATCGACTTCATGCAGTTGCTACAGCGCCGTCGCAAGGAGGAGTTGGGCATGGGCGAGGATGAACACCTGCCCATGAACGAGGTGGTGCTCGCCGTGGAGGATGCCGGGGCGCGCCGCCTGCGTCCCGTGCTGCTCACGGCCATCACCACGGTGCTGGGCCTCATCCCCCTGGCGATCGGATTGAACATCAACTTCTTCACCCTCTTCACCGACCTCGATCCGCAGTTCACGCTCGGTGGTGACAACACCGCCTTCTGGGGTCCCATGAGCTGGACGGTGATCTTCGGCCTCACCTTCGCCACCTTCCTCACGCTGGTGATCGTGCCGGTGATGTACCTGATCCTGGCCAAGGTGAAGTATCGTTTCAGGAAGGTGAAGCCCGCAGTGAGCAACAATGGCGCATTCGTGGAACAGCGACCCACGTTGGTGTCCTGAGCGACACCCCATCTTTTGGAACGGCCCCGGACATCCGGGGCCGTTCGTTTTCCACCGGGCTTGTGAACAGCCTTGCTGTGGATCCTTGCTGGACCACGGCCCGTGGTGCACGGTGTTCACCGGTAAGTTCGCATCATGGCATCGATGGTCCGTACCCTGTTGATCGTGCTGTGGACCTCCCTCGGCGCACCCCTGGTGGTCCTCGCACAGACCACTTCCACCTTGAGCGGTCGCGTCACGGATGCCACCACCTCCGCGCCGCTGACGGGGGCCACCATCCAGTTGTTCCTGGGTGACAGCAGCACCATCGGCGGCACCACGGATGCGAGCGGTGCATTCCGCCTCACCGATGTGCCCACGGGGATCCACCGCGTGCGTGCCAGCTTCGTGGGCTATGCCGCGGCCGAGATCGCCGAGGTGTGGGTGCGGCGCGGAAAGGAGGAAGTGGTGAGCATCGCGCTGCAACGCTCGGTGAGCGAGATCGCAGAGGTGGAAGTGAGGGCGAGCGCACCGCAGCGCATGAACACCCTGAGCGCGCACACCCTCACCGTGGAACAGAGCCTGCGCTACCCGGCCACCTTCTTCGATCCTGCGCGGCTTGCGATGAGCTTCGCGGGAGTGGCCTCCACCAACGACCAGGCCAACCACTTCAGCGTGCGCGGCAATGGTCCGGCGAGCAACGCCTGGCTGCTGGAAGGGGCCGAGATCGTGAACCCCAACCACCTGACCAACGCGGGGACCGCCAGCGACTACCCGACCCTGAGCGGTGGCGGGACCACCATTCTCAGCGCGCAGATGCTGGGCACCTCCCGTCTGCTGATGGGTGGCCTCACCGCACCCTATGGCAATGCGCTGGGCGGGCTGATGGACCTCCAACTGAGGCCGGGCATCACCACGCGCCAGGCCTTCACGGTGCAGGCAGGCCTCATCGGCATCGACCTCAGCGCAGAGGGTCCCTTCCGCAAAGGCGGCAAGGCCTCGTACCTCATCAACTACCGCTACTCCACGCTGGGCCTGCTCAGTGCCATGGGCGTCGCCCTCGGCGATGAGGCCATCACCTTCCAGGACCTCTCCTTCAATGTGAACCTCCCCATGGGCGACAGGGCCCTGCTCACCCTCTTCGGCATGGGCGGCAACAGCAGCAACCGCTTCGATGCCAAGGACAGCACCGTATGGGAGTTCGACAAGGACAGCCAGAACATCGACTATACGGCGAAGGTGGGGGCTGCCGGTGGAACGTTCCGCCTGGCCTTGGGGAACAATGCGGTATGGCGCACCACGGCCGTGATCTCGGAGAACGATCAGGAACGCAGCGCTTCGGGACCTTCAGGCATTGCAGGGGTCGACGACTTCACCCGTACGGCGCGCCTGACCGAACGCAAGTTGTCCCTGGTCTCTTTTGTGCGTGGCTCCAGCGGCGTACGGATCACCTATCAGGTCGGTGGCAGTGCCATGGAACGGACCGTGGGGAAGGATGTCATCGTCGAGGACAACATAGTGGCCTGGCTGATCAGGCCCTACGCACAAGTGGGCTACGCACTGAGCGATCGCCTGCGCGCGGAAGTGGGTCTGGCCTATTCCACCTACACCGCCAATGGGTCCAGCATCGTGGAACCACGGGCCAGCCTTCAGTGGGAGGCCCGTGCCGGGCGCACGTTCACCCTCTTCGCCGGTCAACGCGGCCAGCTGCCGAACGTGCAGTTGTTCCCCACGCAGCCCATCATCGGCCTCTGGAACAACAACGATATCGGGCTTACGCGTTCCCTCGACCTGGGCTTGTCCTACGAGCATGCAATACGACCCCACCTCATCTTCCGTACGGAGGTCTACCACCAGCAACTGGAGGATGTGCCGGAAGGGGATGTGCGTGTGTACCGCCCCCCGTTGAACGATGATGGGAGCATGGTGAATGCCTGGGACCAGCCGTTGTTCCTGCAGCTCGCGAATACTGGGACCGCTTCCAGCACGGGGCTCGAAGTGTCGCTCCACCGCACGTTCCGCAACGACCTGTTCTATCAGGTGAACGCCACACTGCTGGATACGCGTTACCGTTCCATGGCAGGTCAGGAACTGGCTACCCGTTGGAACACGAGCGGCATGGGCAACGTGGTCATAGGCCGGGAGTTCGCCAAGGAGCGGGAGGGCTCCAAGCGCACCTGGGGTGTGAACGGTAGGGCTAACGTGACCGGTGGGCAGCGCACCACGCCGATCGATACGCTGCTGTCAGCGACCACCGGCACCACGGTGTACGATGTGCAACGCCCGCTGTCGGAGACCCTCGCCACCTACTACCGCATCGACCTCCGCATCTATCGCAAGATGGAACGCAAGGGCCACACGGGCATGTGGTCGCTGGACCTGCTGAATGTGACCAATGCGCAGAACGAAGCCTACCGGTACTACGACCAGCGCAAGGGCGAGATCGTCACCAAGTACCAGCTCGGCCTGATCCCCAACCTCAGCTACCGCATCGAATTCTGATCACCATGAAGAAGTTCATCAACCTCCTCTTCGCCCTGGTCTTTGCGCTCTTCGCGTACTGGAACCTCAACGATCCCGATGCGCTCATCTGGGTGCTGGCCTACGGTGCTACGGCCCTGCTCTTCGGCATGGCCGCCTTCGGTCGTTCGGACCGGCGCATCAGTGGGGCACTGGCCATTGCCCTTGCGGTGTGGATGTTGACGATGGTCCCCGGTATGGTGGATTGGTTCAACAGTGGCATGCCCTCGATCACGGAGGAGATGCAGGCCACGGCGCCGCACATCGAAGTGGTGCGCGAGTTCCTCGGGCTGCTCATCACCGTGCTGGCCTTGATGCGGCTCACCTTCTCCACGGCGCGCGAGGCCCGGATGGGATAGGGTGGTCCGCTGATCGCACTGTGCATGGATCGGTGAAGAAGGACCATCTGCGGATGTGCGCCGCGGCTATCTTGCTGCCTCCATTCCACGCTCTGCATCGTGCGCACCCTGCTGCTCCGCATCCTCGGCCCCGCCCTCGGCGCGCTGGTCTACGTGCTGCTCCGGCACCTCGGTCCGCAGCCTGCGCTCATGGCCGGCATCGTGGCGTGGATGGCCGTGTGGTGGATCAGCGAGGCCGTGCCCCTGGCCGTGACCTCCCTGCTGCCCATGGTGCTGTTCCCGGTCTTCGGCATCGATACGGTGGCGGGCACCACGGCCAACTACGGCAAGGAGATCATCTACCTCTTCCTCGGTGGTTTCCTGCTGGCCCTGGCCATTGAGCGCAGCGGCCTGCACAAGCGCATCGCCCTGCACATCGTGGCGCGTGTGGGCGGCACCGGACCACGCCTCGTCGGGGGCATGCTCATCGCCTGCGCCTTGCTCAGCATGTGGATGAACAGCACCAGTTGTGTGCTGGTGATGCTGCCCATCGCGCTGAGCCTGCTGGATGATGAGGAAGCACCCGCTGCCCAACGACAACTGACCGTGCCGCTCCTGCTGGCAGTGTCCTACGGCGCCACCATTGGTGGCATGGCCACGCCCGTGGGCACACCACCGAACCTGGTCTTCATGGAGGTGTGGAAGACCAACTGGCCCGATCGACCACCCATCGGCTTCGGGCAGTGGATGGCTTTCGGCATTCCATACATGGTTGTCTTCCTGGCCATCGCATGGCTACTGCTCACCCGCCTAGTGTTCCGCGTTCCGCAGGAGCGACTGGTGGAGCCGGCCCGGGTGCGGGAACGCATCGCAGCGCTGGGTCGCATCTCGAGGGACGAACGCCTGGCCGGGCTCGTCTTCGCCATCACTGCTGTGTTGTGGATCACCGGTGATGGCATCCGCTTCACGGAAACGATGGCGCTCAGCGGTTGGCGTGCGTGGACCGGACTCTCTGCCGTGAGCGATGGGGCCGTGGCCATCGCCGCCGCCATCGCGCTCTTCCTCATTCCGTCCACGGAACGGGAAGGGCCACGGTCCGCGCACCGAGCGCTGATGACCTGGGACTTCGCGGAGAAGCACGTGCCCTGGGGCGTGTTGCTGCTCTTCGGTGGCGGCTTCGCCATCGCCAGCGGCATGGAGCGTTCGGGTCTGGCGAACAGCATGGTCGCCGCCCTTTCGGGCCATGGCGATGCAAATCCCGCGGCACTGGTGGCGGCCGTGGGCAGCCTGGTTTGCCTGATGAGCGAGCTGGGAAGCAACACCGCCACGGCCAGCCTCACCCTGCCCATCCTGGCGGAAAGTGCCAGCGTCTGGGGCATGGATCCCCTGTGGTTGCTCATTCCCGCCACGCTCGCCTCCACGCTGGGTTTCGCGCTGCCCGTGGCCAGCCCCATGCAGGCCATCGTCTTCGGCAGCGGTCGCATCCCCGTGCGCCAGATGGTGCGTGCCGGGATCTGGATGGATGTGATCGGCGTGGTGCTGCTGGTGCTGTTCTTCGGCCTGGGCTGATCACGTCGCGTGGTGCATGTTGCGTGGACGGCACCACCTGCGTGCCATCGGTGAGCGTTCGCTGGTCACCGTGGTATCTTCATCCCCATGTTGGAAACAAGCGAGGCCGTCGACCTGATCCATGACAAGATCTTGGGCTGGTCGAAGGACCTGGTGGCCATGTTGCCCAATCTGATGCTGGCCGTATTGGTCGTGTTGGCCGGATGGTTCGCCGCGCGCTTCGTGCGCTATGCCACCCTGAGGGTGATGCGCCGCTTCACGGACAGCATCACGTTGCACGAGCTGGTGAGCAGTGCGCTCTACGTCGCCACCGTGCTCGTGGGCGCCTTCGCCGCGTTGTCGGTGCTCAATCTGGACAAGACGGTCACCACCCTGCTGGCCGGTGCGGGCATCATCGGCCTGGCGCTGGGCTTCGCGTTCCAGGACATCGCCAGCAACTTCATTGCCGGGGTGCTCATGGCCGCGCAGCGCCCGCTACGTCGTGGCGAACTGGTGGAGACCAGCGGCGAGACCGGCGTGGTGGAACGCATCCTCCTGCGCACCACCGAACTGCGGAACTTGCAGGGCCTGCAGGTCATCATCCCCAACAAGGACATCTTCCAGAGCGTGCTCATCAACTACTCCCGCAACGGCACCCGGCGTGTGGACCTGCCCGTGGGGGTGAGCTACGGCGAAAACCTTCAGCACGTGAAAGAGGTCATCATCGCCGCCATGCAACCCGTGCCGGATGTGCTGCTGGACAGGGGCGTGGACGTGTTCTACCAGGGCTATGGCGAAAGCAGCATCGACCTCGAGGTGCGCTTCTGGATCACCTCCAAGAGCAACCGCCATTTCCACGACGTGCGCAGTAATGCGATCATTGCCATCAAGGCCGCCTTCGACAAGGAGGGCATCACCATTCCTTTCCCCATCCGCACGCTGGACTTCGGTGCCAAGGGAGGCACTCGCTTGGATGCCGTATGGCACAGTGGTCCCCGGTCCTCGGGGCACGAGGAAGGTCAGGGCGGCAGCGGACCGAAGTAGTGCACGCAGGGCGTGTCGTACCACGAGCATTTGCCGTGCAGGGGCAGGTCGATCCGAAGGGTGTCATCGGCGGTGATGGTGATCACGCCGAAGGGCCCATGGAGCCAGCGGTACAGGCAGGCGGTATCGATGGCATGAGTATGTATGCCGGGTTTTTTGTGATCGCGCAGCAATTGTCGGTAACGTTTGTTGTCCAAGCGGTCCAGGTCCAATAGCAGATAGGTGCCCGCAGGGATCCGCACATGGCCTTGGCCGCTAGCGTCCGTTCGGATGGTGTCGATGATCGGGCTGCGCAGCTCGTTCAGGGCGAAGAGGCCCGTGCTGTCCGGCTGCGCGGCACGCAGGAACATCGCGCCCTGCCAGGGGTGTGGGCGTGGCATGCCCTCCGGTCCCGGGTCGGCACCGCCGCAGTAAGGCGCGGTGTAGGTGGCGTTCAGGTGGAGGACGCCCGTGCCTTTCGATCTCTTCCAGTCGTACATGTCACCGTCCAGCGTGCTGGTCGGTGTGGCGCAGGAAACAAGCAGCACGGCAACACCCGCGAGCCGCAGCCCGGCCTTAGCGGCTGTCACGCTCCACCAGGGCATGATGGTGCTGCACATGATGGATGGTGAAGTACAGCATCTCGCGCACCGTCACCTTGCCCAGCAAGGGGTGGGGGAGGAGCACGCTATCGAGGTCCGCATCGGACCAGCGTTGTGCTCGTGCGCACATCCTTGCCACGGAGCGATCGATGCGCGCCGCGATCGTGGGAACTTCCTCGGCGGCGATCACCGGTGGCACAAAGCGGCCCGATGCCCTTCCGCCCGCGGCCAGCTTCTCCTGGTAGCGCGTCACCAGCTCGGCATAGTTCCGGGGTGCCCGGTTCAGCTTCCCGAATCGCCAGCGCAGGAACCACGTCGGCACGGCCAGTGAAAGGGTCACGGGCCGCACACCGCTCAGGATGTGGGCCAGGTGCTGCGCCGCTGACCATTTGTCGTTCTTCGACCGCACCAGCACATCAGCAGGTAGGGCCTGCACGGTCCGGTTGAATGCGCGGTGCCGCTCCTGCAGTTCGGTGGTGATCCAGGGCTTGTCCATGTTCGTTCAAATTGCTTAGTTCAGCAGCAAGTCTGTGCATTCCATCTGCGTCATCCCGCTAAGGCGGGACAGGTCCCCGCTAGGGCGGGGCAGGCTCTGCGGCTCGCCTTTTTAAACCGTCGCCACCACCTTCAACTCGATGGCGATCGGTGTGGGCAGGCAGTTGATCTCCAGCGTGGTGCGACACGGCGGGTCGTTCTCGAAATACTCCTTCCACAATCTATTGTAGGTCGGGAAATCGTCCTTCATGTTGGTGAGGTACACCGTCACGTCCACGATCTTCTCCCAACTGCTGCCGCTGTCCTCCAGGATCCACTTCACGTTCTGGAACACGCTGCGCACCTGGGTCTCGATGTCGTAGCTCAGGATCCGGCCCTCGGCATCCAGTTCCACGCCGGGGATCTTCTTCGTGCCCCGTTCGCGCGGCCCCACGCCGCTGAGGAACAAGAGCTCGCCCACGCGGCGGGCATGCGGGTAGTGGCCTACGGGCTCGGGGGCCTTGTTGCTGGAGATGCTGGACATGGTGGTGCGTGGAGCGGCCTGCGCTCCGGCGGTGAAGATCCGGCTTTCCGCCGATCATCCCAAGCTGACGAACGCTGGTCGGCGCGCCCCACGGATGCACGAACTTCGCCCCATGCTAGTTCGTTCGTGCATTGCACTATCCCTCGTTTCCCTGCTGGCGGCCTGTGGTGAAGAGCGCGAGACTATCACGCCCACCGTTGGGCCCATCACCGAGAGCATCTATGCCAGCGGGGTGGTGAAGGCCCAGGGCCAGTACACCGTCTATCCCACCGTGAGCGGCACCGTCACCGCGCTGCTGGTGCAGGAGGGCGATACCGTGAAGGCCGGCCAGGCCCTGCTGAGCATCGACGACCGCAGCAGCGCCCTGGGCACCCGCAATGCCGAGGCCCAGCTACGCCTGTTGGAGCAGAACGCCCGCGACTCCGGCCCCGTGCTGTCGCAGCTGCGCGAGGCCGTGGTGCAGGCCCGGGACAGGTACTTGGTGGACAGCCTGAACTACGCGCGCCAGCAGGCCTTGTGGGCCCAGCAGATCGGCAGCCGCAACGAGCTGGACCAACGGGAGCTGGCCTACAGCACCAGCAAGGCCGCCTACAACCGCGCCATGGAGGCCTTGGTGGAGACCCGCCAGCGCCTGCGCACCGAGCTGGACGTGGCCCGCAACAACGCTGCCATCAGCACCGCGGGCAATGATGATCGCACGCCCCGCTCCCTGATCGATGGCATCGTCTACGACCTGCTCATCGAGCCCGGCGAGCTGGCCACCACCCAGCAGGCCCTGGCCATCATCGGCAGTGCCACCGACCTCTATCTGGAGCTGGAGGTGGACGAGTACGACATCCGCCAGGTCAAGCCTGGCCAGCAGGCCTTCATCACCCTGGACAGCTACGCCGGACAGGCCTTCGCGGCGGAGGTCACCCGCATCATCCCCTTGATGGACGAACGTTCGCGCACCTTCAAGGTGGAGGCGCGCTTCACCGACCGGCCGCCCACGCTTTTCCCCAACCTCACCGCCGAGGCCAGCATCGTGCTGCGCACCAAGGAGAAGGCCCTCACCATCCCCGCCGGCTACCTGCTGGAGGGCGACCAGGTACTCACCGGCCCCGAAGAGCGCACCCCCGTCACCCTCGGTGCCCGCGACCTGGAAAAGGTGGAGGTCCTGACCGGCATCGACGCCACCACCACCCTTTACAAGCCGTAACGTGATGGTTGCCTGGCACGTCCACATCCTCACGCATTCTTCTTTCCCCATTCGCAGCCCGCTGCGCACTCCGCACGGCATTCCATCTGTGTCATCGTCCCCATCTGTGGAGAACCTTCTTCCCGTGCCCCTGCAATTGCGCCTTTGCGCCTCTGCGGCCTCACCCCGATGAACCTCCTTCTCTCCATCGCCCTCACCCTGCTCCGCGCCAAGCTGAAGCAGAGCATCGTGGCGGCCGTGGGGGTCATGTTCAGCATCACCATGTTCGTCACCCTGCTCGGGTTCATGAACGGACTGAACACCCTGCTCGATGGACTGGTCCTGAACCGCACCCCGCACGTCCGGCTCTACAACGAGCTGCAGGCCTCGCCCACACAACCCATCGAGCATGCCTGGGCACAGCACACGGCGGCCGGTGCCGATAGTGCGCACCACTTCATCCGCTCCGTGAAACCCAAGGATGAACTGCCGCGCCTGCGCAATGCCGAGGCCGTCATGCAGGCCCTGGAGAACGATCCGCGCGTGCTAAGTGTCTCGCCCCGCCTGGTGGCCCAGGTCTTCTTCAACGTGGGCACGGTGGACCTCAACGGACAGGTCAACGGCATCGATGTGATGGACGAGATCCGCTACTACCAGTTCGCCGACTACCTGGTGCAGGGCGACCCGCACGACCTGGCCACGGGCAACAACACAATCGTGCTGGGCAAGGGCCTGGCGGACATGATGGAGACCGGCATCGGGGACATGGTGCAGGTCACCACCGCCACCGGCGAGCGCACCATGCTGCGCGTCTCGGGCATCTTCCAGAGCGGCATCGCGGACTATGACAAGGTGCAGTGCTACGCCAACATCAAGACCGTGCAGAAGCTGCTCACACGCCCGGGCAGCTACTACACGGACATCAACGTGAAGCTGAAGGACCTGCTGCTGGCCCCCGCCATGGCGCGCGAGCTCAGCGCACGCTTCGGCGTGGATGCCGTGGACATCCAGACTGCCAACGCGCAGTTCGAGACCGGCAGCGACGTGCGCAACATCATCAGCTACGCCGTGGGCGTGGTGCTGCTCATCGTGGCCGGTTTCGGCATCTACAACATCCTGAACATGATGATCTACGAGAAGCTCGATGCCATCGCGATCCTGAAGGCCACGGGTTTCAGCGGCAGCGACGTGCGCCGCATCTTCCTCCTGCTCAGCATGGTCATCGGCCTGGTGGGCGGCGTCTCCGGCCTGCTCTTCGGCTTCCTGATGCAGAACGTGGTGGACAGCATCCCCTTCATCACCGCCGCCCTGCCCACCATCACCACCTTCCCGGTGGACTACAACCCCAAGTACTACATCATCGCCGTAACCTTCGCCCTGCTCACCACCTGGATCGCCGGGTGGTTCCCCGCCAGCAAGGCCAGCCAGGTGGATCCGGTGGAGATCATCCGTGGGAAATGAGCAGCACCGGTCCCATCCCCCCAACTACCTCCGCCGGGTCTCCCGCAGGGAAGCTTGCGGCCCCCAGAGGCAGCAATATCCTCGAAGTACGCAACGTCAGCAAGTCCTTCCACGACCCCGTCACCGTGAAGGTGCTCAAGGAGGTGTCGCTGGATGTGCGGCGCGGCGAGTTCGTGAGCATCACCGGCAAGAGCGGATGCGGCAAAAGCACCCTGCTCTACATCCTCAGCACCATGGACACCGACTATGAGGGGCAGGTGGCCATCGATGGCGAGCCTACGCGCGGCCTTTCCGGTGACCGCCTGGCCCGCATCCGCAGTGAGAAGATCGGCTTCGTCTTCCAGTTCCACTACCTGCTGCCCGAGTTCAGCGTGCTGCACAACGTGATGCTGCCCGGCCTCAAACTGGGCAAGCACGGCCGGGCCGAGGTGGAGCACCGCGCCATGGAACGCCTGCGCCAGTTCGATATGCATGACCATGCCCTGAAGAGCGCGAACCAGCTCAGCGGTGGCCAGAAACAGCGTGTCGCCATCGCCCGGGCCCTCATCAACGACCCCCTCATCATCATGGGCGACGAGCCCACCGGCAACCTGGACAGCCGCAACGGCGCCATCGTCTTCGACATCTTCAAGCAGATCAGCGCCCAGCATGAGCAGAGCCTGCTGGTAGTGACGCATGACCAGGACTTTGCCGACCGCACGGACCGCATCATCGTCATGGACGATGGCCGCGTGGTGGGCTGAGGGGAATCGGCACAACGCGAAGAAGGGGCCACTCCGTTGGGAGGTGACCCCTTCCTTGCTCGTCCGCTGGACGGCTTTCGTAAACCTTTGTCAGGCCGATCGGCGGTGCAGTGCTTCCGGTTCTCCTGGAAGCATCTTCGCGGTGCTGTTATGGGGTGGTGTCGCTCCACCTTCGTGGGGTGGTGTCGCTGCCGGATCGACCACCATCCGAAGAACCCGCGTTGTGCGTCGCTTGGTGACGCTCACCTTTCCCGGCAGCACGTCCCGCAGAAGGTCCATGGCGGTGAGGCTTCCCAAGCTCAGGGCGATCAGTACGACGAGGATGATCATGTAGTCCAGAAGCAGCGCTACCATGGTCTGTGGGTTGATAGGCCGGTGCCGGGAACAGGGGGTGGTGCGGGACCGTTCCCCCCATTCCCGGCCTACCGGTATGCAATGATCAACGGAGGTTGAGCAGGACCGTGTTCAGGTAGGTGTCCCCGGAGGAGATGTCGATGCGGTAGGTGCCCGGCGCCAGCTTGCTCTTGGGCGTGAACTTGAGGTTCACGCGGGATGCGCGGGCACCCGGAGGCATGGGCGCGATCAGGTCCAGGCTGGCCAGGGCCTCGGGTTCCATCGCATCCAGGGTCATGCTGATGCTCGGGTCGTTGCCGGTGAAGCTCTGTCCGGTGGGGGTGATGATCTTGAAACTCGCCTTGGCCGCCAGATGTTCGGGCAGGTCGAAAGCCATGCGCAGTTCGCTGGCGCGGCGGGCCTTCACGGTGAGTTTGGCCTTTCGTCCCTGGGTGGCGTCCACCACGGCATTGTTCACCATCTGAGCGCCGGCCTGTTGGTGTTCGATGCGAGCCATCAAGGCATCACGCTCGGCACCAAGCGCATCCAGCTGGGCGCGCAGTTCCTGTTCACTGAGCTGTTGCCTGCCGGCACGCGCTTCCAATGCGGTGTATTGGGCTTTCTGTTCGGCCAGTTCCTTGCGTATGCGATCGTATCCATGGGCCTTGCCCTCCAGGTTTCGGTTGCGGTCCCGGGCCTCCTGCACGCGGCGCTCCAGTTCGGCGATGCGTGCTTCGGAACCCTGGAAGGCATCCTTTTCCCGGGTCAGGTCGGCGCCGATCTCCACCACGCGTTTCTCCAGCTGCAGCTTTTCGCCCAGTAAACGTTCCTGGTTCAGCTTGCCCGTATCCTCCCCCTTGCGGAGGCCAGCGCTTTCGTTCAGGAGATAGCCGGTGGTCGCTATGGCTCCAGCGGTCAATACGGCCAGTGTGATCACTGCGACCCGCATGCGGGCCGTGCTCTTATTCTCGTTGCTGTTGTTCATGGCTCCCATTGTTGTTGGTGTTCGATGCAAAGCACCGACCACCGCCTGAAGCCTCCTGGTAAAGCGGGTGAAAAGTGCGTGAAAGTGGATCAGCCCGCTTTGGGCAGCCTCACCGTGAAGCGTGTGCCTTCACCCGACACGGAACGGACCTTGATGCCGCCGTCATGGAGCTGGGCGATGCGCAGCGCCAGTGACAGCCCGATGCCATGGCCCTTGGCGCCCGAGGTGTTGGTGGCCCTGTAGAAGGGCTCGAAGATGCGCCCCAGATCATGTTCGGAGATGCCCGGACCGTGGTCGCTGACGGCGATGCGCACCACCGGCCCCGAACCTTTCAGCGCCACGTGCGCCGTGTGGTCGGGGGCATACTTGCAGGCGTTTTCGATCAGGTTGAAGATCAATGAACGAAGGAGCATCTCGTTCCCGTTCACCATCAGGTCAGCCTCATCCTCCACCTCCTCGATGCTGACCAGGCAGGCATGGCCCGGCTCGGCCTTCAACAGTTCCGCACGGGCGCTCCACACCACCTCGTCCATGCGCACCGGTGCGAAGGTGGACACGGTGCCTTGTGTTTCCGCCTGGGCCAGCAGCAGCAAGCGGTCGGCTAACCTGTTCAGGGTGTGCATATCCTCCAGCACGGACACCAGCACGGTATGGTACTCTTCACCGGAGCGATCGCGCAGCAGCAACACATCGATCTGGCCACTGATGGTGGTCAGTGGCGTGCGCATTTCATGCGAGGCATTGGCGATGAAGTTCTTCTGGGCCTGGAAGGCTTCCTGCAAGCGGCAGAGGAGCTCGTTGAAGGAACTGGCCAGTTGCGCCAGTTCGTCGCGGTCGTTGTCCACCTGCACGCGGCGTGAGAGGTCGGCGGCACCGATGCTTTGCAATTCGGCCACCAGGCGTTTCACGGGCGAGAGGGCGCGTTGTGCATAAAAGCGTGCCACCAGGAAGGTGAGCAGGATGCCGGTGAGGAAGGTGAAGAACAACACCTGGCCCAGGTTCCGCAGCTTGCTGCGACCGAAGATGTCCCTGCCCGTGACGATCACCACAAAGCGATCGTACTGATCGTTGAAGGTGAAGGCCAGTTCCTCCTGCAGCCCATGTACAGAGGATACCTCGTCCTCCAACCGCACCCTGTCCAGCAGCGCGTGGGGTGTGCGGGGTGGTTCCACCCCGCCCAGGTGGAAGATCAGGCTGTCATGATGGTCATAGATGCGGATCGTTTCCTCCGGCAGGCGCACCGTGCTGTTGCGTTCGATCTTCAGCAGCAGGGCCTCATCCACCTCCTCCACCTGGATCAGGAGCTTGGCTGCATTGGTGCCGCGGTCGCGCATGCGGTCCTGGAACTCGCCGGCGCGGTAGGCCGAAGAAAGCAGGTAGATCACTACGAAGGCCGTACCCATGATCAGCGAGGCCAGCGCCAGGAATTGCACGGCCAGCCGTGTGCGGATCGTCATCCCTGCTCGGTAAGGATGTAGCCCAGGCCCACACGCGTGTGGATCAGCTTCGGCTCGAAATCACGGTCCACTTTCTTGCGCAACAACTTCACGTACGCCTCCACCACATTGGTGCCGGTATCGAAGTTTAGGTCCCACACCTTCTCGCTGATCTGAGCGCGGGATAGCACGCGGTCGGCATTGCGCATCAGGTATTCCAGCAATGCGAATTCTTTGGCGGTAAGGGGTATGTGTTTCCCTTCGCGAACGGCTTCTTTTTTGGCCAGGTCCAATTCCAATCCGCCATAGGCCAGTCGTTCGGCCTCGGTGCGCACCAACGACCCGCGCCGTGTGAGAGAGCGTGCACGGGCAAGCAGTTCCTGGAACTCGAACGGCTTCACCAGGTAATCATCGGCACCGGCGTCCAGGCCGTTCACCTTATCGTCCGTGGTGCCCAGGGCCGTCAGCAACAGGATGGGCATTTTGCCGCCTGCGGCACGGATGGCGCGGCACACCTCCACACCCCCCAAGCCGGGGATCACCACGTCCAGGATCACCAGATCCAACGGCTCCTGCAGGGCCAGTCGTTTGCCGGTGAGGCCATCATACGCGCTGAGCACGTCATGACCACTTTCCTCAAGGCCCTGCTTCAGGAAGGCAGCCACCTTGGGTTCGTCCTCCACGACGAGTATTCTCATGGAACAAAGGTCTGCATCAGGGTCTTGGCGGCGAGCCGGCGGCCACATGGGGCCGCCGGCCGCCTTTGCGAAGATCGAAGGCCTGGTATCTGGCCTTCTTGACGAAGTTGCGGAGAAGGGCGCTGAACCCCCATCCACTTGGACCTACCCGTGAAGGACGACACTCCCGTGTTGCGTTGTTGCGAGCCCTTCATCATTTCCATCCAAGTGGACCTTACACCACCCATTCCTCGGGTCCACGTTCCTTACCGCGTTACAAAGCACCGGCACCGTGCTGAAAAGACACGGTGAATGGGATGAAAAAGGTGTGAAATCAAGGGGTGTGGCGCCCCATCCGAACGCGAAGAAGCCCCGTCCCCGGGGCTTCTTCCATTGCTCGTCCGCGGTCCGGATGCCATCTTCACCGGCCCCGCACTCGCTGCGGCGGCATGGCCCTCCCGGGCCTGCACAAGGTGTCGATCGCAAAGGCCTCCTGCTCGAAGGCCCCCTTCCTTTCGTCAGCGGACGTCGGGTCTCTTGGTCTTCAGGCGAAGGTCGCTCGCCCATGTCAACAGAACGTTCGGCCCGCGTGAAGCGTTCCCCCCTGTCAGCGCGCGTTATCCACCGCTTATCCACAGCCCCCAGCACCGATCTTTGTACCACCCATCCGCAACCCGCGCAGACCCCACCAACATGCCGGTCCGCAAAGACCTAGCGGTCCGGCCATGTGCACATGCCCACATGTGCACATGAGCACATGCCTACCACAATTCTCAACTCCCAGACAAATGCGTTATCGTCGCCTCGGCACCTCCGGCCTCCAGGTCTCTGAACTCTCCCTCGGTTCATGGCTCACCTTCGGCAAACAGATCGGTGATCCCATTGCCGAGAAGCTGATGAAGACCGCTTATGACAACGGGATCAACTTCTTCGACAATGCCGAGATCTATGCCCGCGGCGAGAGCGAGCGCGTCATGGGCAAGGTCCTCAAGAAGATGAAGTGGCCGCGCGACACCTGGACGGTGAGCAGCAAGGTCTTCTTCGGCACCGGCGGCAAACTGCCCACCCAGGTGGGCCTGCACCGCAAGCACGTGGTGGAAGCCTGCAACGAAGCGTTGAAGCGCCTGCAGGTGGATTACCTCGATCTCTACTTCTGCCACCGGCCGGACAAGAACACACCGATCGAAGAGACGGTGTGGACCATGCACCAGCTCATCATGCAGGGCAAGGTGCTCTACTGGGGAACCAGCGAGTGGAGCGCGCAGGAGATCATGGAGGCGCACATGGTCGCCCGGCAGCACCACCTCATCGGCCCGGTGATGGAGCAGCCCCAGTACAACATGTTCCACCGTGCGAAGGTGGAGGTGGAGTTCGGCCAGGTTTACAGCACCGTGGGCCTGGGCACCACCGTGTGGAGCCCCCTGGCCAGCGGCATCCTCAGCGGCAAGCACCGCGATACCAAGGCCAACAAAGGCACCCGCCTCACCATGGAGGGGCTGGACTGGCTGCGCGAACGCGAGCTCACCGAAGCCCGCCTCAAGAAGGTGGACAAGCTCAAGACCATCGCCGAAAGCCTCGACCTCTCCCTGCCCGTCATGGCCCTGGCCTGGTGCCTTAAGAACCCCCACGTCAGCACCGTCATACTCGGCGCCAGCAAAGAGGCCCAGCTCAAGGAGAACCTCGGCGCCGTGGAGGCCCAGGACAAGCTTTCCCCCGCCGTACTGGCCAAGATCGAGAAGGTGCTGGACAATGCTCCGGAACGGCCACAGTTCTAATTCCATATTGGCGTTAGGCTGCTTTTGATCGGTCGGGGCCTCGGCTATGGCCGTTTAGCCACATCGTCCTGCCTTCCGTACACAATGACCTCTAGCGACCGCCTATCGTAGAGAAGGCCGTTCCCTCGGCCTTGGGACGAACCGGTGACCATGCCGCACAGTACGCGGGACGTCCTAGCCAGCCCCCTATGAAATGAAGAAGGCCACCCAATGGAGGTGGCCTTCGGCTGTTCAGGAGATCCGTGCTCAGGCGTCCTTGCCGTGGCACTGCTTGTACTTCTTGCCGCTGCCACAGGGGCAGGGGTCGTTGCGGCCGGGGGCCTTGTCCACGCGCACGGGAGCGATGGGTTGGCGTGGGCCTTGGGGCGGAGGTGGCATGTTCCCACCCGGTGCGGTAGGTCCTGAGGTTGGCCTCGGTGCCGGGGCGCTGGGGCGTGCTGAACTGAACTGGGGCACCTCCGTGCGGCTGGTCTCCACGCGTTGCTGCGGGGGGCGGGGCGCCGGCGCCTCCTGCACCTGTGGTTGTGCCGAGGGCAGCCCGGCCTTGGCCAGGAAGCCCACGATCTCCCCGTTCATCCGTTCGATCATCGCCTTGAAGAGGTTGAAGCTCTCCAGCTTGTAGATCAGCAGCGGGTCCTTCTGTTCGATGCTGGCGTTCTGCACGCTCCGGCGCAGTTCGTCCATCTCCCGCAGGTGTTCCTTCCACTCGTTGTCGATGATGGCCAGGGTGATGTACTTCTCGATGCTCGCCGAGAGCTCCATGCCTTGGCTCTTGTAGCACTTCTGCAGGTTGGCCACCACCTGCATGGTCTTCAGGCCATCGGTGATCGGCACCACGATGTTCTCGTACTGCTGGCCCTGGTTCAGGAACACGTCCGTGATCACAGGCATGGCCTGGTTGGCCAGGGTGCTGTTGTGCCGCTCGTAGGTGGCGATGGCCGCCTCGTACACACGCTCAATGAGTTCCTCGGTCTTCACCTTGCGGAAGGCCTCCTGGTCCACGGGGCTCTCCGCCGAGAACTTGCGGAACATCTCCAGCTGGAAACCGTCGAAGTCGCCCACGGGGTGGTATTCGTTGACGATGCCCGAGGCCACCTCATAGAACATGTTCAGCACGTCCAGTTTCAGGCGCTCGCCGAACAGGGCGTGATGGCGGCGCTTGTAGATGACGGTGCGCTGGCTGTTCATCACGTCATCATACTCCAGCAGCCGTTTCCGGATGCCGAAGTTGTTCTCCTCCACCTTCTTCTGCGCGCGCTCGATGCTGGCGGAGACCATGCTGTGCTGGATCACCTCGCCCTCCTTCAGGCCCAGGCGGTCCATCAACTTGGCGATGCGCTCGCTGTTGAACAGGCGCATCAGGTCGTCCTCCAGCGATACGTAGAACTGGCTGCTGCCGGGGTCGCCCTGGCGGCCTGCACGACCGCGCAACTGGCGGTCCACGCGGCGGCTCTCGTGCTTCTCGGTACCGATGATGGCGAGACCACCGGCCTCCTTCACCCCGGGACCCAGCTTGATGTCCGTACCGCGGCCCGCCATGTTGGTGGCGATGGTCACTGTGCCGGACAGGCCGGCCTCCTGCACGATCTCCGCCTCGCGTTGGTGCTGCTTGGCGTTCAACACGTTGTGCGGGATGTTCCGCAGCTTCAGCATGCGGCTCACCAGTTCGCTCACTTCAACGCTGGTGGTGCCCACCAGCACCGGGCGTTTCGCTTCGCGCAGGGCCACGATCTCGTCGATCACTGCGTTGTACTTCTCGCGCTTGGTCTTGAAGACCATGTCCTCCGCATCCTTCCGCACCACGGGGCGGTTGGTGGGGATCACCATCACGTCCAGCTTGTAGATGTCCCAGAGCTCCTGGGCCTCCGTCTCGGCCGTACCGGTCATGCCGGCCAGCTTGTGGTACATCCGGAAGTAGTTCTGCAGGGTCACGGTGGCGTAGGTCTGCGTGGCCGCCTCCACCTTCACCTTCTCCTTGCTCTCGATCGCCTGGTGCAGTCCGTCACTGTACCGGCGTCCTTCCAGGATCCGTCCGGTCTGCTCATCCACGATCTTCACCTTGCCGTCCATCACCACGTATTCCACGTTGTTCTCGTAGAGGGCGTAGGCGCGGACCAACTGGTTCACGGTGTGGATGCGCTCGCTCTTGATGCCGAAGTCGCGCAGGAGCTCGTCCTTGCGGCGGGCCTTCTCCTCGGTGCCCGCGGGGCTCTTCTCGATCTCGGCGATGGTGCCGCCCACATCGGGCATGATGAAGAACGAGCTGTCGTTCATGTCGCCGCTGATCAGGTCGACACCCTTTTCGGTGAGCTCGATGCCGTGCTGTTTCTCGTCGATGGTGAAGAACAGTTCCGCATCCACCTTGGGCATCTCCTTGCCCTGGTCCTGCAGGTAGTAGTTCTCCACCTTCTGCAGGTGTGCACGCACCCCGCTTTCGCTGAGGAACTTGATCAATGCGCTGTTCTTGGGCAATCCGCGGTAGGCGCGGAGCAGGGCCATGCCGCCCCGTTCCAGCTGGTCCTTGGTGGCACTGCCATCGGCCATGCCCTTCAGGTGCTCCTTGGCCTCGCTGAGCAGGCGGGTCACCAACTGGCGCTGGGCGTTGTACAGCTTCTCCACGCGGGGCTTGTACTCGTCGAACTGGTGCACGTCGCCCTTGGGCGTGGGACCGCTGATGATCAACGGCGTCCGGGCATCGTCCACCAGCACGCTGTCCACTTCATCCACGATGGCGAAGTGGTGCTTGCGCTGCACCAGGGCCGATGGTGCGTGGGCCATGTTGTCACGCAGGTAGTCGAAGCCGAACTCGTTGTTGGTGCCGTAGGTGATGTCCGCCAGGTAGGCATTGCGGCGTTCCGGGCTGTTGGGCTGGTGCTTGTCGATGCAATCCACCCGCATGCCGTGGAATTCGTGCAGCGGTCCCATCCACTCAGCATCGCGCTTGGCCAGGTAATCGTTCACGGTCACCACGTGCACCCCGCGCCCGGCGAGGGCGTTCAGGAACACGGGGAGCGTGCTCACCAGGGTCTTTCCTTCGCCCGTGCCCATCTCGGCGATCTTGCCCTTGTGCAGGGCCACACCACCGATGAGCTGCACATCGTAGTGCAGCATGTCCCAGGTGACGAGGTTGCCGGCCGCCATCCAGCTGTTCTTCCAGATGGCCTGGTCTCCCTCGATCCGCACGGAATCCGGACGGCGGATGGCGAGGGCCCGGTCCAGGTCGCTGGCGGTGACGCGCACTTCGTCGTTGTCCTTGAAGCGGCGCGCGGTCTCCTTGACCACGGCGAAGGCCTCCGGAAGGATCTCCAGCAGCACTTCCTCGATCTGGCCGAGGCTGGACTGCAGCAGCTTGTCGATCTCCTCGTAACGCCGCTCGCGCTCATGGATGTCCATGTGCGGGTCGCCGTCGATCTCCGCACGCAGCGCATCCACCTTGTCGTTGCTGTCCTTGGTGCGCTCGGCGATGCGGGCCTTGAACTGTGCCGTGCGGGCGCGGAGCTCGTCGTGGCTCAGGCCCTGCAGTTTGGCGAACTCCTCCTTGCAGCGCTCCACCAAGGGCATCACTTCCTTCAGGTCGCGTTGCGCTTTATCGCCGAAAACTTTCTTGAGGGCCTTGGTCAGGGTACCGATCATGGTCGGGTGATGTGGGGTGAGGGTCTGTTCGGCGGATCTTCAATGGACCGGATGGGGCTGGTGGGAACCTGCTCCACGAACTCCGATCCCTGGAGGCTGAAGGTGCGCCGGTCGTTCAGGGGTGGCAAAGGTAGCGGGTGGGGGGGAAGCATGCATCGGGCCAGATGGACCATCCTGCCATTGCGGCAGGCCATGGTTCGATACAAAACGAAAGCCCCCCGTGGTGGCGGGGGGCTGGTGTGGAACCGTTGGGGTTCAGTATTCGTCCTCGTTGAAGAAGAAGTCCTCCTTCGATGGGTAGTCCGGCCAGATGTCCTCGATGGTCTCGAAGACCTCCTCATCGTCCTCGATGGCCTGCAGGTTCTCCACCACTTCAAGCGGAGCGCCCGTGCGCATGGCAAAATCGATCAGCTCATCCTTGGTGGCGGGCCAAGGCGCATCCTCCAGATAGGAGGCCAGTTCAAGTGTCCAATACATCGAAAGGCCGTGTTAGGGTCCGTGAAATTGGCCGCAAATATAGACGGATACCGATCGGCCGGGACGGGACTTATCAACCACCTGACGCACAGGGGTGCAACGACCCGGTGACCGGCCGGGGAACAGGTTCAGGCCTTGGGCAGCCAGGGCGTGTCGGCCACGCCATGCAGTTTGCCCAGGTGGCGGGCCAGCATGAACAACAGGTCCGACAGGCGGTTGAGGTACTGCACCACGATGTCCGGAAGTGGCTCGTGCGCGGCGAGCTGAACCACGCGCCGCTCCGCCCTGCGGCAAACGGTGCGCGCGATGTGGGCCTGCGATACCGTGGGATGGCCTCCGGGAAGGATGAAGTTGCGCATGGGCTCCAGCTCGGCGTCCATGGCATCCATGGCCCGCTCCAAGGCCTCGATATCCGCGGCGGTGAGCATCGGCACATGGAAGCGGGCGGCCTCCTCCTCGCTGCTCGAGGCCAGGCGCGACCCGATGGCGAACAGGTTGTTCTGGACCTCCACGATGAGCGCATGGTGGTGCGGTGCGGAAAGGTCGCGCAGCATGCCCAGATGGCTGTTCAGCTCGTCCACCGTGCCGTAGGCCTCGATGCGAAGATGGTCCTTGGGTACGCGGGCACCGCCCAGTAATCCTGTGGTGCCTGTGTCGCCGGTGCGGGTGTAGATCTTCATGATGGATGGACCGGTCAGTACCGGACCGCAAGTAACGCCAGAACCAAGGACCTGTTCACTTTGCCGCGGAGCAGCTCAATAACGCAGCACGAAATGCTCCTTCGCCTGTTCGCTGCGCAGGAACACCAGGCCCATGTTGTACAGGTCGATGGTGACGGTGACCCGTGGATGGGCCTTCACCTGTTCCCACGCCTCCTCCATACCCCGGCTCCAATGGATGTCGTCCAGGACGAGGACCGTGTCATTGTGGGCGCGCGTCAGGCACAGTTCCACATGCTCCAGCGTCGGTCCCTTGGCGTGATTTCCGTCGATGAAGGCCAGGTCAAGGCGCTCCATGCGGTGCAGCACTTCGGGCAGTCGCGTGCGGAAGCTGCCCAGCACGGGCTCGATGTTGCGCTGCCTGAGCTGTTCGAAGTGATGCTGCGCGATGCGGAAGGTCTGCGGACAACCCTCGATGGTGTGCACCTTGCCGTCCGCAGCGCCCCGGGCCAGATAGAGCGTGGTGATCCCGAACGAGGTGCCCAGTTCCAACACCGTGGACGCATTGAAATACCGCGCCAGCCGGAACAGGACCTGTGCCTGTCGGGGGCTCTTCAAGGCCGTTCGAGCGATGTCGGACACGTTCCGGGTGGGCAGGTCGAACACCCGTGAACCGGCGCCCAGGTCGTTCACGCGGATGGTCTGCTCACTGTGCAGCAGATCGTCGCGCAGCCGCTCCATGGCATCGAACTCCGGCAAGGCATCGCTTGGCCTGAGGACCTGGGAGATGAGCTCGTACACAAAGGGGCTGTGCACGCCGTGCCGGTTCCGGGCCTTCACCAGGTGGCCCAGGTAGCTACCGATCTGTCGCAATTGTTCGCCCATGGTTACCAACGGAGGGCAAAAGTAGCGGACCCGGAAGCTGGCGAGGGCCCGTGCTTTCACTGCCGACGTCAACAGCCTGATGTTCGTCATGTCCGGCCTGCGCGGCACCGATGACTTTTGTCACGTGGAAAAAGTCGTCGCACAGAAGGTGCCCTGCTACCATTGCGGGGACAGTTGCAAGGAGGATCACCTGAAGTTCGATGGCCGTGATTTCTGCTGCCAGGGTTGCAAGGCGGTCTACGGGCTGTTGCAGGAAAGCGGCCTGTGCGACTACTACGAACTGGCCGACCAGCCCGGCGTGAAGGAACAGCGGGACAGCACCGAACTGCGCCCCGAACTGTTCGAACTGCCCGAGGTGCGGGATAAACTGGTGGAGTACAGCGAGGACGGCATCACCCGCGTGAGCCTCACGATCCCCCAGATGCACTGCAGCAGTTGCATCTGGCTGCTGGAGAACCTGCAGCGCGTGGAGCCCGCCATCATCCGTTCGCGTGTGCGCTTCTCGGAGAAGGAGCTGAGCATCACCTTCCGCGAGGAGCAGTTCGGGCTGCGTGCCCTGGTGGAACTGCTGCGGCGCATCGGTTACGCGCCGCTGCTGAACACGGACAAGGACAAGAAGGCCCGGCGCGGTCCGGGTGTGCCACGCATCCTCTATGTCAAGCTGGGTATCGCGGCGTTCGCGTTCGGCAACATCATGCTGTTCAGCTTTCCCGAATACCTCGGGGCCGATGGCAGCGATGCCATGCTGCTGAAGGGCTTCCAGTACCTGAGCCTCGCCTTCTCGATCCCGGTGCTGCTCTTCTCCAGCACGGATTTCTTCACCTCTGCCTGGGCCGGCATCCGGGCGCGGCAGGTGAACATCGATCAGCCCATCGCCCTGGGCATCCTGGCCCTGTTCCTGCGCAGCACCTTCGATGTGATCCTGGATATCGGGCCCGGTTATTTCGACTCATTGGCCGGACTGGTGTTCTTCCTGTTGGTGGGCCGATGGTACCAGGCCTACACCTACCAGGCCTTGAGCTTCGACCGCACCCTGAGCGATTTCCTGCCGCTGGTGGTGCTGCGCAGAACGGTCTCCGGAGAGGAGGCGGTGAGCGTTGGCGAACTGAAGGAAGGTGACCGCATCGTGGTGCGTGACCAGGAACTGATCCCCGTGGACAGCCTGCTGCGCGAGGGCATCGGCAACATCGATAACAGCTTCATCACCGGCGAACCCCTGCCGGTGCGCCGTGCCATCGGGGACACCATCCGCGCCGGCGGTCGGCAGCGCGGTGCTGCGATCGAGCTGGAGGTATTGCGCCCTTTCCAACAAAGCCACCTCAAGAAGTTGTGGGAGGAGCACTCCGGCGGTGCCGGTCAGCAACGCCCCGTGATGCCCCGCATGATCGATGCCGTGGCACGACGCTTCACCCTCGCGGTGATCCTGGTCTCCGTGTTCGCCGGCATATACTGGGCTGGCCGGGATGCATCGATGGTCTGGCCGGTGGTCACCGCCGTGCTCATCGTGGCCTGCCCCTGCGCGCTGGCCCTGAGCATGCCGTTCACCTATGGGCACACCATGCGCCTGCTGGGCCGGCGAGGCGTGTTCCTGCGCGATGCCGAAGTGGTGGAGCGCATGGCCCACGTGGATGCCGTGGTGTTCGACAAGACGGGCACGCTGACCGCCCGCGAGGCCTATGAGCTCCGTTTTGTGGGAGTGCCACTGACACCGATCGAGGAGCAGCGTGTGCGCTCCCTGGCGCGGAACAGCGCACACCCCTTGAGCGCTGTGCTCTACAATGGTTCGAAGGCGGAGATCGCGGATGCCATCGAGGTGGAGGAGACCGCAGGACAGGGCATTGAAGGAACGGTGCATGGCTTGCGTGTCCGGATCGGTTCGCATCTGTTCACCGGTGGTGCTGCGGGCGCGGTGGAGCAGGGTGAGGCACAGGTGCATGTCTCCATCGCGGGCCTCCACCGCGGTTTTTTTGCCGTGCGCAAGCGTGCCCGATCCGGCATGGCCGCGGCGGTGAAAGGCATAGAGGGGCAGGCCGCCACCTTCCTCCTGACCGGCGACTCCAATGTGGACGCCGATGTGGCCCACGCGTTCCGGGCGGGGAACATGCACACGGCCTGCACCCCCACGGATAAATCCGCCTTCGTGAAACGACTGCAGGGGGAGGGCCACCGCGTGATGATGGTGGGCGACGGGCTGAACGATGCCGGCGCCCTTGCCCAGAGCGATGTGGGCATGACCGTGAGCGAATCCAGTGCCGCCCTGACCCCCGCCAGCGATGCGATCCTGGATGCACGCAGCCTCGATCACCTGCCGCTCGCCCTGCAGCTCACCCGCAAGGCACGACGCATCGTGATGGCCTCGCTGGTCCTTTCACTGATGTACAATGTGACCGGTGTCTCCTTCGCCGTGGCCGGAAAGCTGACGCCGCTCATCGCGGCGGTCCTGATGCCCCTGAGCTCGGTCACAGTGGTGGGCTTTGTCACATTGGCCACCATGTGGAGCGCTCACCGACTGTGGAAAGGGAATCCAAGCTGACGAATGTCATCTCCGTTCCTGAGAAGGATCATGCGCACGCCGAAGCACTAACGGCACATTTGGTCCGCGAAAGCAGATGGTCATATGAACGTCATTTTTCTCCTCATCGCCGCCAGCACCTTGGTCGCTGTGATCTTCCTGGCCGCCTTCACCTGGGCGGTGCGGAGCGGTCAGTTCGAGGATGATCGTTCACCCGCCGTCCGCATCCTCGGCGATCACAAGCCGACCATCACCAAGACCAACGCCACGACCACCAAACCCAACGCTTGACGCGATGATCGAACGTTTTCAATATGACAACAAGATCGTAAAGGCCTTCATGATGGCCACGATCGTTTTTGGCATCGTCGGTATGCTCGTCGGATTCATCGTCGCCGTGGAACTGGTGGCGCAAGGGACCACGACCGATGCCTGGTACTACTGGCTCGTCCGCCCCTTCACGTGGATGAACGAACAGGAGTGGCTCTCCTTCGGTCGCTTGCGTCCGCTGCACACCAACGCGATCATCTTCGCCTTCGTGGGCAACGGCATGTTCGCTGGTATCTATTACAGCCTGCAGCGCCTGTTGAAGGCCCGGATGTTCAACGATGGCCTCAGCTGGCTCCACTTCTGGGGTTGGCAGTTGATCATCGTGGCCGCCGCGATCACCCTGCCCTTGGGGATCACCACCAGCAAGGAGTACGCTGAGCTGGAATGGCCGATCGACATCGCCATCACCCTGATCTGGGTGGTGTTCGGCATCAACATGTTCGGCACCATCCTGAAGCGCCGCGAACGTCACCTCTATGTGGCCATCTGGTTCTACATCGCCACCTGGGTCACGGTGGCCATGCTCCACATCGTGAACTCCATGGCGATGCCGGTGAGCCTGTTCAAGAGCTACAGCATGTACGCCGGCGTGCAGGATGCCTTGGTGCAGTGGTGGTATGGGCACAATGCGGTGGCCTTCTTCCTCACCACACCCTACCTGGGCCTGATGTACTACTTCATGCCGAAGGCGGCCAACCGCCCGGTGTACAGCTACAAGCTCTCCATCATCCACTTCTGGGCGCTGATCTTCATCTACATCTGGGCCGGTCCCCACCACCTGCTGTACAGCTCTCTTCCGGATTGGGCGCAGAGCCTGGGCACGGTGTTCAGCATCATGCTCATCGCACCGAGCTGGGGCGGTATGTTGAACGGCTTGCTCACCCTGCGCGGTGCCTGGGACCGTGTCCGCGAAGAGCCCGTGCTGAAGTTCATGGTGGTGGCCATCACCGCCTATGGCATGTCCACACTGGAAGGCCCCTTGTTGAGCACCAAGTTCCTCAACAGTATCAGCCACTTCACGGACTGGACCATCGCCCACGTGCACGTCGGCGGCCTGGGCTGGAACGGCTTCCTCACCTTCGGGATGATCTACTGGCTGGTGCCGCGCATGTGGGGCACGAAGCTCTACAGCAAGAGCCTCGCCAACGCCCACTTCTGGATCGGCACGCTGGGCATCGTGTTCTACGCGATCCCCCTCTACTTCGCGGGCTTCACGCAGAGCCTCATGTGGAAGCAGTTCACCCCGGACGGCTACCTCGTGTACAAGAACTTCCTGGACACCGTGCTGCAGATCAAGTATGCCTACTGGATGCGCAGCCTCGGCGGTCTGCTCTTCCTGTCCGGTGCGCTGATCATGGTCTACAACGTGTGGAAGACCATTGCCAGCGGCAAGCTCATCGCCAACGAGGACGCCGAAGCTCCAGCGTTGGAGAAGAACTATGTGGGTGAGAGCAGCGGTCACTGGCACCGTTGGATCGAGCGCCGCCCCATCCAGATGTTGGTGGTCAGCTTGGTACTGGTGGCGGCCGGTGGTATCATCGAGATCATTCCCACCTTCCTCATCGAGAGCAACGTGCCCACCATCACGCAGGTGAAGCCCTACACACCACTGGAACTGCACGGCCGCGACATCTACGTCATGGAAGGCTGCTACACCTGTCACTCGCAGATGGTGCGTCCCTTCCGCAGTGAGACGGAGCGATACGGTGAGTACAGCAAGGCCGGTGAGTTCATCTATGATCACCCGTTCCAGTGGGGCAGCAAACGCACCGGACCCGATCTGCACCGTGTGGGAGGCAAGTACCCGGACAGCTGGCACTACTACCACATGTTCGACCCCACCAGCATGAACGCGGGTTCGCTGATGCCGCCCTACGCCCACATGTACGAGAACCTGATCGACAAGGAGATGATCCCGGCGAAGATCCGTGCCATGCAAGGCTTGGGCGTCCCCTATCCCGAAGGCTTCGATCAGCAGGCCGTGGCGGACCTGGAGGCACAGGCGGCGAAGATCGTCGCCAACCTGAAGAAGGATGGTATCGAGGCCAGTCCCGATGTGGACATCATCGCGCTCATCGCTTACCTGCAGCGCCTGGGAACGGACATCAAACAACAGCCGGCCACACAGGTGGTGCAGGCGCAATAGCACACCGGCCATGCTGAAGTTCATCAAGCACCATATGACGTCGATCAACGACATCGGCATCTATCCGGTCGCAGCCTTCGTGCTCTTCATGGGGATCTTCATCGTGGCCTCCTGGTACATCTTGACAACGGACCGCAGCCGCCTGCAGCACATGGAGCAGTTGCCCTTCTCCGATAACGAACAAGCCTGAACGCACATCCGAACCATCATGCGTCTACGGAACATCCTTCCCCTCGCACTTCTTCTTCTCGGCGGCCTTGCAGCACTCCCTGTCTCTGCACAGGAAGTACCCGCCACCACGGTCGCGGCGTCCAACGGGCTCATGGGGAACCCGTCGATGGAGACCAATTACATCCTGCTCGCCATGGCCGTGCTGCAGGTGATCATCATCCTCACCCTTTCCGGGATCATGAGGACCCTGGGTTCCTCGGGAACACTTTGGGCCGACTACCTCAAAGGCCGCAAAGCTTCCATGGTGCTTGTCCTGTTGTTCGCGGCCGGTGCCACGGATGCCAGTGCGGCGGTCCCCGGGGTGGCCATGATCACCACACAGACCCTGCTCTACTGGCTGATCTCCGCCAACATCCTCTTCTTCGTGATCATCGTTTCACAACTGACGGTGGTGCGTGGCATGGTGAAGGCGCTGAGCGGCAAGGAAGCGGAAGAGGCCGCGAAGGTGGAGGCAGGCCCGTCGTTCGCGGACAGCATCCTGAACAAACTGACCCGCACCGTGGAAGTGGAGAAGGAGGAGGATATCCTCATGCACCACGAGTACGACGGCATCCGGGAGTTGGACAATGTGCTCCCGCCCTGGTGGCTGTGGCTGTTCTACGGTACCATCATCTGGTCCGTCGTCTACATCTTCAATGTGCACATCTCCGGCACGTGGTTGCATCAAGCCGATGAGTACGAACTGGAAATGGCACAGGCCAAGGCCGAGGTTGAGGCCTACCTCGCAAAGGCAGCAGCAGCGGTGGATGAGAACACCGTCACCGTGATGACGGATGCCTCGGCGTTGGCTGCGGGCAAGAACACCTTCGTGACCTACTGCAAGGCCTGCCATGGCGAGAACGGGGAAGGCAATGCCGTCGGCCCCAACCTGACGGATGCCTATTGGATCCACGGTGGTGGTGTCAAGGATGTTTTCACCACGATAAAGTACGGAGTGGTGGAGAAGGGTATGCAGAGCTGGAAGAAGGACCTGAAGCCCACCGAAATGCAGCAGGTGGCGAGTTACATACTCTCCCTGCAAGGCACGAACCCCGCGAACGCCAAAGCCCCGCAAGGAGAGCTTTGGAAACCGACAGAAGGTGCGGCTCCGTCGGACAGTACCGCGGTCGCCCAGCCTTCGGATAGTGCGGCCGTGGCGGTCGCACAGTGAACATGAGCGAAGAACGGACGAACGGCACACCACGCGACGAGAGCTTTCGGGACTCGATCGCCACTGTGGATAAGCGGGGTAAACGGGTCTGGATATACCCCAAGAAGCCCGCGGGGAAGTGGTTCAACAAGCGCGCACTGCTGGGCTATGCCCTCCTGGTCGTTCTCTTTGCGGGCCCGTTCATCCGCATCGCCGGAGAGCCCTTGCTGCAGATCGATGTGCTCGAGCGGCGCTTCGTGATCTTCGGGCAGACCTTCTGGCCGCAGGATATACACCTGTTCGTCCTGGCGTTCATCACGGGCGTCATCTTCATCGCCCTGTTCACGGTGGCCTTCGGTCGTCTGTTCTGTGGCTGGGTCTGTCCGCAGACCATCTTCATGGAACTTGTTTACCGGCGCATCGAGTATTGGATCGAGGGTGATTGGAAGCAACAACAGGCGCTGAACAAGGCACCTTGGTCGGCACACAAGCTGGGGAAGAAGACCGCGAAGCACCTGCTTTTCTTTGGGGTGGCGTTCCTGATCGGGAATACCTTCCTCGCTTACATCATCGGCAGCGACCGCCTGATCGACATCATCACCTCGCCGCCCATGGAGCATCTGGGCGGATTCCTGGCGATGCTCGGCTTTTCGTTCCTGTTCTATGGGGTCTTCGCTTTTCTGCGTGAACAGGTCTGCACCACCATGTGTCCCTACGGCCGGCTGCAGGGTGTGTTGCTGGACCGGCAGAGCCTGGTGGTCGCGTACGATCATGTGAGGGGTGAGGAGCGGGGCAAGTTCCGCAAAGGCGAGGACCGTGCGAGCGCCAGCAAGGGCGATTGCATTGATTGCAAGGCCTGTGTGCATGTGTGCCCAACGGGTATCGACATCCGCAACGGGACCCAGTTGGAATGCGTGAACTGCACCGCCTGCATCGACGCCTGCAACCACATGATGGAGAGCGTGGACCTGCCCAAGGGTCTGATCCGCTTTGCCAGTGAGGACGAGATCACGGAAAAGAAGCCCTGGCGGTTCACTACCCGGATGAAGGCCTATTCCGCTGTATTGACGGTCCTGATCGGCGTCATCATCGCGCTCATCGTCATGCGCAGCGATGTGGAGGCCACCGTGCTGCGAACACCGGGCATGTTGTTCCAGGAGCAGGAGGACGGGCGCATCAGCAATCTCTATAACTTCAAGGTCGTCAACAAGACCTCACGGGAGATGCCGCTGCGTTTCGAACTGATCGGTACACCTGGAGAGATCCGACTAGTGGGCAAGGAGGTGAACCTGGAGAAGGCCTCACTGGCACAGGGAGCCCTGTTCATCCTGCTCGATCACAAGGAACTGCGCGGCACCAAGACCAAGCTCACCATCGGTGTCTACTCCGGCGATCGACTGATCGAAGAAGTGAGCACCTCATTCGTCGGACCCATACGCACCGCATCATGAAATTCACTTGGGGCAACGCCATCTTTCTGGTCATGACGGCCTTCATCCTGCTGATGACCTCCTTCATGATCCGCGCGGCCAGCAACCAGGAGGAGCTGGTGGCGGAGAACTACTACGAACAGGAGGTCAAGTACCAAGAGCAGATCGACAAGCTGAACAACACGGGCTCACTTTCCGTCAATGTGCTCATGGAGATCGTGGGTACTGAACTGGTCATCACCTTTCCGGCCGAAGTGAAGGGGATGGCCCTGTCGGGTGAACTGTATCTGCAGCGGCCTTCGGATTCCCGCGCCGATGCGCGCATCCCTGTGCGCGTGGACGCCAATGGTCGGATGACCGTGCCCGTCGATCAACGCCTCAAGGGTGCCTACAACGCGCTGCTGGAGTGGAAGGCGGGCGAGAATGAGTACCTGAGCCGGGACCGCATCCACGTGCCATGATCACCCTTGTTGCCACGGCCTTCCTGTTGGGGCTGCTGAGCAGCGTTCATTGCATCGGCATGTGCGGCCCATTGGCACTGGCCGTGCCCTCACCGAGCAACACCTGGGCCGCACGGCTCTCCAGTGCACTGCTGCTCAACTCCGGCCGGGTCACCACGTACATGCTTCTCGGCGCCGCCTTTGGCACCTTCGGTCGGGGACTTCAATTGGCCGGTCTGCAGCGCACCGTTTCCATCAGTTTGGGCATCATCATTCTGGTGTGGTTGATCGCGCCGCGCCTGTTGAGCTGGGTCAACTGGTCGAAGGGCCCCGCCGTGCTGGTCATCCGTGCACAGGGACTCCTCGCGAAGCAGCTACGACGCACCTCGCCGGAAGGTCTGCTCGTCTCCGGTCTGCTGAACGGCCTGCTGCCCTGCGGAATGGTCTATCTCGCATTGGCAGGCGCCATTGCCCAGGACGGTTGGCTGCATGGAGCCCTGTTCATGCTCTTCTTCGGCCTGGGTACCTGGCCGGCCTTGGTCGGGCTCAAGTTGTCCAGCAGGTTCGTGGGTGCGTCCTGGCGCAGTTCACTGCGGCGCGTGGCGCCTGTGGCTTATGGCCTGATGGCCGTGCTGTTCATCCTGCGCGGACTGGATCTCGGAATACCGTACATCAGTCCCGACCTGCCGGAGGCCAACAGTGCCGTGGAGGCCTGTCACACGCCGTTGCCTTGATCAGGCGCGCTGAAGCGCAAGGGCTTTCTTCGCTTCCTTGTAATACTTGAAGGGCACGACCAGCATCCCGAAGCATTCGCCATGCTCCTTGCCGAGGTGTTTGTGATGCACCTTGTGGGCCTTGCGGATCGCCAGGAAATAGGGGTTCTTCGTGTTGCGCAACCACTTGATCCGCTGGTGGATGAAGACCTCATGGACCACGAAGTACAGCAGGCCATAGATGAGGATGCCCAGCCCGATCCACAACCACGGGGTGTGCAGACCCTGCAGACTTCCCACGATGAACAGGATCATCGACGGTATGGCGAAGATCAGGAAGAACGCATCGTTGCGTTCCAGGAAGCCATAGTGGTCCTTCTTGTGATGGTCCGAATGGAGCGACCAGAGGAAGCCATGCATCACATACTTGTGGGTCGCCCATGCGACGAACTCCATGAAAACGGCAGTGCCGACAACGATGACGAGGATGGACCAGATGCTCATGATGTACGAACTGGCGAGTGGGTCAAACGGTTCCGGTCCGGTCGCGGAAATAAGTCTCCAACGTGGCGGACCGGAAATCGAAGATGTCCTTCAACTTTTGCCTGACAAAGATACCGTGGGCAAGGTCACCCAAGGGGCCCAGCGGCAGCTCGTATTCCACCCGATCACGCATCATCACCCCGCCCTCCACGGCCTCGAAGGTGTGCAGGTGCCACCATCGTTTGTACGGTCCCGTGATCTGGGTGTCCACGAAACGATGCGGCGCATCCACCTGCTCGATGAGTGTCACCCAGGTCAAGGGGATGCCCAGCATCGGTTTCACCGTGTACGTGATCCGTTGACCGGTGTACGTGGGCTTGTCGTCAAAGGGCTCGCGGATGATGAAGCCCATTTCCGGAGGGGTGATCACCGCCAGGTTCCGCGGACTGCTGAAGAAACTCCACGCTTCCTCCAAGGGAATGGGGAGGAACTGAGACCGCTCGAGGATGTACTGCCCCATACGTTCTATCCGATGATCACCAATTTCGGGTAACGGAGCTTCCAGGCCTCCAAGGCCTTGGTGCTCGATACCGTGATCACTGTACGGGCATCCAAGCGCACCTTGATCTCCTTTACGCCCGGCTTGATCGGTCGTTCCAGAATGATCGCTGGTCTCTTGCGTGGCATGTCTATGGATCGCGTGATCAACCGATGACCTCCAACTTGGGATAGCGCTGGCGCCAGAACTCAAGGGCCTTCTGACTGGCCAGGGTGATCACCGTACGGGCGTCCAAGCGGACCTTGATGGCCTTCAAGCCCTCTTTCACGGGCTGGGTCAGGATCAGGGTTTTCTTCTTGCGTGGCATGGCTATGAAAAGAGTTTGGTTTGTCGTTGCTCCATCGCCCGTGCACCTTCGAGACCGTGTTTGTAGGTCTCCAGCGCTCGCTTGCGGGCTACTTCGTGAACGACCATCGGCTGCACATAGTTTGCCGAACCGTACTCCGGTACCCAGATCTTGACATATTTTAACGATGGGTCGAACTTCTCCAATTGCAACCGTGGGTTGAACACGCGGAAATAGGGTGCCGCATCGCATCCGGACCCCGAGGCCCACTGCCATCCGCCATTGTTGCTGCTCAGTTCGAAGTCCAGCAATTTGGCAGCGAACCAGGCCTCGCCCCAGCGCCAGTCGATCAGCAGGTGTTTGGTGAGAAAGCTCGCCACCACCATGCGCACCCGATTGTGCATCAGGCCCGTGGCGTTCAGCTCCCGCATGCCGGCATCCACCAAGGGGTATCCTGTGCGTCCTTCACACCAGGTCTGGAACCCCGGCTCATCGTGCCGCCAGGCAATGTTGTCATAGGCGGGCTTGAAGGCTTTTTCGTGATGGGGGAAGTGCCACAGGATCTGCATGTAGAACTCCCGCCAGATGAGCTCGTTCAGGTACTTATCGCTGTACTTGAGCGCTTCGCGTACCAGGTAACGCACGCTCACCGTGCCGAAGCGCAGGTGCGTGCTCATCCGGCTGGTCCCGGGTATGGACGGCGTGTCCCGTGTTCCGTGGTAGTGCTTCAGAAGCGATGCGCTTACCACCATGGGCAGTTCGCCCAGATCGGTGGGCAGGAAGCCCAATTCATGCAACGTGGGCAAAGGGAAGGATGATGTTCGCCACAAGCCGTCCGAATGATCCTCGCTGGGAAAGCACTTCGCAAGTTCAGGGGTGAACTGGGTCTTCCATTTGCGCATGTAGGGCGTGTACACCGTGTAGGGCCCGCCCGCGTCCTTCAGGACTTCATCCCGCTCAAAGATGCTGATGTCCTTGTAAGAGCGGAAGGGAATGCCATGGGCGGCCAACAGCTCGCTGACGGCCTTGTCCCGCGCAAGGGCATAGGGTTCGTGATCGTGGTTGGCGGTGACGGCCGTGATATCGAAGCGTTCCAGGAGCCGTTTCCAGACCTCCAATGGCCGTCCGTGCTCCACCAGCAGAGAGGATCCCTGTTCCACGAACTTCTCCTGCAGCCCGGTGAGCGCCCGATGGATGAACTCGACCCGACGATCAGCCTTGTCCTGAAGCTTGTCCAGGATGTCTGTATCGAAGATGAACACGGGCAGGACGTTCCCGTGATCCGTCAATGCGCGGTACAGTCCATGGTTGTCCTCGACCCGCAGGTCTCGGCGGAACCAGTGGATGGAAATGCGTGGCTTGATGCTCACGTGCGGTGCAGGTAGGCCAGGAATTCCTGGCGGACTCCGTCCTCTTCAAATCGCCCGCTGAAGTGGCTGGTGACCGTGCTCGAGCACTCGTCCTTTACCCCGCGCAGTTTCACGCACATGTGCTCGGCATCGATGAGCACCGCAACGTCCTCCGTGTGCAGCACCAGTTTCAGTTCCGCGGCGATCTGTTCCGTGAGCCTTTCCTGCACCTGTGGGCGTGAGGCATAGTACTTCACGATGCGGTCCAGTTTGCTGAGCCCGATGACCTGGCCGCTGCTGTAATAGGCCACGGTGGCCCTGCCGATGATGGGTACGAAATGGTGTTCGCAGAAGCTGTGCACCGTGATGTCGCGCTCCACCAGCATACCCTTGTACCCGAACTTGTTGGCGAAGAGCGTCGGTTCAGGCTTGTTCAAGGGATCGAGGCCGTTGAAGACCTCGTTCACGAACATCTTGGCCACGCGCTTGGGTGTGCCTTGAAGGCTGTCGTCCGCCAGGTCAAGACCAAGCGTTTCCATGATGGCCTTGAAGTGCTGTGCGATGCGCTCCACCTTTTGGTCCGGGCTCAGTACGAAGGCATCGGGACGCATCGGGGTGTCCACGGCCTGCAGGTGGGTCAGGTGGTCAAGGGTGTCGGCGTGTCCGTTGAGCGCGATCACCGCGCCGTTCTTTTTCATCAACATGGCTCTCGTGAATCAGGCAGGACTGAGCGGCTCTGGCCGCAACTGCTCACGCACCTTGTCCCAACATGTGCGAAGCCAAACAGTGTAGTGGTCGGGATGAAGCTGCATGTCCGCTTCGATCTCCGCCACGCTCATGTATTTCCAATCCTCCGCTTCATCGGGGTCGGGCCTTGCGTCGCCGTTCCAGATGCCGAAGAACACGTGGTCCAGCTCATGTTCATGCAGGCCATTGTCGAAACTGGCCCGGTACAGGAAGCTGAAGCGATGGTCCACGGTGGTGTCGATGCCCATTTCCTCGCGCAACCTGCGTTGGGCGGCGTCCGTCAGGGTCTCCTCCGGTCGCGGATGGCTGCAACAGGTGTTCGTCCAGAGGCCCCCGCTGTGGTACTTGCCCTGTGCGCGTTTCTGCACGAGCAGGCGTCCTTGGTCGTCGAAGAGGAACACGGAGAAGGCACGATGCAATGCACCCACTTGATGAGCCTCCAGTTTGCCCATGGAGCCCACTGTTTCGTCCCGTTCATTGACGAGGATCACCTGATCTTCCGTGGAGGCCGCGTGTCCCATGGTCAAAGCATGCCGAAACTGTGGCGCAGGTAGCTGGTGGTGAGCAGCGCGATCTTTCGCCGGTTGCGCACCCGCACCCGCTCCTTCATGATCCGGTCAAAGGGCAACGCCTTGATCTTGCGGAAGAGGTTCAAGTAGTACACGTAGGCGATGTAGACCCCGAAGCGTGCGCCTTTCGGAAGTTGACGGATGCCTATCAGCGCCTCATCGAAATCGTGCTGGATGTCCTGCTCGATCTGGGCCTTGGTCTCGGCATCCATGCGGCTCACGTCGATGCCGGGGAAGTAGGTGCGACCCAGGTTCTGGTGGTCATCCTTCAGGTCACGCAGGAAATTCACCTTTTGGAACGCGGCGCCCAGCTTCATGGCGGAAGGCTTCAGTCGCTGGTAGAGCGCCTCATCGCCCTCGCAGAACACGCGCAGGCACATCAGGCCCACCACCTCGGCACTGCCCAGGATGTAGGTCTCATAGCTGCTCTGGTCATGCGCCGTGTCCGTGAGGTCCATGGCCATGCTGTCCAGGAAGGTATCGTAAAGCTCGCGGTCTATCCGATAGGTGTTCACCACGCGCTGGAAGCTGTGCAGGATGGGGTTCAGGCTGATGCCCTCCGAAATGGCCCGGTAGGTGTCCTCCCTGAAACGCTTCAGCAGGTCGTTCTTGTCGAAGCCATGGAAGGTGTCCACGATCTCGTCCGCGAAACGCACGAAGCCATAGATGGCGTGGATCGGGCTGTGGAACCGTTTGTCCAACGAACGGATACCCAGTGAGAATGAGGTGCTATAGCTGTAGGTGGTGTGCTTGCTGGCCTTCAGGCACACTTTGTCGTAGAGGTCGACGGTGTTCATGCCTTGATGGGTTTACGGGCTTGTTCCTTTTCGATGAGGTCGGCGACCACCTGGCCGCTGATGATGGCGGGGGGCACACCGGGGCCGGGCACGGTGAGCTGGCCGGTATAATAGAGGTTGGCGATCTTGCGGCTCTTCATGCTGGGGCGCAAGGGACCGGTCTGCATGATGGTGTTCGCCATGCCGTAGGCGTTGCCCCGGAACGCGTTGTAGTCCGCCTGGAGGTCGTTGATGCTGTAGCTACGTTTGAGCACCACATGCGGCCGTGGGTCGAAGCCCAGGTGTTTCTCCAGACGGTCCATCACCCTGCGGTAATAGTGTTCGCGGGTCTCATCGCGATCATCCAGGCCCGGGGCGATGGGGATGAGGATGACCATGTTCTCCATGCCGGCCGGAGCCACGGTGGGGTCGGACTTGCTGGCGCAACTGGTGTAGAACAGTGGCTTGCTGGGCCACTGCGGTTCATCGTAGATCTCGGTGGAGTGCTGGTCCAGTGATTCGTCAAAGAACAGGGTATGGTGCTCCAGGTCCGGCAGCACACGGTCGAAGCCGAGGTAGAACAGCAGTCCCGACGGGGCCATGGTCCGACCCTTCCAGTAGTCCGCGCTGTATCCCTTCATGGCCTCGGGAAGCAGTTCCTGGTCCACGTGGTGATAATCGGCTCCGGCCACCACCACATCGGCACGGAGGATGCCTTTGTCCGTCTCCACACCAACGGCCTTGCCACCCTCCACGATGATCCGCTTCACCGGTTCGTTCAATCGAAGGGTGGCACCCTGCTTTTCGGCCACACGAACAAAGGCATCCACCACCTTGCCCATACCTCCCATGGGATACCAGGTGCCGAGCTCCATGTCCGCGTAATTCATCAGGCTGTACAGCGCGGGTGTGTTCTGCGGTGCCGCTCCCAGGAACAACACCGGGAACTCCATCAGCAGGCGAAGCCGGTCATCCGTGAAGTGCGCCTGCACATGTTTCCGCAGGGAACGGAACACCTTGGTCTTCAACAGACCGGCGATCAACCCGGGATGCATGTATTCCGACCAGGACAGCGAGGGCCGGTAGACGAGTTCGCCCATGCCCAGGTCATACTTCAGTTTGGCCTCTGCCAGGAAGCGGTCCAGCTGTGCGCCGGCACCTTTTTCCTTGCTCTCGAAGAAGGCGCGTAAGGCGATGGGGTCTGCGGGAAGCATCCACTTTTCCTGGGGGCCGAACACCACACTGTAGGAGGGGTCGAGTCGCACCAACTGGTAGTGATCGCTGACCCGTTCTCCGAAGTCCGCGAAGAAGCGTTCGAACACTTCGGGCATCCAGTAGAAACTGGGACCCATGTCGAACGTGAAGCCCTTGTCACGCCATACCCGGGCGCGGCCGCCAGGTTCGGCGTTCTTCTCCACGACCGTCACCTCGTAGCCTTTGCGGGCCAGCGAAGCTGCTGCGGCCAAGCCGGCGAAACCGGTACCGATGACAAGGGCGTGGGGCATCAGGCGGTCACATTCTTATCGGTGAGCATTTCCATCAGGCGCTGGCGGGCTTGGAAGATGCGACTTTTTACCGTGCCGATGGGTATGCCCAAGTGCTCGGCGATCTCGTGGTACTTGTAACCCTCGTGGTGCATGGTGAACGGGGTCCTGAAGGCAGGATCCAATTGCTCCAAGCTACGCTGGATCTCCGACATCTTCATGGTCGCCTCCGTACTTGCCGGCGTTTGAACCCTGCGGACCTGGTCGCGCTCGCGGTCCACGTTGTCCATCAGGGCCTTCGTCCGCTTGTTCCGGCGGTGGTCATTGATGAAGGTGTTCTTCATGATGGTGTACAACCATGCCTTGAAGTTGGTGTTGTCCCGGAACTTGTCCCGGTACGTCAGGGCCCGCATCATGCTCTCCTGCAGCAGGTCCGAGGCATTGTCACGGTCCTTGGTCAGGCTCAGGGCGAAGTAGTAGAGCTGCTGTCTCAGGCCGACCAGTTGTTGTTGGAACTCGAGGGTGGACATTTTGGTTGTGTTTAATGTTATCCGCTAAACGGTGAACAAAGATTGCAACTCTTGTTTCATGATTCCTAGAAAATGTTGAACAAAATGTTTGGGTACCCCCGTACCGCACCTCCGGGTCCTGGGTTTGACCGGATTTATAACTTTGATTTACAGGATGTTACATCTATTTGCCCACGGGTGTAAAACTTTGGCGGCAGATGCTTGTTCCCTTCCGCCTTCACCCGGAACCATGACCATCCGCATCCTCGCCCCCTTCGTCCTGGCCTTTTTGCTGCCATCCGCTGCACTCGCTCAGGCCCAGATCAATGGTCGCGTGACGGATGCGCGCACACGGGAGCCACTTCCCTTTGTGAACGTGGCCTTGGAAGGCACCACTCAGGGGGCCACCACGGATATCGAAGGCCGTTTCTCCATCATGGATGTGAAGCCGGGGCTCTACAACGTGCAGGTCTCCTCCGTGGGCTATCAGCGCAGGGTCATCACTGAAGTGCAGGTGGGCACCGCCCGCGCGGTGGAACTGGACATCACCCTTGAACCGACCGCCACCGAGCTGAAGGAGGTGGAGATCACACGCAAGCCTTTCCAGCGCACACAGGAAAGCCCCCTTTCCGTCAGGACCATCGGCTCGGCGGAGATCATGCGCAACCCCGGTGGCAACCGCGACATCAGCAAGGTGATCCGCGCGCTTCCCGGGGTGGCCAGCACGGCCAGCTTCCGCAATGACATCATCATCCGCGGCGGAGCCCCGAACGAGAACCGCTTCTATTTGGACGGCATCGAGGTGCCCACCATCAATCACTTCAGCACCCAGGGTTCCAGCGGTGGTCCCGTGGGAATGATCAACGTCAACTTCATCCGCGAAGTGGATGTGATCACCGGCGCGTTCCCGGCTTCACGCGGCAACACGCTCAGTTCGGTCTTCGAGTTCAAGCAGCCCGATGGAAACACGGAGAAGGCCACTTACACCTTCATGATGGGCAGCAGCGATATCGGCTTCACCTTCGATGGACCCACCGGCCCCCGCTCATCCACCATCATCTCCGTACGCCGGTCCTACCTGCAGTTCCTCTTTCAAGCACTGAAGTTGCCCTTCCTTCCCATCTACAACGATGCCCAGTTCAAGCATCGCATCCAATTGGGAAAGAACAGCCGTCTGACGCTGATCGGCCTCGGGGCCTTTGATAATGTGGACCTCAATGCTGCGGCGAACGATGGGGTGACCGATCAGGAGACCTTGGAGCGCAACCGCTACATCCTGGGCAATCTGCCGGAGAACGACCAATGGAACTACACCGTGGGCGCGCGCTACGACCATTTTGTGACCAAGGGCTTCCACACGGTAGTGGTGAGCCGCAGCCACCTGTTCAACGAGGCCAGCAAGTACCGCAACAATGATGACACCGATCCCTCGGCATTGCTCCTGAACTATGGTAGCACAGAGGAGGAGAACAAGGTGCGCTACGAAGCGGTGATGAACTATGGACCATGGCGCTTCGTGGGCGGTGCGGGCTACGAACACGCCCGCTACGGTACGGACACCTACACCCAGCGCGTGATCAATGGGTTGCCCGTGGTGATCGACTACGAGAGCTCCCTGTCCATGGACAAGTTCGGCGGCTTCGCGCAGTTGAGCCGCGCCTTCGGCAAGTTGTCCACCTCCTTCGGCCTGCGGACCGATTGGAACTCATTGGGCGGCACGATGAGCGATCCATTGGAACAGCTCTCCCCCCGTTTGTCCTTGTCCTATGCGGTCAGCGATGCGGTGAACATCAACGCGAACGTGGGCCGCTATTATCAGCTGCCTCCCTACACGGTCCTCGGTTTCCGCAATGGCGCAGGAAGCCTGCTCAATCTGGACAATGGCATCCGGTACATCCAAGCGGACCATGTGGTGGCTGGGGTGGAGTACTTCACGAAGAACAATGGCAAGATCTCCGTGGAGGGCTTCCACAAGTGGTACGACCGCTATCCCTTGCTGGTGGACAAAGGCATCAGCCTGGCCAACCTCGGCGGTGATTTCGGGGTGATCGGCAATGAACTCGCCGCCCCCCTGTCCCAAGGCCGTTCTTACGGGATCGAGCTCCTTCTCCAGCAGAAGCTCTACAAAGGCTTTTACGGCATCCTGTCCTACACCTTCGTGAAGAGCGAATTCACCAATGCCGATGGCGGTTTTGCGCCCAGCAGCTGGGACTATGGCCACATCCTCAATGTGACAGGCGGCAAGCGCCTGCCGAAGGACTGGGAGGTGGGTTTGAATTGGCGCCTGCAGGGCGGTGGCCCTTTCACACCCTACGATGTGCCCACATCAGCGCTCATTCCCGTGTGGGATGCCACCCAGCAAGGGGTCCTCGACTATGATCTGATCAATACCGAGCGCCTCCGGATCTTCACACAGCTGAATGCGCGGGTGGACAAGCGCTACTACTTCAAGACCTGGACGCTGAACGTCTACTTCGATGTGGAGAACGTGCTGGCCAATGAACTCCCCGGTGCCCCGTTCATCGATGTGGTGCGCGATGCGGCCGGCCAGCCGCTGGTGGACCCCAGCGATCCCACCCGTTATGTGGTGAAGTCGGTACCCAATGATGGCACCACGGTGATCCCCAGCATCGGGGTCATGGTGGAGTTCTGAGAGGAATATCCCGGGAACTTCTATATTTGCCGCCCCTTAGGAGGATCAGGTTACGAGTCCCTCCGCAGTTCTTTGAAGGTTTAGTTGGAGGCATTGCTCAGCTTGACCAAAGCATCCCGCTAAAGAGCGGGAGGTTGACTGGTCCGGTTCGTTCTTTGGATAAGTACATGGAGGCATAGCTCAGCTGGTTTAGAGCATCTGCCTTACAAGCAGAGGGTCGCTGGTTCGAATCCGGCTGCCTCCACCATTGCCCCGGGATGTTAGCTCAGCTGGTTTAGAGCGCATGCTTCACACGCATGAGGTCACTGGTTCGAATCCAGTACGTCCCACAAAAGCCCCGCAAACGCGGGGCTTTTTGTTTTCAAGCCCTCACACCACCTCCGCCACCACGAACACACTGCCGGTGACCAGCACCAGATCATTGTGTGCGGCGGCGTCCCGGGCCTTGTCGAAGGCCTCGCGCACCGAGGCATGGGTGCTGCCGATCAGCCCGTGGCCTTTGGCCTGTTGTTGCAGGAGCCCGGCATCGAGGCCCCGCGGGATGTCCGCCTTGCAGAAGTAGTAGGTGGCCTGCTTGGGCAGTTCGGCCAGGACCAGGGCCAGGTCCTTGTCGTTCACCATGCCCAGTACGATGTGCAGCGCTTCATAGGGCGTGCTTTCCAGCAGGGCCCGTGCGGCACGCACCCCATCCACGTTATGCGCCACGTCGGCGATGGTCAACGGTGGTTCGGCCAGCACCTGCCAGCGACCCTTCAGCCCCGTGTTCTCCACCACGTTCCGAAAGCCGGCGGCGATATGGGCCTCCCCGATGTTCCAACCCCGCTGCTGAAGTTCCCGGATGGCGGCCAAAGCGGTGCGGGCGTTGCGTTGCTGGTGCGGTCCTGCCAGGGCGCTGGGGTGGGGTAGCGTCATCTGCTGGTCCACGAAGGTGATGGCACTTAGGCGCTCCAGGGCGCATTGGCGGAACACCTCCGCCACGGCACCTTCGGCCTCCCCGATCACCACGGGTAGGCCGGGCTTCATGATGCCTGCCTTTTCCCCCGCGATGGCCTCCAGCGTGTTCCCCAGGAACTGCATGTGGTCCCAGCCGATGTTGGTGATCACGCTCACTTCGGGTGTCACCACGTTGGTGCTGTCCAGGCGCCCGCCCATGCCGGTCTCGATCACGGCGATGTCCACCCCGGCCTCACGGAACCACCAGAGCGTGAAGGCGACACCCCATTCGAAGAAGGAGGCCTGGATGGGCTCAAAGGCCTCGCGATAGCGCTCCACAAAGTCCACAACGACCTGTTCAGGGACAACTTCGCCGTTGATCCGGAACCGCTCGCGGAAGTCCTTCAGATGGGGCGAGGTATGCAGGCCCACCGTGTAGCCGGCCTCCTGCAGCACGCTGGCGATCAAGTGGCTGGTGCTGCCCTTGCCATTGGTGCCCGCCACATGCACACAGCGCAGTCCCTGCTCCGGATGGTCCAGGAGCTCCATCAGCGCGTGCGTGTTGCTCAGGTCGGCCTTGTACGCCGCCTGGCCGATGCGCTGGAACATGGGAAGCTGTGCGTAGAGGTACGCCAGCGTCTCCGCGTAGGTCATTCGAGGATGAAGACGAAGGTCATTTCACCCTTCTGCTCGGCGGCCCCATCGGGCTTGGCGCTGAAGGTGCACTGCAACGCGGCCTTTTTGGCCAGGTTGAACAGCACCTGGCTGGTGGTGGTGCTGCGGTCCAGGTTGAAGGCCACCCGGGTGACCTTCCCCGTACGGTCCACGAAGATGTCCAAGGCCACCTTGCCACCCTCGGTGGGCTTCTCAGAGATGCTCGGTCCACGCATCAGGCCACGGCCCGCGAGTTTGCCTTCGAAGCCTTTACCGTGGAAATTCCCCACGCCGCCTTCTCCAGGTTTATCCCCCGGAGGCCCACCGCCGGGAGGCCCGGTCGTGGGGTTGGTGCTGGGGTTCGTGGACGGATTGAAGAGCGCGTTGGGGTTGGGTTTGGGCGGCTTCGGCTCGGCAGGCTTGGGCGTGGGCTTGGGTGTTGGTTTCACCGGCTTGGTGACCTCCACTTCGCTGTTCTCATCTGTGGCCACCTCTTCCGGGGTCTCCGGCGCGGTCACGGGTGTGGCGGTTTCCTGGGGCGAGCCAGGCGTCGGGTCAGGAGCACCGCCGGTCAGTCCACCGGCATCTTCAAAGGACAGCTCGATGCCCACCTCCTCAGGCAAGGGGTTGGGCTGCGAAAGACCGAAGAACAGGAACAGCAGGACCAACAACACGTGCAACACAACGGTGCTGATGATGCCCGTGCGGCGATCGTTCTGCTGCTGTTGGATGCTGATGGTGCTCATATGCGCTGCTTATCCGTTTCCTGTGCCGTGTCACCCTCGTGGGCCGCTGGGGTGGCGGCTGGCGCTGGCGTTCGGCCTGTAGGCTTTACGCATTGCCAGCGGGCGCGATATGTCGCGCCCCTATTCGGGTTTGGTGGCCAGGATGATCTTCCACTTATTGCGTTTGGCGATGTCCAGCACGCTCACCGTCAATCCTGTGGGAACGCTCTGGTCCACGTGCATCACGATGGATTGGTCGGCCGGGTGCTTGCTCATCTCGTCCTTCAGTACACCTTCCAGGTCCGCAGGTTCGATCATGGCGTTGTTCACGCTGAAATGCTCCTCCGCATCGATCCGCACGGCCACCTTTGGCTTTTCCTTGGTCTTGTTGGCGCTCTTCGGAAGGTCCACCGGCAGGGCGTAGGGGCTCACCAGCGTGCTCACGATCACGAAGAAGATGAGCAGCAGGAATACGAGATCGGTCATGGAGCTCATGGCGAACCCCGCGTCGACCTTGTGTGTGCTTCGCAGTCCCATGATGCCCTATTTGGCGGGTGAATCCAACACGTCCATGAACGCGATGGTGGTGGCCTCCATGTTCTGGATCACCTTGCCCACGCGGGCCACCAGGGTGTTGTAGGCCACGTAGGCGATGATGCCGATCACCAGACCGGCCACCGTGGTGACCATCGCCTGCATGATACCGCCGCTCAAGGCGGAGATCTCCACGCCGGCGCCGCTGATCTTCATGGTGTGGAAGGTGACGATCATCCCGATGACGGTCCCCAGGAAGCCGATCATGGGTGCCGCACCGGAGATGGTGGCCAGTACCGTCAATCCCTTCTCCAGTTGGTACACCTCCAGTTTACCGGCGTTCTCGATGCTCACCTCGATATCCTTCAAGGGCTTGCCGATGCGGCTGATGCCCTTGTCCAGCATGCGGGCCACGGGCGAGGTGCTTTGGGCACAGAGGTTGCGTGCGCTGTCGATCTTGCCCTCGTGGATGTAGTCCTTGATCTTGTTCATGAAGTCCTTGTCCTCCTTCAGCGCACGGCGGATGGCCAGGCTGCGCTCGATGATGATGTAGAAGGCGAGGATCGACATGATGCCTAGCGGCCCCATGATGTACCAGCCGCCATCCACGATGAGCTGCCAGATGGAGATGGTCTCGATCACGGGTTCGACCGGTGTCTCGGCCTGTTGTGCCAGGACCTCGCGGGCGGTCTGTTCGATCTGGGTGAGGAGCGGGAAGTGCATCGGATGGTTCGGGTTGGAATGGAACGCGATCAGCGCCCGTTGAAGTATGTCAGTTGAGTTTGGCCAGGGCGATCTCGAAACCGGTGCGGGTCAGGAACGTGCGTCCGCCATGGCGGGCATGCGTCTGTTCCAGCGCGGTGCCGATGGTATGGCTCACGTCCTCGAAGATGGCCTTGTCACCGAGGTCATTGCCGGGCTGCATGCAGTACGCGAACACCCGGGCCATGCCGCAGTTGGCGATGAAGTCGGGTATCACGCTCACCTTGCCATCGGCCTGCTCTGCAATGGGGCCGTAGAAGATCTGCGGGTCGGCGAAGGGTACGTTGGCGCCGCTGCTGATCACCTCCAGACCGGCGGCCACCATGCGGTCCACCTGATCCATGGTCACCAGGCGACTGGCGGCGCAGGGCAGGAACACTTCGGCGCCCAGGTCCCAGATGTGGGCGTTCACCTCCTCGAAGGGCAGCATGTCCTGCATCCGCAGCTGATTGCCCGTCTTGTCCATGAACAGCGTCCGCACCTGGTCCTCGCTCAGGCCTTCGGGCAGCAGCATGCCACCCACCCGGTCGATGATGCCCACGATGCGTGCACCTTCCTTCGCCAGGTAATAGCCCGCCGCAGCGGCCACGTTGCCCCAGCCCTGGATGATCACCCTTTTTCCCTTCAGGTCGCCGCCGTACACGCGGTAGTAGTGACGCACGCTCTCCGCCACGCCCCAGCCCGTGATCATGTCGCTTACCGTGTATTTGCCGGGAACAGGCACATAGGCGACATCTTCCACGATCTTGCTCACACCCTCTCTCAGCTGGGCTATGGCCTGTAGTTTCACGTCATCCTGCGTACCTATGTGGCCGTTCACCACACCTTCCTGTGGGTGGCGCAGACCGTATCGTTCGGTGATGGGGATGACGTCGTGTACTTCGTCCACGTTCATGTCGCCGCCCGTGCCGTAGTAGGTCTTCAGCAGGGGCATCACGGCCTTGTACCAGCGGTCCAGCACGGCGTTCTTGCGCGGGTCCGCCGGGTCGAAGTCAATGCCGCTCTTGGCACCACCGATGGCCGGTCCGCACACGCTGAACTTCACCTCCATGGTCTTGGCCAGGCTCTCCACCTCGCGCTTGTCGAGACCCTTGCGCATGCGTGTTCCACCGCCGGCAGCTCCGCCCCGCAAACTGTTGATCACCACCCAGCCTTTCGCGCCGGTGGGTGCGTCGTTCCATTCAAAGACGATCTCGGGGGCACGCTCTTCAAAGCGGCGCAGGGCATCACGCATCACAGGTTCCGGTTGCAGGTGGGGCGAAGGTAACCTGCCTCCGTTGGCACCCTTTCCCGGTAATGACGAGGTTTTCCCGGTCGGCTGTTGATAGTCCGCGCGCTATCGGGTCTTGACGAAACGGGCCACGTGCGGAACCCCGCTCGAACTTGAGGCCCTGATGCTGTACGTGCCCTCGGCCAGGTTGGACAAGGCGAGCGGGCCGTCCTTGGTCGCGTTCCGTTCGCTATGCACGATCCGCCCGGAAGCGTCCATGATCGCCACGTTCCAGGTTCCTTCAGCATCGATCCAGATCACATCATCGGTGAGCGTGGGCCGGATGGAGAATGGTCCATCGGCTGTGACCTGTGCGATACCGACATCTTGGGGGATCACACAGATGGTCATATCGCGTGTGACCTGCCCAATAAGCTGGCCCGCTCGAAATTCACTGCCACGGATGGTCACGTTCCACTGACCGATCACCGCTGGTGCATCCCAATGGAACACGCCGGTCCCCTCTTCAACCCAGGCACTGTTGGGGCCGTCAGGCATGCTGTAGCCCGCTATCGGCAGGCATCCCTCACCCTGTGGAGCCACCAGTTCGAACGAGAGGCTATCACCATCCTCGTCCCAGGCACCGGGGTCGTGGATGAGGTTGTTCTGCTCCCACCGTGTGGCGATCTGCAAGGTATCGAAGGCGATGGAGGTGTTCTCGCCGAAGTTGGGGCTGATCACCAACATAGCCTCCACGCATATGCCTTGCTGGATGGAAGTCGGAATGTTAATGATGCCACCATTGCGATTCGCATCCTCGAAAAGCAGACTGTAGATGCCCGGCCCTGCAAAGCTCTGGATGATGCGATAGGTACTGAGCCTGATCGGTCCACAGGTCGTCGGTGCGGGATCATCCACGATCAGAATGCGGGGCATCGTGTCAATGCCGTTCAACAGGATCCACGGTCTGTCGGCCGGACTCGTCAGGTCGGCATACACGTCCACCTCGATGGTGTATGTGTAGGGGCCGGGGGCGGTGGGTGCATAGCGGACCTCTGCGCCGAGGAAATGAGTGCCTTGGCATTCAGCGGCTATCACCAGCACCAAGGCCAGGAAGAGGTGCACACGTTGTTTCATTGGTGCAAGGTTGGGGATGCCCCAGCATGGAGGGTCAACGATCAAATATAGTCCGGAACCAGGCCCTATCAGGCTGCAGAAGGAGCACGGTAGACCGCACCTCCGACGCTGTCCCGACCAGCCCCGGTCACGCTGGCCAGCGTATTGACCTCTTCCCGCATCCGCAGTACGCCCAGCAACGCGAAGATCAGGGCCTCCTTGAAGTCCACGGTCCGGACATCAGGGACCTCGATACGGGTGGTGGTCAGGCTTCGGAGGCGTTCCAGCAGGAACGTGTTATGGGCGCCGCCACCGGTCACCAGCACCGGTCCATCGGCAAAGGCCAGTGCTGTGGCCAATTGCTGGGCAATGTGCTCCACCACGGTGGCAAGCCGGTCCGGCAGACTTTCTCCTTGTCCCGCGATCAGCGGCTTCAGCCACGCATCGAACCACTCGCGCCCCAACGATCGGGGTGGCTGTTGGTGGTGGAAGGGGAGGGCGTTCAGCGCATCCAGCAGTTCCGGGATGATCCTGCCCGTACGTGCCATTGCGCCACCCTTATCGTAGGGTAGGTCTGCCTCGTTCGCCAGGAAATTCAAGGCCTGGTTGCCGATGCAGACATCGTAACCGGTCACGTGGTGATCATTGTGCAGCGCGACATTGCAGATGCCGCCGATGTTCAGGAATCCCTTATGCTGGGGGAAGAGAAGCCGTTCGCCCAAGGGGACCAGCGGTGCGCCCTGGCCGCCCAGGGCCACATCCATGCTGCGGAAGTCGCAGACCGTGGTGGTGCCTGTGCGGGCCGCGATGCGGGCGCCGCAGCCGATCTGCAGGGTCAGCCCTTCCTCCGGCTTATGGAAGAGGGTATGCCCGTGGGATGCGATCAGGTCTATAGCGCGTCCTTTGACCAGGTCCTTACACGCAAGGCCGATCCGATCGCCGAGGTCGCGGTGGAGACGGGCCAGTTCCAAGGCCGACCCCTGCATGGCGTCCTTCAGTCGTTGCTGGAAACGGGTGTCGTAAGGAACCGTACGGGCCTCCCGGATGTTGAAGCTCCAGTCGCCCACGTCATGGACCAGCTCGCACCACGCCAGATCAAGCCCGTCGAGGGAGCTTCCGCTCATCACGCCGATGACCTCGTACCGATCCGCTCCGGGGGCTTCCATGACGCGAAGTTACCCCCTACTTTTGCGCTCCCTTGAACAGAATTCCCATGCAGGATACCACCACCCTCGCCGGCCTCAATTTCGAACTCTCCGAGGAGCAGATCGCAGCGCGCGATGCCGCCCGTGATTTCGCTCAGAACGTGCTGAAGCCCGGCGTGATCGACCGCGACCGCGAACAGCGCTTCCCCGCCGAGGAGATCAAACAGCTCGGTGAGCTCGGTTTTCTGGGCATGATGGTGGACCCCAAGTACGGCGGCGGTGGCATGGACACCATCAGCTACGTGCTGGTGATGGAGGAGCTGAGCAAGGTGGACGCCAGCGCCAGTGTGGTGGTGAGCGTGAACAACAGCCTGGTGTGCTGGGGTCTGGAGACCTTCGCCAACGAAGAGCAGAAGCAGAAGTACCTGGTGCCCCTGGCCAAAGGCGAGAAGATCGGCGCCTTCTGCCTCAGCGAGCCCGAGGCCGGCAGCGATGCCACCAGCCAGCGCACGACCGCCATCGACATGGGCGATCACTACCTGCTCAACGGTACCAAGAACTGGATCACCAACGGCGGCAGTGCCAGCACCTACCTGGTGATGGCGCAGACCGATGCGGCCAAGGGGCACAAGGGCATCAACTGCCTCATCGTGGAGAAGGGAATGCCCGGCTTCGTGGTGGGTGCCAAGGAGGACAAGATGGGTATCCGCGGCAGCGACACCCACACCCTGATGTTCCAGGACGTGAAGGTGCCCAAGGCCAACCGCATCGGTGAGGACGGTTTCGGGTTCACCTTCGCCATGAAGACCCTCAGCGGTGGCCGCATCGGTATCGCTTCACAGGCCCTGGGTATTGCGAGCGGCGCCTACGAACTGGCCCTCGCCTACAGCAAGGAGCGCAAGGCTTTCGGCAAGACCATCAGCGACCACCAGGCGATCGCCTTCAAGTTGGCCGACATGGCCACCGAGATCGAGGCGGCCCGTCTGCTGTGCCTGAAGGCCGCCTGGCTGAAGGACCAGCACCTCAACTATGATCAGGCCAGCGCCATGGCCAAGGTCTTCGCCAGCGAAGTGGCCATGCGCACCACCACCGAAGCGGTGCAGGTGCACGGCGGCTACGGCTACGTGAAGGAGTACCACGTGGAGCGCCTGATGCGGGACGCCAAGATCACGCAGATCTACGAGGGCACCAGCGAGGTGCAGCGCATTGTGATCAGCCGGTCCGTCCTCAAGGGCTAAAGCGCCTCCACCAGGGTTTCCAGCTTGATCCCCCGCGAACCCTTGACCAGCACCATGTGCCCGGTGAGGGGTTCGTTCTTCATGACCTCGAGCATCGCTGCGGCGTTGGGATAGGACCGTTCCAAAGTGCTGCGCTGGAATTCAGGCCCCACGAAGCGGGCATCGATGTTCAATTCCCTGACCAAGGCAACGATGGCATCATGCTCGGTCCGGCTGTCCGCACCAAGTTCCAACATGTCGCCTAGGATGGCCAGTTTGGGCCGGTCCGTGGTCATGGCCGCGAAGTTGCGCAGCGCGGCGGCCATGCTGGTGGGGTTGGCGTTGTAGGCATCCAGCACCAACTGGTTGCGGCCCGTATCCGTGAACTGTGAGCGGTTGTTGCTGGGCGTATAGTCCCCGATGGCTCCGGCGATAACATCGTCGGGAACGCCGAAGTGCCTGCCGATGGCCACGGCCGCCAACGCGTTCGGTGCATTGTAATCGCCGATGAGCTTGGTGGAGACGTGAAAATGGCCCACGCGACCGCGGTCATCGAAGACCAGCTCCATGTAGGGCACATCACTGGCCACGGCATTCCCGCGCGTATCAGCAGTTTCGTCGTTCCCGTAGGTAACGCGTTTGAGGCCGGCGCTCTTTTCCATCAATAGGGCATCATCCGCGTTCACGAAGACAAGGCCTTCATGGTCGCCCAGGAAGCTGTACATCTCCGTCTTCGCCCTGATCACGCCTTCATAGCTGCCAAAACCTTCGAGGTGCGCGCGCCCCACGTTCGTGATGAGCCCGTGGGTGGGCTCGGCGATGGCCACCAGTTCGGCTATGTCACCGACCTTGTTCGCGCCCATCTCGATGATGGCGATCCGGTGCTCCGAGGTCAGCCGTAGCAATGTCAGCGGAACCCCGATGTGGTTGTTGAGGTTGCCCGTGGTGGCCAGTGTGGGGCGGTCGGCGCTGAGCACGGCATGCACCAGTTCCTTCGTCGTCGTCTTGCCGTTCGTGCCCGTTATCCCGATCACGGGGATGGAGAATGTCCGACGGTGATACCGGGCTAGCTCCTGCATCGCGCTGAGCACATCGGGGACCAGCAGGAAGCGCTCGTCCAGCGCCACGGCAGGGTCGTCCACCACGGCATAGCGGCTGCCTTGTGTCAGGGCCTCGGCGGCGAAGGCATTGGCATTGAAGTGCGGGCCTTTCAGGGCGAAGAATAGACTCTGTGGAGCGATGGAACGCGTGTCCGTGCAGGCCCCGGAGCATTCCAGGAAACGCTGATGCAGTGTTGCGATGGTGATCATAACGAAAGAGCCCCCGGACAGGCCGGGGGCTCGAAGATAGAAGGGGGATCGAACGACTACTTGTCGAGCTTCTCGCGGCGCTTGTCATCGCCCAGGCCCTTGGGACTTCCCACACGGGTCATGGCACAACGGAAGCCGATGGTGGCAGTGCTCTGGCGCTCATCGAGGTGACGACGCGTTCCGGGGTTCGCCCAGTAGATGCGGTCCGCCCAGGAGGCACCCTTGTACACGCGACTGCGGTCGTTCACCAGGGTGGTCTTGCCCCAATCGTACATCGGATTGCCCTCGAAGTCGGGCTGTTCGAAGTAGATGCTGCTCTCCACATCACCATCTGTGAAGTTGATATTGTCCGACTGGCGGTAGTTGCGACGGTCGATGTTCTCCTCCACGGTCACGTTCCGGACGCGCACGTCACCTGGCTGGTCGGCCTGGTAGTCGCTGATGCCGGCCAACAGTTTGGGGCAGATCTCCAGGTCCTTGCCCTTGATGTTGTCCACCATGTCCTGCACACGCTGCATCGCTGCGTCCTGCTTGCGGGTGTTGTTGAACTCGATGGCCTGGTCGATCGTCGTCAACAGCTCATCAATGAGACCAGCCTCCTCGTCAGTGGCACGGCCCTGCATGGCGGTCTGGAACTGGGTGAGGTAGTACTTGATCCCGTCCACATCGTAGATCACCAGGTCATGCTTGTCCTCCACCACACCATCGCTGTTCAGCACTTTGGTCTTGAACACGTTTCCGCGGAAGGGGCGGAAGTCGTCCTTGTCCTCGGGGCTCAGCGGACGGTAGACGTCCATCACCCACTCGCTGACGTTGCCGGCCATGTTGTAAAGGCCGTAATCGTTGGGCCAGTAGCTGAACACGGGGGCGGTCACATCGGCGTTGTCGTTGAGGCTGCCGGCCACACCCATGTAGTCACCACGACCGCGCATGAAGTTGCCGCGGAAATCACCGTAGAACGCACCGCCTTTCTTGCGGCTGTCGTAACGCACCCAGTGACCGTTCCAGGGATAGATGCGACGCTCCACCACGCGCTCGTCCACTGTATTCCCCACGAGGCCATAGGCGGCGTATTCCCACTCGGCCTCCGTCGGCAGACGGTAGCGGGGCAGCAGCACTCCGTCCTCCATTTTGATGTTACGCGTGTCCTTGTTCGGGTTGAAGTCGGTCACACCATCCACCTTCTTACCGCTCTCATATTGGCCGGCGAGGTAGGCATCCGTGGTGAAGTGGTCCTCGTTGATCTGGTTGGGATAGTGCTCGAACAGGCCTTCCCGGATCAGGATCACTTCGTTCACCCGGTCCGTGCGCCATGCGCAATAGTCATTGGCCTGCAGCCAGTTCACACCGACCACGGGGTAATCGCGGTAGGCCGGGTGGCGGAGGTAGTACTCCACGTAAGGCTCGTTGAAGGCCAGTTTGCTGCGCCACACGAGGGTGTCGGGCAGGGCTTTCTTGTAGATCTCCGGGTAATCCGCCGCGAAGACGCGGTCCAGCCAGTAGAGGTATTCCAGCCAATAGAAGTTGGTCACTTCCACCTCATCCATATAGAAGGAGGAAACCGTCACCGTGCGGGGCACATTGTCCCAATCATGGCGCAGGTCGTCCGTCACGCGGCCCATGGTGAACTGGCCGCCTTCCACCAGGATCAGGCCGGGGCCCGTTTCCTGGTCCTCGAACGCAGCCTTTTCAAAGCCACCGTTCTTGGAATCGTTGTAGTTCCATCCGGTGGCGCCGCTCTTCTCGAACTGGCAGCTGGTGAACAGTGCCGTGCCCGAAACGAGTATGCCGATATTCCTTACAAGGCTCATGGTCTTGTGGGTTGCTGGTTCAGAAGGTGGGGCAGGCTACGACCCGGAACCTCCTCTTCTTGGGTTTGCAGTTGAATTGCAGTTGCATGCTGATCTCGTGGGAGCCAGCAGTGGCGGTGGTCAATTTGGACGTGGTCACATCGTAGCTGTAACCGAACTTGAACTTGTCCGTCTGGAAGCCGATCAGGGCGATGAAGGCATCCCGCGTGCGATACCATACACCAGCGGTGATCGGTCCGTGATCAACGTACAGGCCGAGGTTCAACTGTCGGAACGCGGCCTGCTGCTGGTAAAGTATGTTGGGCGAGATCCGGGTGCGGGCCTCACCGTACTTGCCGTTCATGCCTAGGGGAATGGCGGCACCGGCATGGGCGGTCAGTTTCATGGGGAGCTTGCTGGTGCCCACGATGAGCGACTCATTGGGTTCGGTGAGGTGATGGGCGGAGAAGCCGATGAAGTACACATCACTATAACCGAGCACACCTGCGCTGAAGTCGGCGTTGCCCACCTGGCCGCCGCGGGGCACATCCTGGGTGTTGTATACGAAGCCCCGGCGGGGGTCGATCTGGTCGCCGAAGGTGAGCTTCGTCCAGTCCAGGGACTTTTGGAAGTAGGTGGCTTGGAATCCCACCTTCAGGGAGAATTTCCGGGAGATGGCCTGCTGGTAGGAATAGATCCCGCTGACCGTGGTGGTGTTCAAGGTACCCTTGCCGGCCTGGTCGTTGGTGACCAACAATCCCAAGCCACCCATCAGGCCATCCACGTGCTGGTCATAGCTGGCGCTGGTGGTGACGAAGGTGCCCGTCAATGCAGGCCACTGGTTCCGGTAGTTGAGGACCACACGCGGACAGCGCGCGGTACCGGCGAACGCGGGGTTCAGGTACAGCGGGTTCGCATAGAATTGCGTGAACTGCGGATCCTGAGCGCTAGCGCCCAAGGTCGCGAACACAGCCAGTGCCAGGCCCAGGGCCCCACGCCTAAAGGTCCATTCCATCATGCTCTCAGATCGATCAAGGCTTTCGAGCCAGCGCCAAGTATACGCAACCCTTCGCGATACGGTTCACCTTTCCCTTCGGCAATATTCCTGAACCTAGGCCGTTGGTCGGGTGTTCCGTGAACGCAAGGGTCGAAGGTAGTAGTTTCGACCGATCTGTTGATAACCTGTTCATCTCCGCATGACCTCCACCCGTCCAGCCCTAGCCATCCTGCTGCTGTTCAGCACCCTTCCAGTCCTGGCCCAAGAGCGTGTTCAGCGCTTGTTGAACTGGGGGGTAGGTAACGTCCCGGCCAAGGTCGCCACCGAGGGACGGAACGTTCAGCCCGTGGAAGGGCAGGTCCGTGCGACGACCTCTCCCTTGGCGCTTGCTTTCGATGGGGCCTTTTTCGATGAGGACCGTGGAGGCCTTCCTTACTACAACGAACAGACACAGATGCCAACGGGTGTCACCGGCATCACCGCCTATGTAAGGGATGCGGTCTACGTGCCACTGACCACGGCGGAGCGTACGGCATGGCCGGCCGTGGAGCAGGCAGGTCCTGAACCAGAGGTGCATGCCCGGGTGACCTTCTACCGCAAACGCCCACAAGGCTTGGTGAGCGTCTATCCCTACCGGCGTGATCCCGTCACCGGGTCACTGGACAAATTGGTGTCCTTCCGCATCGAACTGGTGGAAAGCCGCTCCGCAACCCGTGGTGGAGGGCAGCGCTCCTACCCGGACAACTCCAAACTCGCATCAGGGGATTGGTTCCGTTTCACCATCGCAAAGGATGGCGTCTACAAGGTCACCTACGAGACCCTTCGGGACATGGGGGCTGATGTCAGCTCGCTGAGCTCCGATCGGATCAACGTCTACGGCAATCATTTCGGGCTGCTCCCCTTCGTGAACAATGTGGAACGCCCCACGGACCTTCTCCTCAATGCCATCCAGATGGTGGACGGTGGCGATGGCGTGTTCGGCCCCGGCGACCACCTGCTGTTCTATGGTACCGGGGCGCACCGATGGGAGGTGCAGAACGACCGGTTCGTGCACACCCGCAATGTCTATTCCGACTCCGCTTCCTACTTCATCGGCATCGATGTGGATCCGCCATCGCGTATTGCGGATGCCGAACTCAGTACGGATGAAGCCACCCTCACCGTCACCTCGTTCAATGACCGGCATTTCATCAATCGTGAACTGGTGAACCTGCTGAAGTCGGGCAGGAACTGGTTGGGAGAGACCTTCGATCTGACGACCACCTACAACTACAACTTCGAAACCCCTTTCCTGAACCCCGGCAGTGAAGCGACGCTGGTGGTGAACGTCGCCGGTCGGACCTACGGGCTGGGGAATACCAGCAGCTTCTCGATCACCTCGGGAGGCAGCTTGAGCACCTCACTTTCGGTGCCCGGCATTTCGCAGAACAATACATCGCCCGTGGCCAGTGCTGCGCAGGGCGTCTACACCTTCAGCCCTTCGGGCAACAATGTGCCGGTCACGCTGTCCTTCATCAAGTTCGATCCCATCACTTCGGTGGGCTGGCTGAATTACCTGGAGCTCAATTGCCGCCGCCAGTTACGCATGACCGGTGATCAGGTGGCGTTCAGGGACCTGGCCTCCGTGGGTGCCGGACAGGTGGCTGAGATGGTCATGGACCAGGCACAATCGGTCTACCGGATCTGGGAGGTGACCACCCCCACTGCGGCGCGCAGCGTGCCCTTCACGACCGATGGTTCCACAAAACGCTTCCGTGTGCGCACGGATGAATTGCGCGAGTTCATCGCCTTCCGCGATGCGAACTACCTCACGCCCACGGCGATCGGTCGTGTGCCGAACCAGAACCTGCATGCCACCGGTTCGCCCACCGACCTGGTGATCGTGGTCCCTCCCGTGTTCCAGGCCGCAGCCTCCCGCTTGGCGGATAGGCGCGCCAGCGAAGGCATGAACGTGGTGATGGTGAGCCCCCAGCAGGTGTTCAACGAATTCTCCAGCGGTGCGCGTGATGCCACCGCCATCAAGCGCTACATGCGCATGTTGTACGACCGGGCGGGCATGGATGAGTCACTTATGCCAAGGCACCTGCTGCTGTTCGGTGATGGGTCGTACAACAACCTCTCCCTGCTCCCGACCAACCAGAACTTCATCCCGTCCTACCAGTCGGCTGACGGCATTTCACCGTCGAACTCCTACACCTCCGATGATTATTTCGGGCTGCTGGACGAGACCGATGGCGAGAGCACAGGTGACCTGGTGGATATCGGTGTGGGGCGACTTCCCGTGTCCTCCTCCCAGCAGGCACAGGAGGTGGTGACCAAGATCCTGGCCTATGATCGATTGCAGTTGTTGAGCTCCTCGGATGACAATTGCTCAGCGATCGGTGGCGGCGGTATCGCTGACTGGCGGAACCATGTCCTGTTCGCCTCCGATGATCAGGAGGGCGACTCATTCGAAGGCGTGATCCACATGGAGCAGAGCAACCAGTTGGCGCTGCGTGTGGAGAATGAGCACCCGCATCTCAACGTGGACAAGATCTACCTCGATGCCTATCAGCAGGTGACCACGCCGGGCGGGGAGCGCTACCCACAGGCCAATGAGGAACTGAGGGATAAGGTGCAGAAGGGAACCTTGGTCGTGAACTATGTGGGCCACGGCGGTGAGGTGGGGTGGGCCCACGAGCGTTTCCTCGACAATGGCACCATCACCAATTGGTCCAACCTGGACCGTTTGCCCCTCTTCATGACCGCCACCTGTGAGTTCTCCCGTTGGGATGATCCCGGACGGACCTCCGCCGGTGAGCTCGTACTGCTCAACCCCTCCGGAGGTGGGGTGGGTCTGATGACCACCACGCGCCTGGCCTATTCCAACCAGAACTTCGACCTGGCCCGGCGTTTCTACGACCATGTATTCACAGAAGAGGATGACCAGGGACGTCCTTGGCAGTTGGGGGATATCTACCGCGAGACGAAGCGCTCCATCACGGCGGCACAACCCAGTCAACGCAACCACCGCAACTTCTCGTTGCTGGGCGACCCCAGCATGCGACTTGCCCTTCCCCGCGAACGGATCATGATCACATCCATCACGGATACCCTGGGCGTACCCATGGATACTCTGAAGGCCCTGTCCACCGTGCGTATCTCCGGTTTCGTGGATGATGGCACCGGCCAGCCCATGGCCGACTTCAATGGTAGGGTGCTGCCGCTGGTCTACGACAAGGAATCGGACCAAAGCACGCTTGCCAACGATGGTGGTGGCCCATTCAATTTCAAGATCCGGAAGAACATCATCTACCGCGGGAAGGCGACCGTTACCAATGGGCAGTTCGAATTCACCTTCGTGGTGCCCAAGGATATCAACTACCAGGTGGGGCCAGGTAGGATAAGTTGCTATGCCGAAAGTTGGTCGACCAACGCGAGCGGTTACACCAACAGCCCACTGATCGGGTCCACCGCCACGGATATCGTGGAGGATGACCAAGGCCCCCAGATCGAACTGTTCATGAACGATGAACGCTTCGTGCGGGGCGGCATGACCAATGAAACACCGCTGTTGTTCGCGAAGCTCTTCGACGAGAACGGGATCAATACGGTGGGCAGCAGCATCGGTCACGACCTGCTGGCCGTGCTGGACGAGAACACCGAACAGGCCGTGGTGCTGAACGACCTCTACGAAGCGGACCTGGACACGTATAAGAGCGGCGCCGTGCGTTACCGCTTCGGCAACCTCGCCGAGGGCCCGCACACCCTTCGATTGAAGGCTTGGGATGCGCACAACAACTCCTCGGATGCGACCACGGAGTTCGTGGTGGCCTCCTCTGCCGAGCTGGCGCTTGACCATGTGCTGAACTATCCCAACCCCTTCACCACCCGCACATCCTTCTTCTTTGAGCACAACCGGCCCTGCACCACCCTCAACGTGCAGGTGCAGGTGTTCACGGTCAGCGGACGCTTGATCAAGACCCTCAGCAGGCAGCTCGCCTGCGAGGGATTCCGCAGCGAACCGCTGGAATGGGATGGTCGCGATGATGTGGGTGACAGCATCGGACGCGGTGTCTATGTGTATCGCCTGAGCGTGGTGACCCCGGAGGGCGAACGCGCCGAGAAGTTCGAAAAACTGGTGGTGTTGCGTTGAACCCTGCACAATAAGCCTCCCTGTTCCGGCGTATATTTGACGTCCTTTTCCCGACCCCTGCCCTGATGCGTTCCATCCGTCGTCCCTTTATTGCCGCAGCGACCGTTCTGTCGGCCGCTGCACCCCTGGCCGTCATGGCCCAGCCTTGCGATCCGCAGTTCCAAGCGGCCGGACAGCAATGCGGCGACCAGCTGAACACCATCACGACGGCCGTACCCTTCCTGATGATCTCCGTGGACTCCCGCGCAGGGGGGATGGGGGATGCCGGTGTCGCGGTCTCTCCGGATGCGAACTCCATCCACTGGAACCCGGCAAAACTGGCCTTCGCCGAGCAGGACGGTGAGTTCAGCATGAGCTACAGTCCCTGGCTTCGGAACTTGGTTCCCGACATGAGCCTGGCCTACCTCTCCGGGTACAAGCGTTTGGGTAACAAACGCAGCTCCATCGGTGGTTCCCTGCGCTATTTCAACCTGGGCAGCATCCTCTTCACCGACCAGAACGGTTCCACCATCCGTGATTTCAAACCGGCAGAGTTCGCCGTGGACCTGGCCTTCGCCCAGCAGTTCGGCGAGAACTTTTCCGGTGGCGTCGCCATCCGCTACATCAACAGCAACCTCACCGGTGGGATCAGCGTGCAGGGGGCCAACTCCAAGGCAGGCCAGAGCGTGGCGGCCGACGTTTCCTTCTTCTACCAGAAAAAGGACCTGCAGTGGGGCAAAAAGGACGGGACCTTCGCCCTGGGATTGAACATTTCGAACGTCGGTGCGAAGATGTCCTACACCGAGACCTCCGCCCAGGATTTCATTCCCATCAACCTCCGGCTTGGACCTGCGTTCACGCTGGACATGGACGAGTACAACAGCCTGACCTTTGCCTTTGATGTGAACAAGCTGTTGGTGCCCACTCCGCCGGTCTACCTGCTGGATGAGAACGGCGCTGTGGTGATCGACCCGGTCACAGACCGGCCTGCGGTGGCCAGTGGCCGCGACCCGAACGTAGGAGTAGCCGCCGGCATGATCGGGTCCTTCACCGATGCTCCGGGCAATGTGAGCTATGACGACAATGGCAACGTGGTCGTGGAATCCGGAAGCATTTTCCGCGAGGAGATGCGCGAGATCAATCTGGGTGGCGGCTTGGAGTATTGGTACGCCAAGCAGTTCGCCTTCCGTGCCGGCTATTTCTGGGAACATTACACCAAGGGCAACCGCAAGTACTTCACCCTGGGTGCAGGTCTTCGCTACAACATCTTCTCGCTTGATCTGAGCTACCTGATCGCCAATACCCAGCGCAGCCCCTTGGCGAACACGCTCCGCTTCACATTGGGCTTCCGCTTCGATGGCAAGGGCGCCAAGAAGACGCCTGCGGAAGGATGATGATCCGCGTCGGTTTCGGCTTCGACGTGCATCAGCTCGTGGAAGGTCGTGAGCTCTGGCTCGGTGGTGTTCAGATCCCGCATTCGGTGGGGGCCCTCGGACATTCGGATGCCGATGTGTTGTTGCACGCCGTGTGTGATGCCTTGCTGGGTGCCGTGGCGCTGGGCGACATCGGCAAACATTTCCCCGATACCGACCAGCGTTGGAAAGGTGCGGACAGCAAGGTATTGCTGAAGGCGGTGGTCGACCTGCTCGACGAACGCGGCTGGACCGTGGGCAATGTGGATGCTTCCCTGGTCCTGGAACGGCCGAAGATCATGCCCCATGTTCCCGCGATGCAGCGGATCATGGCCGAGCTGTTGCGTGTGGGCGAGGATGCCGTGAGCATCAAGGCCACCACCAACGAGCGCATGGGCTACGTGGGTCGGGAGGAAGGCGTCTGTGCCTACGCCGTCGCCCTGGTCCAGCGCAAGGACTGAGCCCTTCTAATCGTCGCCATCATCCGCCACCTCCGCGAAGGTGCCGTGGCCCTGCTCATCCTCGAAGTAGAACACCCGCAACTGCGCAGTGTCCTTCAGCAGGTCGATCTTGCCGATCTCCACACGGCTCACCGTGACACCCAGCCGCTCATGCAGGTCCGCATACAGCTGCACCCGGTTCCCGGGTTTGATCAGCTCGATGCGCTCATACAGGATCTGCTTCATGGCCTCGTGGCGGGTGAGCCAGAGGTGCTCCAGTGCATAGGTCATCACCAGGATCATCCCGTCCGTGAAGACCAGTTCGGCGATGCTGACCTTCTTGCTCGCCAGCGAATTGATCACCGCAATGGTGATCACCGCGAACAAGTAGGTCATGTCCTTGATGCTGATCTGTTCCGTGCGGTAGCGCAGCACGCCGAAGATGGCGAACAGGCCGAAGGCGAAACCGATGCTGAGCTTTACGCTGTTCAGCAGTACGCAGAGGAAGAAGATGAGCGTGTTGAACAGGAAGTAGGTGAACAGGTAGTCCTTCTTCCGGTGGATCGGGTAATAGATGAGCCGGATGAGGACGAACAGCACCAAGGCGTTCAGTCCGAACTTGAACAGGAGCTCCCACATGTCTGCGTGGAAGACGGGCATTCCAAAGACCTTCATCGTTTCAGTTCCATAGGTAAGGGAAGGGCCCGTTGCCGCAAGCGGTGCAGGCGGAGCAGTACTTCCTTGAACGCATTGTGTTTCACCGGGCGGTCGAGCATGATCATGCCCACGCAGTACTTGCTCATCCCCGCCTCGCGTATTCCCCGGGCGCGCATCAGGCGCACAAAGGGCGAACTGCGGTCCGAGCGTTCCTGCTTCAGTTCCGCCACCACGATGTCACCGAGCTCACTTCCCTTCGCAGGGTCTGCGAACCGCAGACCGATGTCCATGGTGAGCCGCTCGGGACGCGCCTTGTTCACGAAGGTGTAGCGTGTGAAGTAGTTCCAGAGGGTAGGCACCAGCACTTCGTCCCTGCCGGTGGCCTCTGCGATGTACCGTTGCTGTTCGGGGCTCAATTGCTCCGGTATACCGCCCACCTTCACGCGGGCCTTGTCCGTGCGGCCACCACCGGTCTTGCGCTTCACTTCCAGGAAGGTGAGGCCACTGCCGATGTACTCCCGGAAGCGGACCTTGTTGCGGAAGGTGCGCTTGTTGTGGTGGTCCTGGAAATGGCGGTGGTCCGCCGTGTCAAAATAGAGGCTTCGGTATGCCGTCCCGGGCTGTCCGTCCACGTGCAGCAGGCGGTAGTGCTCCTGCATCTCGCCCAGCAGTGCGGGCAGGTCCCTGCCGGCGAACACATACTTCGTGTCCACCCGGTTCTGCAGCTTGACGCTGTCCATCTCGGTCAGGGAAATGGGCGCGAAACGGGCTATTTGCTGAGCGACGGGATCCACGGTGGTGGGGCGGGACAAGGAGGCCAAAGCTAGGTATCGGCTGTGTTGGACGGTGGATGACCCGTCCGGTCCGATCGCCGTGTGCGTAAATTCAGCCCCCTTTCCGAAGAACCCCATGGCCACGGTCCGCACGATCACACTGGAATATGTATCCCATGAAGGGGCCTCGGGCCTTTCATCCGCCGACCGGTTGCTGCTCCAGGAAGCGGCGGCCGCCGCGGACCGGGCTTATGCCCCCTACTCGAAGTTCCATGTGGGCGCAGCCCTGCGCATGGCCGATGGCACGGTGGTCACGGGCAATAACCAGGAGAACGCATCCTTTCCCGCAGGGATCTGCGCCGAACGGACCGCGATCCATGCGGCGATGTCCCGCTGGCCGCAGGGAGTGGTCACCGAAATGGCCATCATGGTCCCTTCGGTCACCGGTGAACGTCCGGTGTCGCCCTGCGGCATCTGCCGCCAGGCCTTGCTGGAGCAGGAGCACCGGCAGGGCGCGCCCATCCGGCTGTTGATGGCGACCTCCGGGAATGCGATCCACGAGCTCGGCAGCGCTGCGGCCTTGTTGCCCCTCTCCTTCGATGCCAGTTTCCTTCAACCCTGAAGGGCCCCCTGCGCAGCTGCCCGGGGCTATATTTGCCCCCTCACGAATGCGTCCTGTATGAGCACAAAGACCGCTTCCAGTAAGAAGCCGACCAAAAGCGCGGCGTCCCCGACCCAAGGGGGCTTTGACAGTGCCACGTACATGCGCTGGTTCAAGGAGATGATGCTGATGCGTCGTTTCGAGGAGAAGTGCGGGCAGCTCTACACCATGCAGAAATTCGGCGGTTTCTGCCACCTCTACATCGGGCAGGAGGCCATCCTCGCGGGCATGATCACCGCCATCCGCCCGTCCGATCGCATCATCACCGGCTACCGTGACCACTGCCATCCGCTGGTGCTGGGCGTTTCTCCCAAGAACGTGATGGCCGAGCTCTACGGCAAACTGACCGGAACGAGCAAGGGCAAGGGGGGCAGCATGCACTACTTCGACAAGCAGCGCAACCTTTTCGGTGGGCATGGCATCGTGGGCGGGCAGATCGGCCTGGGCGCCGGTATCGCCTTCGCCGACAAGTACCGCGGGGAGGACCATGTGACCCTGTGCATGATGGGTGATGGTGCGATCCGCCAGGGTATGCTGCATGAGACCTTCAACATGGCCATGACGTGGAAGTTGCCGGTGATCTTCATCATCGAGAACAACAACTATGCTATGGGCACCAGTGTGGAACGCACCAGCAACGTGCATGACCTGAGCACCATCGGCGAGAGCTACGACATGCCTGGTCTGGGGGTGAACGGCATGCGCTGCGAGGATGTGCACGAGGCCATCGCCATGGCCTGCGATCATGTGCGCGCCGGCAACGGACCCTACCTGCTGGACATCAAGACCTACCGCTACAAGGGGCACAGTATGAGCGACCCCCAGAAGTACCGCACCAAGGAAGAGGTGGAGGAGTACAAAAAGCAGGACCCCATCGAGGGTGTGCGCGATGTGCTGCTCACGAAGAAGTGGGCCACGGAGGCCGAACTCGATGCGATCGATGCGGCCGTGAAGAAGGAGGTGGAGGAAGCGGTGAAGTTCGCGGAGGACAGCCCGATGGCCACCGCCGAGGAGCTTTACAACGATGTGTATTTCGAGCGGGATTATCCATTCGAGAAGGACTGAGCAACACCTGCGCCGGGCTACGGCGTTATAGACATGGCCGAGATCGTACGCATGCCCAAGTTGAGCGACACCATGACCGAAGGGGTGGTGGCCGCCTGGCACAAGAAAGTGGGGGACAAGGTCAAGAGCGGCGAAGTGCTTGCCGAGATCGAGACCGACAAGGCCACCATGGAATTCGAGAGCTTCACCGATGGTGTGCTGTTGCACATCGGTGTGGAAAAAGGCAAGACGGCCGCTGTGGACAGCGTGCTTGCCGTGCTGGGCAAGGAAGGAGAGGACATCACCAAGTTGCTCGCCGATGCCGCCGCCAGCGCACCCCAGGAGACGGTAGCGAAGGAGGTGAAGGAGGAGAAGAAAGTGAAAGGGGAGAAGGACGTGAAGGAGGAAGAAGCGCCGGTGAAAGCGGCCGCTCCTGCGAGCGCTCCAAGGCCTGCCGCGCCAGCTGCTCGTCCAGCAGCGCAATTGCACACAGCGGCGAACGGTCGTGTGAAAGCCAGCCCGCTCGCCAAACAACTGGCCGAGGAGAAGGGGATCGACATTTCACGTGTGCCAGGGTCCGGTCCCGAAGGGCGTGTGACCAAGGCCGACATCGAGAACTTCACCGGTGGTGCCGGCATGTTCACCGTGCCGCAGGTGGAAGCCTTCGAGGAAGTGCCCGTGAGCCAGATGCGCAAGACCATCGCGCGCCGCCTCGCGGAGAGCAAGTTCACGGCTCCGCACTTCTACTTGACCCTGGAGATCGACATGGAGCGCGCCATGCAGGTGCGCGAGGCCATCAACACCAGCATCGCTCCGGAGAAGATCTCCTACAACGACCTTGTGATCAAGGCGGTGGCCGTGGCCCTGAAGCAGCACCCCAAGGTGAACAGCTCCTGGCTCGGTGATCGTATCCGCTTCAACCAGCACGTGCACATCGGCGTGGCGGTGGCCGTGGAGGAAGGCCTGTTGGTGCCCGTGGTGCGCTTCGCCGATGGCAAGCCCCTGCGCACCATCGGGGCGGAGGTACGCGATTTCGCCAAGAAGGCCAAGGAGAAGAAACTGCAACCGGCCGACTGGGAAGGCAACACCTTCACCATCTCCAACCTGGGCATGTTCGGCATTGAGGAGTTCACCGCCATCATCAACCCGCCCGATGCCTGCATCATGGCTGTGGGGGGCATCATGGAAAAGCCCGTGGTGCGTGGGGGACAGATCGTGCCCGGCCACACCATGAAAGTGACCCTGAGCTGCGACCACCGTGTGGTGGACGGCGCCACCGGAGCGGCCTTCCTGAACACCTTCAAGCAGATGCTGGAGGAGCCGGCGTTGCTGCTGGGGGCTGGGGCGATCTGAATGGAGGTCTGACGTTACGATCTGTCGATGTTCACGAGCCGTCCGCGGCAAGGTGGATATACTATCGCGCTGTCGTCGACGTTGCATTTGCATTCCAAGTGTCATGTCCGAGTCCTTACGCCATCGTCTCGCCCTTGGTCTGTGGATCAGTCTGGCCTGTATGTTCAGCATCTGCCTTGTGCTATACCGGATGGAGCGCACCGGCACCATCTACTTCAGCTTCCTGCTGTGGAACCTGTTGCTGGCACTTATCCCTATTGTGTTCAGTACACTTGCCTGGGTGGTCAGCCGCTCGCGCTGGAAATTGTTCGCCCTGCTTTTCCTGCTGCCCTGGCTGTTGTTCTTTCCCAACGCTCCGTACATCCTCACGGATCTCTTGCACCTCAAGTCCCGCGTCGCCATGCCATTGTGGTACGACATGGTGATGCTCCTGTCCTTCGGGCTTAACGGCCTTTTTCTCGGCTACATTTCCCTGGTCATGGTCGAGTCCGTTCTGGAGCGCCTCTTCAATCGCGCTTTTGCAGTGACCGGATCGTTGGTGTTCACGTTCGCTGCGGCCTATGGTATCTACTTGGGCCGTTACCACCGGATGAACAGTTGGGATGTGTGGACCGATCCATTGAGCATTGCCCATCAAATACTTGACCCTTTGCTCCATCCTTTGGCGCATGCACGTGTTTGGGCGATCACTTTCTTGCTCGGCTTCATGATCTACATGGGCTATCGCTTGGTCCGTGAACTCGGTGCAAGACCGAGAGCGGCTATATGAGCGATTTCAGATAACTACTTCGAGCCACCGCATGACCGCCAGGGGTAAGGCCCCCGCTGCTGTTCAACATCGGCAGGGTTTCCTGAGGAACGAGGGGACCCCGACGCTTTCGTCACCGTTACCGGCAGGGTCCACTGCGTGAGACCCTGCCGAGGTCTGATGTGGTATAACAGGGATGGTCCGTTGGTACCGTGTTGGAGTTCGCCAGCTGGGACGTTAAGCGGTCCTTGGCGAGTCCAAATGCATCCAGGGGTGTCAGGGAAAGGTTGGCGTTGCTGCATGGGGATATACCCGGCCCGTGTACTTTCGTGATCATGCGCGTCAAAATGCACACGTTGAAGGCCCCGGGAGTGGGCGTATTCATGTTGGTGCTGGCCGTCACCGGCTGTAAGAAGGATGATGCCGACCCGGCCCCGACCGATCCGGTGGGGAACACGACCTCATCCTACACCCTGAGCCTTGAACTGGATGGCAGCCCCGTGCTGAAAACCACCACCACCGACATCTTCGTTCCCGGAGCGATGGGCAGCTCCAACATGGACCTTACCGTCTGTACAAGTCATCAGGAATCCATCGTGTCCGACTCGGTGGATGTGTACGATCGGTGGCGGGTAGGCCTGATCAAGACCTTCTACGGCTTGGGTAGCACGCCTTCAGTGGATAGTGTGAACACCATGGTCGTGCTCGGAGCGAGGTCTTATGGTGCCTTTGTTTGGAACCCCGGCACCTTGGCCTACGAGATCAGTGATGGAGTGCGTGTGGAGTGGACCGACCCCCAGGGCACCAACTGGTCTACGGACCGGGGCACTGCCGACCAGACGGGAAGCACGTTCAGCGTCAATGAGCGCAGTTCCACAGGTGATCCCTTCGGCCCCCGTTACACCTTCAAAGTGACGTTCAGCTGCAGGTTGTACGATGGCTCGGGCAATAGCAAGCTGGTCACCAATGGTGAGCTCTTCGGCCCGGTGATCACGCAGTGATCGTTAGGAGAACCGATCATGTCTCAACCAATCCCCACCATCCGCTGTTCCACCGATGGACTTTCGCGGTCCGAGGTGATCGTCCTGCTCTTCCAGGCCTTTCGCGAACTGAAGTGGGGCGTGGAGCACCTGCATCCCATGCGGGTGGTGGCGGTCACGCCAAGGTCCGCGTTCTCCTGGGGTGAAGAGGTGGTGATCGACCTTGACGATGATGGGTTCACGGCCCTGAGCAAGTTCCAACAATGGAGCATCATCCCGGGGCGCAAACGACACCCGCGCAACCTCGACCGGCTCATGGAGGCTTTTGCCCTGGCCCGGGTGAGCGTGACACCGGAAGTGATGGCCACCGAACTGAAGGAATTGGACGAGAGCGGTGTGATGACCCAGGACGCCAGCACGGCGAAGTCCCATGAATTCCACTGGAAGGACATCGGAATGGCGTTCATTCCGCGGAAGGACTTTTTCGCAACACCACTGCTCATTGATATCAGCGTGGTTGTGTTCGTGCTGATGGTGGTTTCCGGCGTGCATTTCATGGAACCCACCGGAGAGGACCTCGTTGCCTGGGGCGGCAACTGGCGTGGTGCGACCATGGCCGGGGAATGGTGGCGCCTGCTCACTTGCTGCTTCGTGCACATCGGCATCGTCCATCTGCTCTTCAACATGTACGCCCTGTTGATGGTGGGCATCCACCTGGAACCCCTTTTGGGCCGCTTCCGGGTACTGGCGCTGTATGTGATCACCGGTGTCCTGGCCAGTGTGGCCAGCTTGTGGTGGCATGACAATACGGTGAGCGCGGGTGCTTCCGGTGCGATCTTCGGGCTGTACGGCGTGTTCCTGGCCTTGCTCACCACCGACCTCTTGCACAAGGAGGTGCGCCAGCAATTGCTTTCCAGCATCGGCATCTTCGTGGTGTACAACCTGGTCTATGGCCTGCAGGGCGGCGTGGACAATGCCGCGCACATCGGTGGGCTGGTGAGCGGGGTGGTGCTGGGCTTTGCTATGTATCCCTCACTTCGTAGACCCGAGGCAACGACCTTGCGCTGGAGCTCTGTGCTGCTGCCGTCCGTGGCCCTGTCCGCGGTCGGTGTATGGGCCGTTGGCTCGCTTCCGGGCGAGGACCATGTGTTCGAGGAACGGATACAGGTCTTCAGTCGATTGGAGGATGAAGGTTTGGCGATGTTCAAGTTGGGAGATGACGTTACGAGCGTCCAGCAACTGGTTGTGCTGGATGAGCGCAGCGCCCCGGCCTGGGACAGCGCCCTGGTGCTATTGGAGGGTACCACCACCTTGGACCTATCCCCTGCTGCAACCGAGCGTAGGGCCATGTTACTGGCTTACACCCACGAACGCATAGTGAACACCCGCCTGATCCGACAGGCGCTCACCAGCCCCGACACGGATACCGACAGCCTTATCGAACGCAGCTTCGCAAGGCTCGATTCGATCCTGGGGGAGCAGTGAACGGCCGTTCAGGCCCAGTTTGATAAGCGCTGGACAGTGTGCCGGCGCCTCTTTTCAGTGCCGTGCAGCAGGTGGTTCTTACCTCGTGCAGTACCCTGCCGTTTCAAAAGAACTCCGCTCCAGGCAAGCGCCACACAGGACGTTCTTCCTGTACAACCCGATGATGAACGCTTATCTTCATCACCCTCACCCCATGCGCCATGAAGTACACCTTGACACTGCTGCAGGCCATCACGCTGATCGTTTCATGCAAGAAAGACGACGAGGAACCTGCGCCCAATGCCGCTGCTTCCGGCACTGTACCGCTCTGGACCCCTTCGCTGGTTGTCATCCGAGCCGGTGACACTTCCGCTCTCGCAACGCCTTCATGGTCCTTCAGCTCTTCCACCACGGATCAAGCGGTGAGCGGGGGGCACCACATGTTGCAGGAGGCGGTGATCTCCAGCTCCACCGGCCCGGAGCAATGGCGCATCGGATTCGTGGGCACCTTCCTGACAGCGAACGGGCAACCCGCCACACCTCAACAGTGCGGGACGATGGCCACGGTCACCGACCATTTCTTTGGGCGCTTTGCGTGGGATGAGGAGGGTCAGCTGTTCAACGTGGCAGATGGAGTACGGGTGGTCATGGTGGATACTGCGGGAACCGTCTGGTCGACCGATACACCAACCAGCACCTCCACTTGGAGTTTTCAAGTGACGGCCTCCACGAGCACTGGCGCCAATACCGGGACCGAGCGTCAGGTGCGGCTCACCTTCAACTGCGTGCTTCGAAACCCGCAAGGACAGTCGACCTCGGTGCGGGGTACCTATCAGGGGCCGCTCGTGGTCCTGTGATATTGCGTGGGTATCGGTTCGGGCACCGGGTTCCGTTCAGTTTCGATCCGCAGCGCTGTAGATCCCGCGTCAGATCAGGGCTATCTGCGGCTTGCGCACCTTGGAGAGGACAGTGCCCAGTAATTTGGCGCCGTGCAGCAGGTGCTTTCCACTCCCGTCGAATTCCTCAAGGGCGTCGGCCCCTTGCGGGCTGAGTACCTGCGCAAGGACCTGAACATCCACACCTTCGGTGATCTCCTCCAGCATTATCCCTTCCGCTATGTGGACCGCAGTGTGGTCCATCGCATCGCGGAACTGACGGAGGACCTTCAACAAGTGCAGCTGCGCGGAGTGTTGGGGCCTGTGCGCACGGTGGGGGAAAAGCAGGGACGACGGCTCACGGCCACCCTCTCCGACCCCTCGGGCAGCGTTGATCTGGTGTGGTTCAAGGGCATCCGGTGGCTGCAGGGATCCCTGAAGCCCGGCCATGAATACGTGGTGTTCGGCAAGCCCTCGGTCTTCAAGGGGCGTTTCAACCTGGCACATCCCGAGATGGAGCTCGCCGCCACCTGGGACGAAGGCCTGGAGGCCGCCCTGCAGCCCGTTTACAGCACCACCGAGAAGCTCATCGCCAAAGGGCTCACGAGCCGTTCGATCTGGAAGTTGCAGAAGACCCTGCTGCTCAACGTGTCCGGTGTCCTACCGGAGAACCTGAGCCGCGAACTGGTGGACCTGCTGGGCGGGATCTCCCGGGAGGAGGCGGTCCGCCAGATGCATGCGCCCCAGGACCAGGAACGACTGGAACTGGCCACCCGGCGCCTGAAGTTCGAGGAGCTCTTCTTCATCCAGATGCAGCTGCTCAAACAGAAGTTGCTGCTTCAGCAGAGCCTGCGGGGCAATGTGTTCACCCAGGTGGGCGAGCTCTTCAACACCTTCTACCATACACACCTGCCCTTCGATCTCACCGGCGCACAGAAGCGGGTGGTGAAGGAGATCCGCAAGGACATGGGCACGGGGCGGCAGATGAACCGCCTGGTGCAGGGCGATGTGGGCAGTGGAAAGACCGTGGTCTCCTTGCTCAGCATGCTGATCGCCCTGGACAATGGTTTCCAGGCCGCGCTGATGGCCCCCACGGAGATCCTCGCCCAACAGCATTTCCATTCCATCAGCCGCATGGTGGAAGGCATGCCGGTGGTGGTGCGGCTGCTCACCGGCAATTCGCGGACAGCGGAGCGCAGGAGCATCCTCTCCGCACTGAAGGCCGGCGAGGTGCACATCCTCGTGGGAACCCACGCACTGCTGGAGGACCGCGTGCAGTTCCAGCGCTTGGGACTGGTGGTGATCGATGAGCAGCACCGTTTCGGTGTGGCGCAGCGCGCGCGACTTTGGGGCAAGGCAGAGGTTCCTCCGCATGTGCTGGTGATGACCGCCACGCCCATCCCCCGCACCTTGGCCATGACGCTCTACGGAGACCTGGACACCAGCGTGATCGATGAGCTTCCACCGGGCCGCAAGCCGATCCGCACCGTGCATCGTTTCGATCATTCACGCAACGCCGTGTTCGCCTTCATGGAGGAGGAGATCACTAAGGGGCGCCAGGTCTACGTGGTCTATCCGCTCATTGAGGAAGGCGATCCGGAGAAGATGCGCGGATTGGAACTGAAGGACCTCACCGATGGATTCGAGAGCATCTCCCGCCGATTTCCGCTGCCGAAGTATGCCGTGAGCATCGTCCATGGCCGCATGGACCAGGCTACGAAGGACTACGAGATGGCGCGCTTCAAGAAGGGCGAGACCAACGTCCTGGTGGCCACCACGGTGATCGAGGTGGGCGTGGACGTGCCCAACGCCAGTGTGATGGTGATCGAGAACGCGGAGCGCTTCGGCCTGTCGCAGTTGCACCAGTTGCGCGGTCGGGTGGGGCGCGGCGCCGAGCAGAGTTTCTGCATCCTGATGACCGGCGACAAGCTGGGCAACGATGCCCGGTCACGCATCGAGACCATGGTGCGCACCAACGACGGTTTCGAGATCGCGGAGACGGACCTGCGGCTGCGCGGGCCGGGCGACCTGATGGGTACGCAGCAGAGCGGACTGCCCGAGATGCACATCGCCGACCTGGTGCAGGATGGCGCCCTGTTGCAGCAGGCCCGCCAGGTGGCCATGCGGATCCTGGACGTGGACCCTGGGCTGGCCGAACCACGCCACCAGCCCATTGCGCGTGCCTTCCAGGAACGGATGAAGGACAAACCCCTGTGGGGGCGGATCAGCTGAGGGGCCGGCTCAGGTGGAGAGCGCTGCCTTGCGGCGGATCTCCTCGGGGTTCAGGACATGCCATAGCGCACCCGCCGTGATCAGCGCCTGCCCCAGCCCGTAGGTGAGCATCACCGACCACGATGCGTGGGACAAGGGGCGGGCGAAGCGGTTCGTGGCCAACAGACTGTCCGAAGCAATGAACAGCAGGGCACCGGCAAAGACAAGCACGAAGCTCTGCGTGTACGTGCGACCGAAGCGCAAGGCGGCCAGCACACCCATGGCACAGATGGCGATGGCATAGATCGTCACTGGCAGTACCAAGGTCTCCTCCATGCGTGGCAGCAGGTCGCTCGCGAAGATGATCCCGTAGCCGACCACCGCGGCGGCCAACAGCGAGCCCACCAGCAATCCCTGCCCGCCCGGGGTCTCGGAGATGTTCTGTGCAAAGGCCAGCGCATAGCACAGTTGGGCCACCATGAAGGCGCCCAGACCGATGAGGAAGTTGAACTCGTCCACATGCTGGAACATCAGGGCGACATCCCCGAAGAGACTGAACAGGAGACCGGCCTGGATCAGCAGGGTGAAGCGATCGCCCACACGGCGGCTGTTGAAGAAGAACCAACTACCGAGCACCAGCATCAGCAGGGGCTTGGTGGCGTGCACCAGCATGCGCATCCCTTGCACCTCGCCGATGATGTTCAGCATCAGCAAGATCCCGTAAACGCTCAGGTTCAGTAAAGTGTGCTTCCGGATATCCATGAGGGTCGAGGAGGCGAGCGGGGTGTTGGCAGCGGCCAAGTTAAGCGGCTTCACCCCTCGTGCTGTGCGAACCGACGTCCGGGTCGGGCATGTTCACGGCCAGAACCAGGGAGCCCGGGTCAATGCAGCACCGGCCGGGGCAGCTGGCGGAAGAGCAGGGCCAGCGCCAGGAGCGATGCCAGGGTGATCACGGCGGTGACCGGGAGCAGGACGGTGGCAGGGAGCAGGTCCGTGCTTCGGAACAGGAGCAGCGCGAACAGGATCACGCGCAGCACTTCCACCATCAAGGCCCACCGACGTCCTTCCAGCAGCAGCCCCATGTTCATCACCCAGACCACGATCAGGCCGGCCGTGGCCCACATGCGCACCGGGCCCAGGTCGTTTTGCCGGAACAGGAAGAAGGTGACCACCGCCAGCAGCAGGATGAACTGGGCCACCACATAGCCCGAGATGCTGCCGGATACCTCGGTGTCGAATTTCCGGTAGGTGCTGCGGTCCTTTGCCGTGGCGCCCTGGAAACCGCCCAGTTCGCGCGGCTTCCACCCCGGTGGCTTCAGGAAGACCAGCACCTTGTCCTTCCAGTTCGAGCACTGACCGGCAAGCGCGATCAGATCACCCCAGTAATGGAAGTTGGCCTTCACGGGGTCCCAGGTCCCCAGCGTGCCAGTGATCCCGTAGATCGGTTCCTCTTCCTCCTCCTGGTAGGTGCCGAAGAGCTTGTCCCAGATGATCAGCGTTCCCGCGTGGTTGCGGTCGATGTACTTCGGGTCGCTGCCGTGATGCACACGGTGGTGGCTCGGCGTGTTGAAGAGCCATTCCACCGGCCCCAACTTGCCCAAGGCCTTGGTATGGATCCAGAACTGGTAGAGCGTGACGAATGCGCCCACGGTGAGGATGGTGACGGGATGTACGCCCAGCAAGGCCACCGGGATGTAGAACCAGAAGCTGAAAAGCCCCTGCCACCAGCTCTGGCGCAGGGCCACGCTCAGGTTGTATTCCTCGCTCTGGTGGTGCACGATGTGCGCCGCCCACAGGAAGTTGATCTCGTGGCTCAGCCGGTGGAACCAGTAGTACAGCAGGTCGATCAGCAGGAAGGTGGCGATCCAGGTGAGCACTGAGCTCTCCAGCGTGGTGAGCCGCCAATTTTCGTAGACCCAGAGGTAGACCGCGAAGACCAGCGTTTTGGTGAAGGCGCCCACCACCTGCGAGCCGATGCCGCAGCCCATGTTCGCCACGAAATCGTTGAAGCGGTAGACCTTGCGGCCGCTCCAGGCGCTCCACGCCAGCTCAATGCCCATGAGCAGGAAGAACAGCGGGATGGACAGTGCGATGTACTCCATGGTCGAACCTCAAAATTAGGGCGGCCGGCGGCGGTCCTGCACCAGCACCCATCGGCCCCGGGCCATTGGGTAACTTCGCCGACCGTTTTTTACGCCCCATCCACCTGCGCCGAGGCTTCGGCGGATATCATGCGCATCTCCTGGAACTGGCTCAAGCAGTACATCGATACGGACCTGACACCGCAGCAGGCGGGAGCGATCCTCACCAGCACCGGCCTCGAGACCGAAAGCGTGGAGCTCCATGAGCCCATCAAGGGCATGCTCGCCGGAGTGGTGGTGGGCCATGTGCTGCAGTGCCGCAAACACCCCGATGCCGACCGACTGAGCGTGACCCTGGTCGACCTCGGGCAGGGCGAACCGGTGCAGATCGTGTGCGGCGCCCCGAACGTGGCGGCCGGACAAAAGGTGCTGGTGGCCACCGTCGGTGCCAACCTGTGCATGACGGACGGCACCTGCATCATCATCAAGAAAAGCAAGATCCGCGGGCAGGAGAGCCAGGGCATGATCTGCGCCGAGGATGAACTGGGGCTGGGCCACGACCACGATGGCATCCTCGTCCTGGATCCCACCGCCGTGGTGGGCACCCCCGCTGCGCAACAGCTGGGCCTGGTGAGCGATCATGTGCTGGAGATCGGCCTCACGCCCAACCGCACCGACGCCATGGGCCATGTGGGGGTGGCGCGCGACCTGATCGCCGCGGTCAACCATCGCGAGGGGCGTTCATTGGAATTGAAATTGCCGGATGTGTCCGCCTTTCAGCAGGATGACGAGACCCGTGCAATTGCCGTGGAAGTTCAGGATGCGAAGGCGTGCCCCCGCTACGCTGGTGTCACGCTGACCGGCGTCAAGGTGGGGCCATCCCCGAAGTGGTTGCAGGACCGGCTCGGTTCCATCGGGCTCAAGCCCATCAACAACGTGGTGGACGTGACCAACTATGTGCAACACGAGCTTGGACAGCCGTTGCATGCGTTCGATGCCGATCAACTGGCCGGTGGACGCATTGTCGTGCGCATGGCTTCGGCCGCAGAACCCTTTTTGACCTTGGATGGCAAGGAGAGGAAGCTGGATGCCGGTGACCTCGTGATCGCCGATGCGAAGGAACCCGCGTGCATCGCCGGTGTGTTCGGCGGAGCGGTAAGCGGTGTCAGCGAGGCCACCACCACGGTGTTCCTGGAGAGCGCGTGCTTCGACCCCAGCACCATCCGTCGGACCGCCCGGCGCCATGGCCTGAACACCGATGCCTCGTTCCGCTTTGAGCGTGGCGTGGACCCTGAGATCACCGTGTATGCCTTGAAGCGCGCGGCATTGCTGCTGAAGGTGGTCGCCGGCGCGCACATCAGTTCACCCATCACGGACATCGATCACACGCCGAAGCAACGGGCCGAGGTGCACCTGAAGTTCGCCGACCTGGAGCGGCTCGCCGGGTTGCACATCCCTGCCGATCAGGTGGTGCGTATCCTCGAACTGCTCGACTTCCGGATCCGCGAACGCAACGCGGTGGGCATCCACCTGCAGGTGCCGGCCTACCGTGTGGACGTGCATCGCCCGGCGGATGTGATCGAGGAGGTGCTGCGGATCCATGGTTACGATCATGTGCCATTGCCCGCCCACCTGTTGCTCCCTCCCGTGCTGCAGGATGCCCTCACCTTGGAGAGCCTTCGCCAGCAGAGCGGTCAGCATCTTGCCGCCCGCGGGTTCCGGGAGGTCATGACCCCTTCGCTCGTCAATGGAGAGCGCACCGTGCGCAGCGGTTCGCACGAGGCGGCACAGCTCGTCACCCTCGCCAATCCGCTGAGCGCCGAGCTGGATGTGCTGCGCCCCACGATGCTCACCGGCATGCTGCAGGCCATGGCCTACAACGTGAACCGCCAGCAACGCGATCTGCGCTTCTTCGAGCGGGGACGCACCTACGTGGAGGCGAAGGGCCGGACCGTGGAGACCGAGACATTGGGCATCGCCATCACTGGAAAGCACGCGCGCGAACGTTGGCGCAGTGTGGACCGCAAGGCCGAACTCGCCGATGTGAAGGAGGAACTGGAGGCGCTGTTCGAACGCTTGGGCGTGAACGCGCTGGCCACCTGGGAGCCCATCGAACACGCCTTGCTGGAGAACGCCCATGCCGTGCAGGTCAACCGCCGTACGCTGGGCCTCATCGGCGAGGTGGGCAGGACCCACCTGAAGGTTCAGGACCTGGCCCAGTCCGTGTATTTCGCCGAACTGGATGAGCAGGCACTGCTCGACGTGTGCCGTGCGCAGGTGATCGGCTTCAACGAGGTCTCCCGCTTCCCCAGCGTGCGTCGCGATATGAGCCTGCTGCTGGACAAGGCCGTACGCTTCGAGCAGTTGCGCAAGCTGGCCTTGAACGCCGAACGCAAACTGTTGCGCGAGGTTGATCTCTTCGATGTTTATGAAGGCGACAAGTTGCCGGCGGGAAAGAAGAGCTATGCGCTCAGTTTCATCCTCCAGGATGTGGAGAAGACCTTGACCGATGAACAGGTGGACAAGGCCATGGGCCGCATCCGCCAGGCTTTGGAGAAGGAGGTGGGCGCGGAGTTGCGCGGGTGATCACTTCACCTGCCAACGCTGCACAGTGGCCATCGCATCGGTCTTGCCTTTTACGGCGATCAGTTCCGCACCGTCCTCGGGGTCATAGTTCAGCAGCCAAGTGACCAGGATGTCCCGCGCTGCTACGGGCAGTTCGAGGAGGTCGTCCGCATCCACGGTACGGAGCGCCGGGTCCACGGGCAGGGCGATCAGCTTGTCGTCGCGCTCACCGGCATCGAGCAGCTCGATGATGCCGATCGCTTCCACCTCCAGCACAGTGCCGCTGGGCAAGGCACCGCAGAGGACGAAGACATCCACCGCGTCGCCATCGCCTCCTTCCTCCTTGTGCATTTTGGTGCCGGGGATGAAGCCATAGTTCGCGGGATAGGGTAGGAAGCGGATCATGCGGGGCTCCCCCTTGCGCAGGTCGATGGGGAAGCTGTTCGTGGCCGGGTCGTACTGCCGTTTCTCCGCACTGCCGGCCGGGATCTCGATCACCGCGTTCAGGATGCCGGGACGGGCCAGGGGGGCGAGGTTCTCCAGGTCGTTCATGGGAGCAGGGTCCGGTTCTGACACAGCGGTGCAGCCGATGAGGGCGAAGGTGATCGGGAGCACGGTGCGGACCATGCCCGAAAGATCGCCAATGCCGATCAACGCAGACGGTACGACAAGCTGATCATGCCGCCGAAGGCCGTGGAGCGGCGATCGATGGCGCCTTCACCCAGGCTGTTCATCAGCTGTCCGCGAAGGGCGGGCTCCAGCCCGATGGACCACGCATCGTTCCACCGGTAACGGATGTAGGCCCGCGCTGTGTAGCCCACCATCACTTCGCGGAAGGCCTGATCACCGAAATCGGTGTAGCCATCGTTGGCCGCATTCGGCAATGCCCCGGTGCGCCCTGTCAGAAAGCCCACCGTGGGTCCGGCGCGAAGTCCGAGGCTCCATGGGCCCTGCACCAGGTGTACGTCGAAGAGCAGGGGGATCTCCAGGTAGCTCGTGCGGTTCACCAGCTCCCGCGCCTGGCGGGTGACGGTGGTCGTGGATGTCGTATCCGCGCCCTCGGCCAGCACGTTGATGGTGGTCGGGACTGACTGACCGACGTAGTAGGACGAATCCGTGCCGGCATTGATCGTGTCCGAGATGAAGAGGAGTGTGGTGTCCACCGGAACAAGGAACCAGAAGTTGTCGATCGTGGTGGTGGTGCTGCTCAATTCGCCCAAGGTGATGCGCTCGGCATAGGTGCCGTAATGCAGCCCGATCCCCAGTCCGAAGTGGCGGCCCATGTGCATCACTTCCGCAGCGCCGCCGCCGGTGGTCATGCGGCCCACGTCATTGCTCCAGTCCGCGCTGCTGCCTCCCGTGAAGGTGCTGTTGCTGGAGAAGATCCCTCCCAACAAACTGATCTCCCACGGTGCACGTTCGGGGATCAGTGGCGGAAGCGATGCCGGAAGCAACGCGGTCGCAACGCTGTCCGACGGGGTGTTGGGCGTGACGGATGCCATGGTCGCTGCCGCGGCGACGCTGTCAGCCGGGTTCACAGCGGCGGCCTGTTCCTCTGCCCCAACAGCGCTGTATTCGCTTTCCTCTGCGCTGACCTGTTGTCCATCCATCGCTGGTGCGGTGTTCCCGCTCTTCGCGATCCCTTCATCCGGCAGTGTGCCGACCGCAACTCCGCTCGTGATCACGGCACCGGCGTTGCTCTTCGGCCCATCCATGTTCCGGGCCTCCCCTTGCTTCGTCCCGTTCTCACTGACCTCTGCCGTGTTCGTAATTGTGGAACCCATTGAGGTTCGGTCCTCCGGTCCTTCAATGGATGAACCACCCGGTGCTCCAGCGATGGAAGCCGTAGGCCGATCACCACCCTTTGCGGTGCTCGTTCCTGCTTCAATGGAAGTATTGGAAGATGTGGACCGAACGTCCGAGCCCGTGCTCTTGGTGTTGCCGGCTGAGGACACCGTTGCGTTGGTCGCTTGATCCGTAGCCGTTGCATCGTTCGTCGTGCCTGTGGTGCCGGACGTTTCCGCGGATGATAGGCTGCCTGTTCGAGCGATCACCGTGTGCGCTGGTGCTTCGCTCGCGGTGTGTTCAGGTGCGTTGCTGGAACGCTCTTCGCGGACCTCCGTGACAGGCCCGGATGAGCTGTGGTCCTGAAGCAGCCACCACGATGAGATGCCGACCAGAAGCACGGCTGCGGACCCGAGGATCCAGAAGCCCCCGGCGCGACGTTTGCGTCCGCCGTACAGGGTCTTCTGCATCTCGGACCAGTTCGCCTCCTCAAAGGGGAACGCCTGTTCCTGCAGCTTGCGCCGGGCCAGTTCGTCGAATTCGTTGTTGAGGTTCATCGGATGGCGGTCTTGACGGCGTGTTGCCCGGCAAGCTGGGCAATAGCCTGTTGAAGCACTTGGCGCGCATGCGACACGTGCCATTTGGAAGTTCCTTCACTGATCCCCAACAGCTCGCCGATCTCCGCATGGGCATACCCGTCCATGGCGAAGAGGTTGAAGACCTTGCGCGACATGTCCGGCACACGTTGCAGCAGACCGGCGAAGGCATCGGCCTCCATGTGACGCAGGTAATCGTTCACCTCCACCAGGGTGCTTTCGTCCAGCGAGGCATCCAGGGATTCCTGTGTCTTGCGCGGGCGGTCCTTGCGGTATTCGTCGATCACGGTGTTGATCATGATGCGTCGTGCCCAGAGCTCGAAGGGGACCTCCGGGCGGCGTTTGTCGATGTTGGTCAGGATCTTCAGGAAGCCCTGGTTCATGCGGGCCACGGCGTCCTGTTTGTTGCGTTCATAGCGCGAGCAGATGGACATCATCTGACCGTGCATCGCGCGGTACAGCTCATACTGCGCCTTGGGCTCCTCGCGCAGGCATCGGGCTATGAGCGTTTCGTTCACCATCGGTGATGTGCCGAAGGGTCCCCGCCCCGTCGGCAGGGACCCCTCGACGAGGTTCATCGGATCGGTCAGCGTTTCACGAAGCGACGGCTGGTGCGTTGTTCGCCGTTGGTGATCTGCAACAGGTACAAGCCGGCCTCGAGGTCGGCGACATGGATGCGGTGGTCGTTCTGTCCGCTGTTCACCACGGTGTTCGTGCTGCGCACCACGCGACCGTTCAGGTCGAAGATGGTCAGCGATAGGCTGGCGTTGTTCAGGCTGTTGAAGGACAGGCCGATCACATCCTCCACCGGGTTCGGCCACAAGGCCACGTTCTCCAACAGCTCCCGCTCGGCGATCGCCGTGGGTTGCTCGCTCCGCACCCGGATGGTGAAGCCACTGCGCAACAGGCCTGGACGACCGTCGACGATCAGTCCCGTGTACAGGCCATCCTCGTCCACGCTCACATCATCGCAGTAGGTGCTGGTGCATCCGCTGCCATCCGTCATCGTCAAACACAGCTGGTAAGGACCACCGGTGGCATATACGTGGGTGGGGTAGGCCTCCGTGCTGCTGCTGCCATCCCCGAAGCTCCAGAAGAACTGATAGTTGCCATCGCCGCCACTGCTCAGGTTCCACACCCACACTTCGTTGGGAATGGGCTCCACACCACCGCCGGGGTTGTTGATGGTGTCGGTGTACGTATAAGCCTGAACAACCCAGAAGCCGGCCTGGCAGTCGGTGCTGCTGCTGTCCGGGAGGCACACACAATCGGCGCTCCAGAGGCCTGCTTCGCCGGTGGCCGGGTCCGTGCAGGGGGTGCCTGGCAGGTTGGGGCCGTTGGCGATCATCAGGCAGTCGAAGTTCATGCTTCCGTCCATGGAGACATTGCCGAACTCGTCCACATAGACCGAGTCGCAGAACGTGCTCGTGCAGTTGTTGTTGATGCCGGTCATCGTGAGGCATACGACGTATGTACTGGGTCCGGGGAAGGTATAGGTAGTGTTCTCGCCTATGGGTCCGCTACCGTCGGGCATGTTCCAGCTCAGCGTGTACTCGCCGCCCACACTGCTGCTGCAGCTGAAGAAGGTGGCCTCGAAGGGTGTCACCGCTCCGCCGATGGAGTCCTGGGAGACGGTGAAGCAGGCGTTACAGGCAGAGGCGAAAGGCACGCAGGTGCAATCCGGACCGAAGACCCCAGGCTCGTTCAGGACCGTCGTGCAGGGGGTGCCTGTTACAGCAGTGCCGCCCGGCACCCCGAGGCAATCCTCAGTAACTCCGCCGCAGCTGAGCCCTACGAAGATGCTGTCATTCCCGAGGAAATTGATCTGGTACTGTCCCACCGCACTCACGGTTTCGCCATTGCAGGAGGTGGTGAAGGTGAATCCGCCGCCGGGAAGATCCATGTACAGCAGTGTGTCGAACGAACAGTTCACCAGATCGAAGACATAACTTCCTGAGGGCTGGGTGCCAGGAAGCGTCGTGACGGTGATCTGGCTGTACCACAAGCAGTCCTCCAAAGTGCCTACGATGGAGATCGGGTAGGGTGGAGCGGGTTGGGCGAGAGCCGAAAGGCTGGTGGCGATCAAACCCGCCAGTGCGAAGGAGCGTATTGCGTGTTCCATGGGAGTGAAGTTCGGTTGTTGGGCGTTCACATGCATACACGGGCATATGGTAGGCCGGGTTGGGTGAACCATGAAATAAAGATCGGCCCACAAAAACAACGTTCCCCACGGAATATCCGCAGGGAACGCTGTTCGAGGGAGGTGCGGCGATCAGTTCTTCACGAAGCGGCGGCTGGTGCTCTGTGCACCGTCGCTGATCTGCAGCAGGTACATGCCGGCCTCCAGGTCGGCCACGCTGATGGTGTGGCGGTTGTTACCCACGTTCACAGCGCTGTTGCTGCTGCGGATCATGCGACCGTTGAGGTCCATGATGCTCAGGATGAGGTTGGCGTTGCGGCTGCTGTGGAAGGACAGTCCGATGATGTCCTCCACCGGGTTGGGCCACATGGAGACCTCCTCCACCACGTTGCGCTCGGCCACGGCCATGGGCAGTTCAGAGATCACCCGGATGGTGAAGCCACTGCGCAGCATGCCAGGACGGCCGTCCACGATAAGGCCCGTGTAGATACCGTTGTCATCGATGCTCACGTCGTCGCAATATGTGCTCGTGCATCCCGAAGCATCGGCGATGGTCAGGCAGAGCTGGTAAGGGCCACCGTTGGCGTAGACATGGGTGGGGTAGGGATCCACACTGCTGGTACCGTCGCCGAAGCTCCATAGATAGGTATAGGGAGGGGTGCCACCACTGCTCAGGTTCCACACCCACACTTCGTTGGGGATGGGTTCGGTTCCACCGCCGTTCGGGTTGTTGATGCTGTCCCCGTAGGTGTAGGCTTGCATCACCCAGAAACCGGCTTGGCAGGGTAAATTGGTGTCGCTTCCAAAGAGTTCTCCTTCAGCATTAAAGTACACCGAGTCGCACACGGTGCTTTGGCCATTGGCGCAGGTGGTGGTGAGACATACAGTAAACGGTCCCTGTTCATTGAACGGGTAGCTCGTGGTGGCTTGCGTGGAAATGACAGGACCGTTCACGTCGTTCAGTGTCCATACGTGTGTCATCGGCATCTCACCTTGCGAGCAGTTGGAAAAGTTGACCGTGAATGGAACGAGATCATTCCCGTCGGTCGCCTGTTCCATCACGATGCAGGCTTGGCACGGATCGGGCGCAGATCCTACACAATCACAATCGATGTTCCATGTGTCATTTGTGGTGGCTGGATCGCCATCGTCGCAGGCGGTGCCAGGAAGGGCGCTGCCGCCCATGACACCTTCGCAATCCACAACATTGCCGCCACAATTGAGCGTGACGAACAGGTAGGTGCTGTCCGGGAAAAAGGAGTTCACCTCGTACGGCAGCGTGGCGCTTTGGATGGCACCGTTGCACGGGGTGCTCACTTGGAACCATCCGTTGAACGATTCCATGGACAGCGTGATCGTGAACCCGCAATTGGCATCCAGGGGTACTTCAATATCCACGGCGGGTTGGGTGTTCTGCACCGTGGTCACCGTCACAACATTCCCTGCGTTCGGGGTGCACCCGGCTACGATGCCCATGATCGTGACATCATAAGGAGGAATGGGCTGCGCAAAGGCCATCGTGCCCAGCACTACGGCCGTTCCAAGTGAAAGAGAGCGGAATAATTTGTTCATGGGGTCGGTTGAGCAGGTTCTTGTTGGCTGTTCAGTTCCATACACGGAAGGTCGGAGCATGGGGTTGGGTCCCACTTCACATTTTCCGGAGAGGGGCCGTACTGTCCTTGTTGCATCGTTCAGAACTATTGCTTCACGAAGCGCCGGCTCGAACGATGCGGGCCGTCGAGGACCTCCAGAAGGTAGACCCCCGCCTCCAGACCGGACACATCCAAAACTTGAACGGTCTGCTCGGCACCTCCCCTCAGGGTGTGCTGCTGGACGAGCTTCCCGCGAAGGTCCAGGATGCGTGCGACCTGCATGCCGGTGGCGAAACCCTCCAGCACCAGCCCCAACTGCCCTTCCACAGGGTTGGGCACCAACTGTAGTCCCGTCATGGCGCCCACTTCAGAGACGCCCACCGGCAACTGGCTCAACACCTGCAAGGTGAATCCGCTGCGCAACATGCCGGGCCGTTCGTTCAGCACCATGCCGTTGTACATGCCGTCCTCGTCCAGGGAGATGGTGTCGCAGTAGGTGTCCGTGCAACCACTTCCATCGAGTATCGTAAGGCAAAGCAGATGCGGTCCGCCGGTCGCATACACGTGGGTGGGGTACATCTCGGTGCTCGTGCCACCATCGCCGAAATTCCACAGGACCTGGTAGCTTCCATCTCCACCGGTGCTGGTGTTCAACACCCACAGGGCGTTGGGAATGGCCACGCTGTCCTGGCCGTAGGCCTGGACGATGTAGAGGCCGGCCTCGCACGGCGCACTGCCGGGCACCACACAGTCGCAGTTCCAGTTCCACATCTCACCCGTGGTCGTGGGATCACCGTCGTCACACACCTGGCCGGGTACGTTGGGACCGTTGGCGATGCCGGCGCAATCGGTGTAGTTGGTGCTGTCGGGGATGCCCACGCACAGGCAATTGGGCAACCAGATATCGAAGGAGGTGTTCGCAAGGCCGTCATCGCAGGGTGCACCCGGAACATCCGGACCGTCAGGGATGCCCAGGCAATCCAGTGTCGATCCTTCGGAACAGGATAGTATGGCGCTGTGACCTGCAGGAACGATCCCGTTCTCCACGATCATGGTGTCCACCTCAAAGGCGAAGGTGCTCGCACATTGGGTGGTCATGGTGATGGTGTAGATGCCATCCCCGAGGGCTGGGGTGGAGAGGATGGCTGACGCAGTGCAGGTACCACCATTGACGATGAGGAAAGCGGACATGACCACTGAATTGGTCTCATCACGGAACTCAGCGGAGATCTCTTGATCAGCGGTACATCCCGGTACCGAGACCTCCAACAGGAACGTCTGTCCCTGTGCGAACACCGTGCAGGCGAGCAACAAGGAGGAAGCAAAAGCGCGTAGGAGTGTGATCATGGGAAGGGCGTGAAGGTGATCGACCGAATGGCCTATCGAATCTACGCTTTCCGTGCACCCCCGCAAGGGCCCCTCGTTCCGATCCGAGCAACGGATCAGCTCAAGGCCTGCTCCACGAGCCCATCCTCCGCTTCGTTCGGCAGGGTCACCTTCAACAGCGGCGTGCGCTTCATCTCCTGTTCGATGCTCCACACCGCGTTCGGGTTGCGGGCCCAGGCGCGGCGCGCGATGCCGTTGTTCACGTCCCAGTGCAGCATGCTCTTCAGTCGACGGTCGCTGTCCGGGCTGCCGTCGAGCACCATGCCGAAGCCGCCGTTGATCACCTCGCCCCAGCCCACGCCACCGCCGTTATGCAGGCTGATCCAGGTGGCGCCCCGGAAGGCATCGCCCACGAAGTTCTGCACGGCCATGTCCGCGGTGAAGCGGCTGCCGTCGCGGATGTTGCTGGTCTCGCGGTACGGACTGTCGGTGCCGCTCACGTCGTGGTGGTCGCGGCCCAGTACGATGGGTGCGCTGATGGCCCCGGTCTTGATCGCCGCGTTGAAGGCCTCGGCGATGCGGATGCGCCCTTCGCTGTCGGCATAGAGGATGCGCGCCTGGCTGCCCACGACGAGCTTGTTCTGCTGTGCATTGCGGATCCAATGCAGGTTGTCCGCGATCTGCTGGCGGATGGCTTCGGGCGCTTCGTGCAGCATGGCCTCCAGCACGTCACCCGCGATGCGGTCGCTCGTAGCCAGGTCCTTTGGGTCGCCGCTCGCGCAGACCCAGCGGAAGGGACCGAAACCATGGTCGAAGCACATGGGGCCCATGATGTCCTCCACGTAGCTCGGGTAGCGGAACTCCTTCTCGACTCCGCTCGAAGGGACAGGAAGTGGACCGATCTCTGCACCGGCCCGCTTGCTCTCCAGCAGGAAGGCATTGCCGTAGTCGAAGAAATACATGCCCTGCGCGGTGAGGCTGTTGATGGCTTTCACCTGACGTTTCAGGCTGTCCTGCACGCGCTGCTTGAAGGCCGCGGGGTCCGCGACCATCAAGGCGTTGCTCTCCTCATAGCTCAGGCCTACGGGGTAGTAGCCGCCGGCCCAGGGGTTGTGCAAACTCGTCTGGTCGCTGCCCAGGTCGACTTTGATGTGGCGTGCAGCCAGGCGCTCCCACAGGTCCACTATGTTGCCCAGGAAGGCGATGCTGTGCGCTTCACCCTTCTTCTGCCAGGCCAGGGCGGCGTCGATGCACACGTCCACGTCGGCGATCACCTCGTCCACCCAACCCTGGCTGTGGCGCTTGTGGGCCGCGGTGGCGTTCACTTCGGCGCAGATGGTCACCACACCTGCGATGTTGCCCGCCTTGGGCTGGGCGCCGCTCATGCCACCCAGACCGGAGGTGACGAAGAGCTTGCCGCTGGTGCCCGGCGATCCCTTGATCATCCGGCAGGCGTTCAATACGGTGATGGTGGTGCCGTGCACGATGCCCTGCGGACCGATGTACATGTAGCTGCCCGCCGTCATCTGGCCGTACTGCGTCACGCCGAGCGCGTTGAAGCGCTCCCAGTCATCGGGCTTGCTGTAGTTGGGGATCATCATCCCGTTGGTCACCACCACGCGGGGGGCGTCGGAATGGCTGGGGAAGAGGCCCATGGGGTGGCCGCTGTACATCACCAGGGTCTGCTCCTCGGTCATCTCCGAGAGGTATTGCAGGGTGAGGCGGTACTGCGCCCAGTTCTGGAACACCGCACCGTTGCCCCCGTAGGTGATGAGCTCGTGCGGGTGCTGCGCCACGGCCGGGTCCAGGTTGTTCTGGATCATCAGCATGATGGCCGCCGCCTGCCTGCAACGAGCCGGATAGTGCTCGATCGGCCGTGCATGCATGGGATGCTCCGGACGCAGGCGGTACATGTAGATGCGGCCGTGGGTGTTCAGTTCATCGGCGAACTCCGGGGCCAGCGTGGCGTGGTGCTTCGGGTGGAAGTAGCGCAGCGCGTTGCGCAGGGCCAGCTTCTTCTCTTCTGAAGTGAGGATGGCCTTACGCTTCGGTGCGTGGCTCACCGACGGATCTAACGCCCGGGCGGGAGGGAGGACATCAGGGATGCCTTCGCGGATGGACTGTTGGAAGAGAGCGAGGTCGCTGATCGTCGCTGTGGGCATGGTCGATAACTAAGCCGCAAAATTAACCAGTGGGGCTCAGCCACTTCAGCCCACCTGGCCTTTGCCCTTCTTGTCGTTGAAACCGAAGGGGCAGTGGCGGCAACCGCTCTGGCAGCAATACCCCCGTTTCAGGTGGTAGCTCTCGGTGAAGACCAGATAGCCCTCCTCCGAGTAGTAGTAGTCGTCAGCTTCGAGCCCCAAGCGCTGCAAGCGCTCCGACCGTTCCCGCTGTTCGTGGCTATCCATCTCCTTATCCAACCTTCTTGACGGGGAGAACAACGTCCGCAGGGGAAGGTTCGCCGGGTCGGGTGCAAAGATGCCGGGACCGTTGTACGCCGGGGAGACTTTGGCACGTTGTTTCCACGATCACTTGTGCACGCTGGGCGCCCTATCGGCCCTTCGGCCCCCTGTCGGCAGGGGTAGTTTCGCCCTTCCACCCATGGAGAACCCCGGAATGTTGCGTTTACCCAAGGTCCTGCGCTCGCTGGTGGGGGGGGTCATCCTCCTGCTCTGTTCGTCGCTGGACCTGCCCGGACAGCCGGATGGCGAGCGCCTGACGGTCGAGCAGTACATCGAGCAGTGGAAGGAGGTGGCCGTGCGCAAGATGAAGGAGCACGGGATCCCGGCCTCCATCACCCTGGCCCAGGGCCTGCTGGAGAGCGGCAACGGCAACAGCAAGCTGGCGCGGGAGGCCAACAACCACTTCGGCATCAAGTGCACCCCCGACTGGACCGGCGGCAAGAGCTACCACGACGACGACAAGAAGGACGATTGTTTCCGCAAGTACAAGGACGCCGCCCAGAGCTATGAGGACCACGCCAAGTTCCTCCAGAAGCCGCGCTATGCCGCACTGTTCGAGCTGAAGCCCACGGATTACGAAGGCTGGGCCAAGGGGCTGAAGAAGGCGGGCTATGCCACCGACCCGGCCTATCCGCAGAAGCTCATCAGTCTCATCGAGCGGTACCGGCTGAACGACCTGGACCGCGGGGTGGACGTGACGTACAAGCCCGCACCGAAGCCGGAGGCGAAGCCTGCACCGGGTAGGACCGGACGACGTTCCGGCGGTGGCGGGGATGTGATCACCATCGGCGCCGCGCGACCGGTCGAGAAGTTCGAGGGACGCATCAAGTTCGTGCGGGCCAAGCAGGGCGATACCTACCGCAAACTGGCCGAGGAACTGGAGATGACCCATGGCATGCTGGCGCGCTGGAACGACATGGACAAGGAGGCCGCACTGGCGGAAGGGCAACGGGTGTACATCCAGCCCAAGCGCAATGCCTCGAAGACCGTTGCCACCCACACGGCGAAGGACGGGGAGTCCCTCTGGGGCGTGAGCCAGCAGTACGGCGTGAAGCTCTCCCGCCTGGCCCAGTACAACGACCTGCCCGAGAATGCACGGCTGCAGGCGGGACAGCAGATCGCGCTGCGGAAGCCCAAGCGCTAGCTCAACGACCGGTGACGCGGTGCGCCATGACGCCCGCAATGGTGCGTGCCCGCTGCTTGGCCTCGTCGGCCTTGGGGCCTGTGAACAAGCTGTCCACGGTGTGGTCGAAGAGGCTCAGCCAGCGTTCGAAGTGCTCGGGTTCGATGGGGATGCGCTGGTGCAGGTGCACATGGGCCGTCATCGGATCGCCCTGGTACTTCCGGTCGCCGAAGAGCACCATCTCCCAGAACGAGGCGATCAAGGGGATGTGGTGGTCCCAGTCCAGGGTGGTGAAGAAATGCCCGATGAGCGGGTCGGGGCGCGCCCGGGCATAGAACGCTTCGATCAGCGTACGCACATCGGCAGGCGTGGAGAGTTCCCGTGTTCCCGGCATGGCGCAAAGATGGGCGCATCCGGAGGCGGGCGGACTGACGAGCCTCAGCTGGTCTCGCCAGTGAAGCGGGTCACTTCATCCTTGGTGCCGAAGAGCACGAGGATATCGCCCTTGGTGGGCACGAAGTCAGGGTCCATCACGCCCAGCGCACCGAGCTTGATGGTCTTGCGGCCCATGAAGCTCTTCTCGCTCTCCTTGCGCAGCACGGTCACGAGACCGAGTTGGCGTTTGGTCAGTTCCACGATCTGGCTGAGCGGCTTGCCCACGAACTTGTCCGGCACCACGATCTCCGCGATGATGAAGCCGCCGGGGAGCTCGAACTGATCCACCAGTCGACGCAGGTTCAGCTTGCGTGCCAGTCCTTCCGCGGCCTTCTCCTCGGGGTGCACGATGTCGGTCACGCCCATGGAGTTCAGCACCATCTCATGCAGCGGGTTGATCGCCCGGCTGATGACGCGCTTCACCTTCAGGTTCACCAGCAGCGCGGTGGTCATGATGTTGGCCCCCTCGTTCTCGCCGATGGCCACCACGGCGGTGTCCACCTCGTTCAAGGGCAGGGAGCTCACCGCCTGCGGATCGTTGCTCTCCAGGCACACGGCGTAGCTCACCTCCTGTTTGATGGCGTCCACCTTCTCCATGTCGTGGTCGATGGCGATGACCTCATGGCCCATCTGGGTGAGCTTGATGGCGAGGTGCTTGCCGAAATTGCCGAGGCCGAAGACAGCGACTTTCATGGGTGATCAGTTGATGAGGATGTCCTCCTTGGGATAACGGTACGGGGTGACCTGCACCTGGCGCAGCACGCCAACGAGCAAGGTAAGCGCGCTCACACGGCCCACGAACATCACCACCACCAATGCCAGTCGGGCCGGGTCCCCCAATTGGGTGGTCAGGTTCATGGAGAGGCCCACGGTGCTGAAGGCACTGAAGCACTCAAAGGCGATGGGCAGCAGGCCGAGGTTCTTCTCCAGGGAAGCGATGGTGGTGATGGACAGGCCCAGGAACACGAGCGACAGCACGATGGCGGCGAAGGCCCTGCGGATGCTCAGGTTGCTGATCTCGCGGCCACTGAACTCCACCCGCTTGCGACCCCGGGCCGTGGCGAAGATGTTCAGCGTGGCCACCGCGAAGGTGGTGGTCTTGATACCGCCCCCGGTGGATCCGGGCGATGCACCGATGTACATCAGGAGCAGGGTGATCATCAGCGTGGGGACCGTGAGCGCTCCGTAGTCCACCACATTGAAGCCCGCCGTGCGGGGCGTGACCCCGGTGAAGAACGCCGCGCTGAAGCGCCCCCACCACGTCGGGTGTTGTGCCAGGACCCCGTTCCACTCGAACACCATCACCGCCACGGTGCCCACCACGATGAGCAGTGCCGTGACCTTCAGTACCAGCCGAGAGCTGATGTTCACGATGCGAGGGTGGCGCTCACAGGGGATCCCCGTGAACAGGCGGCGCACACGGCCCGTGATCCACAACCGCACGTAGCGGCTGAAGTTGAAGATGATGCCGAAGCCCATGCCTCCGAAGATGAACAGCAGGGCCAGGACCCACATCAGGGAGTAGTTGAAGCGGAAGGGTAGCTCGTACATCCCCAGGGACTGCGTGGAGAAACCGGCGTTATTGAAGGCGGAAACGCTGTGGAACAGGGCGAAGAAAAGCCGGTCACCGTGTGTGGTGAAGACCTCCTGGGGCACGGCGTAGTAGATCAATACCATGCCCACCAGTTCCACCGCCAGCGTGAAAGCGATCACCTGCTCGATGAAGCTCTTCGCGTTCACCAACGAGGTGTTGGCGATGTCGCGGATGCGCAGTTGTTCCTCCAGGCTGGTGCGGCCCTTGAAAAAGAAGGCGAAGAAGCTGGTGAAGGTCATCACGCCCAGACCGCCCAACTGGATCAGCAGCAGCAACACCCACTGGCCCATGGCGGTGAGGTCGCGACCCACATCAATGACGCTCAGGCCGGTCACGCATACCGCGCTGGTACTGGTGAACACGGCTTCCACCAGTGACATGTGACGCGTGCTGGCGTTGGGCAACAGGAACAGCGCCGAACCGATGGCGATGATGAGCACGAAGCTCACGGTGAACAGCAGTGCCGGATTGAACAGCGTGCTGTTGCGGCCCAGCTCCAGCCGTGATAGTTCGATGAAGATGAAGCCCAGCAGGAACAGGAGGTGCGGCCAGTGCTGCGTGCGGTCCCAGACCTCGAGACCCAGGGGGCGCGCCAGCACCAGCACCACTGCCAGGATGAACCAGACGAATTCCGCGTTGCGCACGGTCTCCTCGCGCAACTTGGCCCGAAGGACACTGCCCAGGGTCACAAAGCCGGCGGCGATCACCAGACCATAGCTCAACTGGTCCAGCAGGAGCCCGGTGGCCGTATCCGTGCTGTACCCGAATTCAAGCAGGAACAGGAACACGGCGAGCACGATGACGGTGACCCGGGCCAGGCCGACCATCTCCCTGCGCAGGACCGTTCGAAGGAGGGACTGTTTCATGGGACCGGGGCACCAGGCATTGCCCCGGAAGTGCTGTGCTGCGGCAAATCTAGGAGCATTGGACTTCCACGCGGTGCTAATTCGAGCTATTGCCGGGCCATGGCAGGCACTTCAGTGTTCCGTCAGGAAGCAGGGTGATCAGTTCGTGGCGACCATCGCGGTCCAGGTCCGCGAACCGCCCGGGGCCTGCCTGCTCCACCGGAGTGCCGGGATGGACGCCTCCTTCCAGGTCGAAGACGTGCAGCTGACGGGCCTCCGGTACGGGCACACTGAGCAGCACAGGTCCGTCGCCCCCGTTCTGGAACAATGCCCCGGTTGCCTGGCATCCGGGCACTGTCCGCTGGAACAGGACGCGTTCACCCTGACGCACCGATACACTGTCCTTGCCCAATTGGGCCACCAAACGTTCCCCATCACTTCCCAAGGGACCGAGCAGGTGGCCGCCGGGGCTGGCGGCAGCTATCTGCTCGCGCTCTCCGGAGATGAACCCACGCCACAACCGTCCCTCCCGGTCCACCCAATGGATCGCCGAGCGGCTGATGTCCGTGCCCGGTGCGATGGACAGCACCCGGGGCGATCCTCCGAGCTCCAGCTTGCTGCGTTCCCGGTCGCTGCCCCGGCGGTCCAGCACACGCACCTTGCCAAGGGTGTCCACCACGATCAAGTGGTCCTTGTTGCGGATGCGCAGGTGATGCACGGCACACGCGGCAGGTGCGGCCAGTTTCGGTCGTTCCCAGCCTTTCACCGGCAGGCCGTCCATGCCGTAGTTCATCACCACACCGTTCTGCAGGGTGACGAGGATGCGGAACTCGCCATCCCCTTCGTAATCGAACACGGCCAGCGGCGCGGAGATGCGGCTCTCCGTGCGCACCGGGAACCCGCCCACGTCCTTGCCGTTCCGGTCGATGAGGTGGATGCCTTCCGCCGTGGCGAAGAGCAGCTGCAGTTTCCCGTTCTTGAATCGGTCCACCTGCTGAACCTCGCCCAGGATGCGGCTTTCCAGCGCCCGGCTCCACAGCACTTTCCCCGTGGTGCCCACCAGGTGCAGGCGGTTCAGGTCATCCTGCACCAGCACTTCATGCGTTCCGTTCGTGTGGTTCACCACGATCTGCGGCATACCTGAAGCGGCTGCGCCCAAGGCCACTTGCCAGCGTTCGTTGCTTGGCTGCTCCGTGAGGGGCGCGAACTGTAGCGCTGCGCTGACATGGATGCTGCCCCGCTGTCCCGGCGTCACCTGCACGGTGAGGCCACCGAAGGAGGACCAAAGCCCCTGGAGGCTGTCGATGCGAGGGGCCAAGGAGGGTCGGGTTGCCGCAGATAGCAGCGGTGTGGCGCGGGCCACATCACACCACCAGCTGGCGCCGACCTCGCTGGCCATCCGCGACCACCAGGCCGAGGTGCGACCATCCTCGGCGAGGGAATTTCCGTCCATCCAGGCATCCACGGCCTGCTGGACCCCTTTGGCCTCTGGCGCGAAGACCACCACATCGCCGAGCACCACCCACCAGGGTCGGCCCAGGTCTGCGAATTCGGGCCCGAGCAGCTCGGCGTGCATCCGTGCCCGCGGCAGGCGTTGGGCGCGCATCCCGCGATAGCCGATGGTATCACAGCCTTGTGGGCACAGTGCGGACAGGCGTTCCGAGGCGGCCTCCGGGGAGGTGGTGGCGAACACGCCCCAAGGCCCCTGTTCGGGCTCGGCACTTCGGGCAATACCTGCACTTCCCTCCACCCAATGGAACAGGTCGGCCACCCATGCGCTGTCCTGCACCCGGCCGCGGTCCTCGAGGTAGCGGATGGGGTCGCTGACCTGCCTTGCCGAATAGCTGACGGCTCTCTTGGGGATGGCGCGGGCGCCTCTCCATGCTCCCGGTTCCTGTCCCTGCAGGGCAGTGGCCCAGCTTGTCCCATCCACGCCCAATAGCAGTCCGCTCAACAGCAGGGCATCCGGGCGGGTGCGGAGGTCCATCGCCAACCAGCCCTCCGGTGTATCGATGTCTTCCAGCGCCTCGCTCGTCAGTCCCAACAGGGAGAGGTCCTTCAGCCGGTCGGGACGCAGCAGGACGTGTGCGTCACTGCCGGCTCCCAAGGTGGCCAGGGCTCGCGAGAAGATCGGGTCCTGCGCCAGTGATCGACCTGAACCCAATTGCAGCAGGGCCTCGTCCATGGTGGCGGGCGAATTGCTGAGCAACCAGAGCCCCTCGCGCACGCAGAACGAGAGCGTGGGCAGTGCCGTGTCCGGACGCACCTGCACCAACTCGCCCTTGGTCAGGGCCTGCAATGCCGTGGCATCCAGCCCCAGCAGTTCGCTGAAGGCCTTCAGGGGAGCGACATCCGTGGCGCCGGGGGAACCCACGAATAGGCAGCCCATGGCATCACCGCCGTTGCGCATCACCGCGGCGAGCACAGTGGTATTGCGCAGTGCGCCGCGCAGGGCCTCGTCGTTCTCCATGCGCGCCACGGCCCTGGCCAGGAGCGCATCGGCAGCG